>CAIKTE010000346.1 GCA_903830285.1 uncultured Chitinophagaceae bacterium | reverse complement strand
CAGTTTTTCAAATGCATTTACTGCATTCGTATAGGAGGTATAGATATTCTGTTTTAATGTTTGATTGGCCTGGTCTTTCTGCAATACTGTATTCTGTAAGGTCAATTTTGATTGCTCGTAATTAACCCTGTATTGACCATTGTTAAAGATGGGAACCGATAAACCAATACCCAGACTTTGCCGGAAGTTATCATCCAATTGAGTAAAGTAAGGCGTTTTTTTACCCGTTGCATAGTCAATAGATTTATTATTATAGGTTGTTCCCAAAGAATAACTACCCCCTATAGAAGGATACATGGTAGCCTTGTTTGCCGCTACATTTCTTTCTGCAGCTTTAATTTTCAATTCATTTTCTAATTGCAAGGGCTGATTCCCCAGAGCTAGCTGATACACCACTTCGGGTTGTAATTCGCCAAAAGTTTCTATGGGGATCTTATCTACTGCCGGAGTATCCACTTCAAACGGTAAAGCCGCATCGATATTCAAAAGTGCTTTTAGAAAAAGAACGTTTTGCTCGAATGCTGACTTATTACTGATATAAGTACTACTGTCTGTTGCTAATTGCGCTTCGATCTGTATATAATTCAGTTCAGGTAATGAGCCTGCTGCCACCTGTTTTCTGGTGATTTCCAGCTGTGCTTTTCTTTGAGCAATCTGAACTTCACTTACAGTGATCTGTTCTTTAGATGCCAGTACTTGTAAATAATAAGTAGCCACATTGATCGCCACATCGTTCGCAGCTCTTTCAATATCCTTTAATGCGGCTTGTGCGCTGAAACTGTATGATTCTCTGTTATTTTTTAACCTTCCCCAGTTATATACCTGCACCTGACCACTGAGGCTATAATTTTGTTGCATCAATGGCACCGTGGTATATTGGTTGGTGGTAGGATCAATAGAACGGCCAAATTGCGGTCCATATCCTGTGCTAAAAGAAGCAGAAGGAGCCTGATAATATTTTGCCTGCTGCAACTGCAAAGCTGCAATTCTTGCCTGTACATCAGCCTGCTTAACCGATATATTATTCTTCATCGCATAGTCTACACACTTGCGAAGGTCCCATTTATCTACTTTTTCCTGTGCCTGCGAACTGATCGCAAAGAGACAAACTACTGATAGGGTGAAAAGCTGTTTCATAATTCAACAAAAATAGTGGAATAGTACACACACATTAAAAATTTCGACAAGCGGAAAGTTTAAAGGTCTAACCGTCATTTAAGCTTATGAAAGAGATTTCATGCTTTTGAATGCCTGTTCCAGATCTGAGATCAGATAATCTGCATCTTCCAAACCCACATATAAGCGCAACATTCTATGTTCGCGTGAGTTAGAAATAAAAGCTTCCCTTTTAATTCCTGCACAGCCGGGAATGATCAGGCTCTCATGCCCTCCCCAGCTAACTGCCATTAATATATGACGGAGAGAATTGCAGAATTTTTCAATGGCATCTATATTGTCAGCTTTTATTGCAAAGGTCAATAAGCCACAGGCACCACTCATTTGCGTCTTTGCTAATTGGTATTGGGGGAATGATTCATCAAAAGGAAAAATAACTTCCTCCACTAATTCCTGTTTCTTTAAATAGTCGATCACTTCCCCTGTTGTTCTGGTAATTCTTTCCAAACGTGCGGGCAGTGTTCTTAATCCACGGATCAATAACCATGCATTGAAAGGCTGAATGCCGGAACCGATATTGAGGTATTCGCTATTGAATATTTTTTCCATCATGGCTTTACTGCCTGTTAATACACCTGCAACCGTATCACTATGACCTGAAATATATTTTGTGGCTGATTGAAGCACCATATCAATTCCCATTTCAATGGGTCGCTGATAAATGGGTGTACAAAAACTATTATCACATATCGTGATGATCTGATGTTGCTTCGCCAATTCGGCTACCGCTTTCATGTCTTGCAGTTCGAATGTCCAACTATTGGGCGACTCTAAATAAAAGATCGCTGTATTGGGCTGTATGGCATTCCTAAAATTTTCAATATCCGTTCCGTCTATATAAGTATGTGTAACACTGAAACGCGGTAATATCTTTTCAAACATTTTTCTTGCCCAGGTATATACGCCTTTCACACTTACAATGTGATCTCCGCTTTTTACATTGGCCAATACGGCCGCAAAAATGGCTGCCGCTCCGCTATTGAATACCAAACAATCTTCTGCAGCATCCAATGCAGCTAATTTTTTGCGGAGGATCTCAACAGTCGGGTTCAAACCTCTGCTGTATAGCCAGGTTGAATATTCATCTTCAAAACTTTTACGTAGATCATCCACTTTTTCAAAAGCGAAATTGGATGTTTGAACTATAGGCGGAGAAACAGCACGATAATAATTCTCTCTGTCTTCTGCGTATTCATTGAGTATATAAGAAATGTCCATCGTATATATTTTATGCGCCGGTTATAAGGCCGACATGATTTCCAAAAGGATCTTTAATAATTGCCACTTCGATCGTACCACCTACATTCTGGATGGCTGATACAACAGAAGCACCAATGCTTTCTGCTTTTTCAACTGCAGCATGAATATTGTCTACACTCCAGTAAGCCACAGTATTATTTCCCTGAATGATCTTAGTTGTATCCGGATCCAGTCCCAATTCACAACCATTGATATTGAATCCAACATAAAAGACTTCATCAAAATACGGCTTGATCCCTGTTAATTGCGAATACCATGCTTTTGCATTCTGCAGATCATCTACATGATAGATGACCGTTCTTAATTTATTGAACATAGGGTTTGTTTTTATGAATGCATTTTTTCATGTTTACCATGATACACCACAAAATACAACAGCACAAAGAACAACAATAAACTCACCCCCGTTAACGCTGCTTTCGGATTATCGATCACCACTGCTGCAGCAACAAAGCCATAAGAAATAACAAATATGGCCGTAAGAAAGGGCACGATCTTTTTCATCGATCCTGTAACTGCTGCATCGCCCTGTTTTCTGCTGCGCAGAATAAATAATGTGGCGGCAGAAGTACTCATGCCGATACAATCCAGAAAAATACTGAAACTTAACACATTGTCAACCCCTTTACCGAAGAAGGTTACGGCGATCGTCATCAAAGCATAGACTGTTAATCCCGGAACCAGTGCATCTGTTTTGGGATGACGGTATTGAAAGATCTTAGGTAATAATTTTTCTTCGCTCATCGCAAACATCACACGCGGATTGCTCAATAAAATAACATTCACATAAGCCAATACACTTAATACCATGCAGAGATCAAATACCTTGGCACCTGCTTTACCAAACCAGGCTTCGCATAATAATGCACCTATGGCATTGGCGTTTTTCATCTGATCAAAGCCGATCACTTTTACATAGGTATAATTGATGCTGAGGTATAAGAACAATACAATTAAAATACCGATCACCACACCTCTTTGCATGGTGCCGGAAGATTTTATTTCACCGCCAAAATTGATGGTCTGCTGATAACCGCCATAGGTAAAGGATACAGCCACCAGACTCAGGATCAATAATAATCCGGCATTGCTTCCGTCATATTTATAGATCGTTCCTTCATTATAACCATGTGGCTCTGTATTGATACCCGTAAAAAAAGTGCTGATCAATAATAAGATCAAAGCGATCTTAACAACCGTTAAAAAGTTTTGTGTACGACTGCTTGTTTTCAATCCCAATAAATTCACGCCATAGAATAAAGCCACTGCAGTTGCCGAAACTGCCACATTAAAAAATGTGCCTGATGGTCGGCCATATAAAAGATCACTTACATAATCCGCACCTATTAAAGCAACAACGGCCAGTGATGCCGCATTACTTACCAGTATCAATACATTCACCGTAAACCCAACAGAAGGATGATAGCAATATGAAAATATTTTATAGTAACCGCCCACAACGGGTAAGCGCTGACCGATCTCTGCATAGGTCAATGCCCCACAGATAGCAACAAAACCACCAATAATCCAGGCAGCAAAGAAAATAGTGGGTGTGCCTGACTTGGCAGCAATGGTAGCAGGGGTTTTAAAAATGCCCATCCCGATCACCAGACTCACCACGATCATGGTCAGACTAAAGAGATTCAATTTCTGTTTTTCCTTCATAAAGAATTGTAAGAGATTAAATGTAGGAAAAACTGAGTATTAATATCATTTGAATTAAAAGCAATTATTCTGCTATGCAATCTTGAAGGGATGTGATTAGAAGTAATGGAACGCGGATGACACAGTTATTACGGATGATATCGGATTTGATGCCGCTATGCGGCATAGATGTATAATTCTTTTCGAATACTCCTTGGAAAGGGTTCCGTGAAAATCCGTTTAATCAGTGTTCTATCCTTTATTCTGCATTCACTGTTTTACTAAAATAAAACAATTTACCGCTGCTGTTCATTCCCTGTATCGTCAATCTTGCAGTATTCACTTTGTTGATATTATAAAACCTTGCAGTCAGCTCTTTTTTATCTGCATTCAACACAAGCAAAGGATTCCAGTAAAAACTTGTTTGGTAATTTTTCTTATTGACCGTTTTAAGATCCTCTTTTTCAGGGTTTACAAAGAACATCGGCCAACTATATCCCGCAATTTTTATTTTTTGTATGGTGGTCTGATCTCTTACCATATAATCGCTGGGATATTTGGTGTAGATAGCAATGGCCGGTCCGCCTTCATCTCCCAACAAAAAATTATCGAATACTTTTATCAATGCCACATTCTCAATGAACAGGTTATTTAATTCCTGCGCATCTGCCCTGCCTTCATCAATAAAGATGTTGAAAAATTGCTGTGACCATAGTACCGGCATTTTATAAATAGCTGAAACATTATTATGATCCTGTGCATCCAGAACAACCTTCATCTGCCTGCCATACATTTCCAGATACTTGCCCACAGAAATGGTGGTGGAAGCATAGGGTTCGCTCACAAGATCATAGGTTTGATTTGCATCCCTGCTGAATAATGGGGATGTGTATTTACTATTCACATCCAGGGTCTTTTGTCTGAATGATTTCACCGTTGTTACGGTAACATTGGGAAGATCAGTTACAAATGAATCGCTGTTGATGATATTCTTATAAATATTTCTTTGCACTAGCTCATTGGCCGGGTTCGTTAGTTTTGACAGAACTTGTCCGGGATAATTCCTTAAAAAATCATATCGGCCGGCACTTGCTGCAAATGGCTTTTTTATATCATCTAAGGAAACATCCAGTTGTACAGGTATAAATTTTTTACTGTTCAATTTATAGAATACGGTCACCATATCATAAAATATCAGACCACTAATGGTAAACTTTCCCGTATTTCCGCTAACCGTTACCGGAACATTCATATATGTTTTATAAGAATCCATACTCTGAAAGATCAGGTTCAGTTCCGGGTCTTTAGGAAAGGACTTGTTGCTGGTGAGTTTTACCGTTCCATTGAATTTAATATAATCTGCCGAATCCTTTTCCACTATTGCTGCATGTTGCCCGGCAGTAACTATTTCATTCCAGGAAGGTTTCAACAATGTTTCTGTAGCTAGTATCCTATTGATCGAAAATATATCTGCCGTTTCCAAATCAGTTATGATCCCGCTGAACAAAGGATTATACGAACGCAGATATGCAGTCAGTAAAAATCTGTTTACAATATTATCGGGTTGATAAACATCTTTCAGTTCAAGATCCTTATTGCTCCCCCCCATGCTGAATGTTGCATCAGAACTGTCTTTTATCTGAAAACTGATCTTACTCTCCCCTTCCTCTGTTTTCGATACATGAATACTGTTTTGATCAACAGGAATGATGCCCCCTTTATTATTCGAAAATAGATTTCGCTCACCAATCAATTTATCATTTTCATCCAGTAATACGATCTTGAATATTCCTGCAGGCAAAGAAGATAAAGGAATAGCGATCTTCCTTTCGTTATTCTTCAAACTGATCTTATTGTCGAACAACAAATGAAAATCAGATAGGGCGATCAATCTAAATTTGTTTTGTTTACTGTTACTATTTGAACTGATGGTAATATAATAATTGGTTTTATCTGCCTCAATATTCATCAGCGTTCCGTTTTGCTGAATGGCCATATCAATTGCTGTTTTGGGCTGGTCTTTTATTTGAATGAAATATTGCAGAGAATCATGGGGCAAGAATCTCAGTTCAGCATTACCATATGTATCTGTTTGAAAAGCATATAAACTGTCACCATTACTGTTGACCAGATTGCCCTTTGTTTCGATCGGTTGCTGATACTGATCTTTCACTGAAATAAATACCTGATTCATCAACCCGTCGATCAATGCATCCGGATGCTTGAACTGTGTTTTTATTTCGGAAGTATATGCAAAAGAAGATGCCGTTATTTTTAAGGCGGATGAAGGATTATAAATGAGAAGGGGCATAACAAGATCTCTGTTCATTTTATGATCGGCAACTGCATCAGATAAGGTTCTTAAAAAATATCTTCCTTCGGGTAAATTAACCGGCAATCCAATATTACCCGATGCGATCCCCGACATAATTGGATAGAACTTTTCTACGATCACAGTTGAATCTTGATCGATCAGCTGCATCAGGATACTGCTGTTCTTGGTGCTGGGATAATCTTCGTTCATAATATAGGCTTTCAACCAGATGGTTTCACCTGCTACATAAGAAGCTTTATCGGTATGTACAAATATTTGCTCGGTGGTGAGTTTCAATTTCGCTTTTTGCAAAATAGAATCCAGCTGAGCGCCCGCTTTCATACAGGTGAACAAGAAAAGAATAAGTAAGGGTAAAAGGGGTTTCGTTCTCATAACAGTATCGGATATTAAATTGTAAATTAAAATAATAAATTCATATGATAAAAAATATAAACATTATTTGTAAGTTTCGTTCACCGAATATTTTATTGTATGAACTTTAATATTGTAATATCTTTCATCTGAAATTTATAAACATTGCATATGCAAACCACGAAACGAGATAATTATATTAACTGGGACGAATACTTTATGGGCATTGCCCTACTCTCCGCCAAACGCAGCAAAGACCCTAATACACAAGTAGGTGCCTGTATCGTGAATGCCAAGAACAAGATCGTTGGTGCCGGTTATAACGGATTGCCCACAGGCTGTGACGACAATGATTTTCCCTGGGGCAAGAAAGGCGAATTCTTAGACACCAAATATCCCTTTGTTTGCCATGCCGAACTGAATGCCATTTTAAATAATATTGGCATGGACCTGCATGGTTGCCGTATATATACCGCATTATTTCCTTGCAATGAATGTGCCAAAGCTATTATTCAAGCAGGAATAAATGAAGTGGTGTATTTATCCGATAAATACCATGCCACCGACAGTTTCATTGCTTCTAAAATGATGCTCGATAAAGCAGGTGTCAATTGCAGAAAAGTAGAGAGTACGGTTGAACGGATCGAACTGTCGTTTAGAGAGGGGGATGTGTAAAACACTTTACCCCGGTTACCTCTTTATAAAATTTTATTCCTGACAGCTTTTATTTATGCTGTTTAAATAACCACTCTATCATCATAGCATCGCTATAAGCACCCAGCCAGGAGAAATGTCCAACAGAAGGATATTGTGTAAACCCAGGATGAGCCCCTGCATTGGTTAATGCCAGCAGCATATCTAAAGAATATTTAGGATTAACGCTGGGATCTTCTGCTCCGTGAAAGATCCAGATGGGTATATGCGCAATTGTTTTTGCTTTGGAAGTATCACCCGCACCGCAAACAGGAACTGCTGCGGCAAATAAATCAGGATATCGTTCAATGGCATCATAGGTTCCGTAACCTCCCATGGAAAGACCAGTGATATAGATACGATTTGAATCAACAGGTAATGTTTTTACAGCCTGATGGATCAAACTGATCAAGAGTTTCATCGATTTAGAAGCAGTTGGATCCAATACCATATTTGCTCTGGCAAAATTTGACCATTGCATTTTTTCAGGGCATTGCGGCGCAATCACAATAGCAGGATGCAATATCATATTCTGGTCGGTTGCAAAATCCATCACACCCCATTTCAATTGCGCTTCATTATCACTGCCCCGTTCGCCGGAGCCATGCAGAAAAATGATCAGCGGATATTTTTGCAATTTATTTGCATCAGGATACAATTGCCTGTACTGTAATGTGTCACCATTTTCAATAAATTTATTAAAACTGAAACGGGATGAGTACTGTGAGAATGCAAATTGTGCTGAACAAACAATAAGTGCTAAACACAAGCCGATTGATTTGAAGTATTTCATTTTTCCTTTTATTAGTTAGTCGATCACGCTCTTTTCTCTACAAAGCGTGAGAATTCATTTTTAATTTTATCAAAATTTTTGTGGTACTTTTTAAATTGCTTCAAGATCATCTGATGATTGTCTGATCTATATGTTTTCAGATCAAGTACTTTCTTTTCTTTTAATAATGCAAATAGTTTCATTTTCTTCAGATGCATTTTATCTCTTAGATCTTCATTCTCTTTTCTGAATTGCGCGAAATTATTCTTAAAATATTTTACATTTCTTGCTATTCCCGATTCGCTTTTTTTCAATAGAATTTCTTTCAGATAATCCTCAAGAATGCGGAGTATAGTAATATCAGAATTCATCTCGGAAATAAGTAGTCGATATTGCAGATGAAGTTTCAATATTGACCTGGTGAAAGCCATAGAACTAAATTACTTGCATATAAAATTAAGCTATTTTATAAGGATATTGACAGCGATTTAATGAAAATTATTAGAGTGCTTCTGATAAGAATAGGGACAAGAGTTTGTTGAATTCTACAGATAGCCAGGATATCATGAATATCATTTAACCTGTACTGGTTTTCAGTACAAGAGACATATAAGACAATTTGGCGCATAAGCCTTATATAAGCCTAACATAAGCCATATATAAGCCTTATACAATTCTTATATAATCAAGGGTGAATTTTGCTTTGTATGCGGAATTTTTGTCAATTTGTCTTGTAACCGAAACATCTTTCGTATCATGCTTTATTGGGAGGAGGTTCGACCCAAAGAATTCAAAGCTCTTTCTCGGGCGCATCGAGATAAAAACTTTGTCATTATCATTTACAGTGACGTTCAGGTATCGGCAACAGGATGTTTTCCCTGCAAGGCTAGAGGGTTGAGGGTGGTTTCAATTAATTTTTAGAGTATGTCTAATTCATACTTCATACCTGATTGATCAAAACGTGCATCAATTTTCAATCAGTGTTATATAAGCACCATTTGGGGATCCTAAACCCCTAACTAATCCATAATGTTTACACACTAAAATTAGAATATCAAATGCAAAATTATTCTTATCGAAATCTTATATAAAAGAAAAAATAAAGTCTAATAAAAAAAACGCTCATTATTATGAAAGGCATTTTTCGCAAACAGCATTAAACTATACTGTATTGAAACCTTCTTGAAATGAAAACTTAAAATGATTTGTTAATTAACTAATCCTCGGGGTTTTTCCCATACCATCAATATTAAATCTTATACGATTAGTATTAGATTTAATGATTATTCTTCCTCTTTAAGAATATTAACTACTAAACTGACATTTATGAAAACCCCTTTTGAAGACAGCGGTATTTATTACAGGAATAAATTAAGAATAACTCAACATAAGCAAGATAATGATCTAGTCTATTTATAGAATTAGTATACATATTTTTCCGGCATCATTATCAAGCAATCAGATTCGAAGTTCTTATACCTCTAATTCTAATTCATGAAAAAATTTCTCTTTTTTCTCTTTTTGCTGCTTCTTTCATTCAGTTATTCATTCTCTCAGAAAGCCGGCATCAAAGGGACCATCAACGATACCTTAAACAAGCAGCAACTTAAAAATGCTTCAGTACTGCTTCTATACAAAAAAGATTCTGTTTTATATAAATACACCAAAACAGATAAAACCGGGAAGTTTCAATTGAACAACCTGAAAGCAGGTACTTATGTATTAATGCTAACATACCCGGGTTACGCAGACTTTATGGATGAAGTAAGCATTTCAGATTCAAACTATCTTCAACTTGATCAGCTTGCATTAATTACAAAAGCTAAATTATTAGAAGAAGTGATTGTTCGCCAAACGATCGCTCCTGTAAGATTCAAAGGTGATACACTTGAAATTATTGCCGATAGTTTTAAAGTAAGACCCGGTGCTACAGTTGAGGACTTAATTAAAAAATTTCCCGGCTTTACGGTAAACAGTAAGGGTGAAATAACTGCTCAGGGTCAAAAGATCGAAAAAGTCTTGGTAGACGGAGACGAGTTTTTTGGTGATGATCCAACAATGGCCACACAAAACTTAAATGCCAAAGATGTTGCTAAAGTGCAGATGTATGATAAAAAGAGTGACCAGGCTGCGTTAACCGGAATTGATGATGGGCAAAAACAAAAAACATTAAACCTTGTTTTAAAAGAAGAAGCGAAGAAAGGATATTTCGGGAAAATAGAAGCCGGTTCTGACTTTAATAAATATTATCAGGGCAAAGCAACATTCAATAGGTTCACCAGTAAACTAAAAGCAGGGGCCTATATCACAACAGACAGAACCGGAAGGAATGATATGAATTGGAATGAAATGCAGGATTATGGTGCAATCACTACCACAATACAGGATGGAGGTGGCGTAAGCATGAGTTGGGAAGGTGATGGCTTTGACAATTATAATTTACAGGGTATTCCCGAAAATTTAGTAGCAGCTGCGATGCTGAATGATAAGTTTGGAAAATACAAAAGCAATACAGTTAATAATTACAGTTTTAAACATCAAAATACAATTGGTGATGCTACCACAAACACCACTTACATTTTGCCTGATAGTGTGTATTATAACAACCAAACGAATCATTTTAAAACCTCTAAATGGCTGCATTCCATCAATACTAAAAATGAATTCAACCTGGATTCTGTAAACTCAATCATCGTTAACGCAAAGGCTAATTGGGGTCATACAAGTTCGCAGAGTAATTATAACAGTGAATATCTTACCAGCGAGCATCAGAAAGTAAATGCAAATGCAAGAACAAATAATTCATCAGGTGATAACAATAACCAAAAAGCAGATCTCTTTTATAAAAGGAAACTAAATAAAGCAGGTACCAGACTGTTAACCATCAATGGAAGCTACAATACATTTAATAACAACAGCGTTGGTTTTTTGTATAACGAGACCGATTTTTATACAAATGGCAATATAAACAGTACTTCTATTATTGATCAGCGAAAAACAAATGTCAGTTCATCTTCTGTTATAGCCGGGTTGATCAGCTATACAGAGCCATTATCAAAAAAAACGTCACTAAATCTTAATTACACATACAACAACAATAATAGCGAACAGGATACAAAATCTTATGATAAGAAAAACGGCAATTATGATTCATTGAACCTGTTATATAGTAATCACTTCAAATTCGCTAATATTTCAAACAGGGCAGGTTTTGTATTTAATTATGCTTCTAAAAAAATTACTGCCAAACTAGGGCTTGGTCTTCAGGATCTGGTAATGAAAGAAAATAATTTATATAAAGACTCTTCTTTTCAGAGAAGTTTTACCAACTTCTTCCCTTCTGCTAATTTGAGATGGAAGCTTTCAAGTGGAGAAAATATTTATTTCAACTATAATGGAAGTACAAACCAACCTTCTCTAAGCCAAATACAGCCCATTGCAAATAACAATGACCCTTTAAACATTATTATTGGGAACCCAAACCTGAAGCCTTCCTTTAGGCATAGTCTTTATCTCAATTTTGGAAGTTTTAAAGTATTGACAAATAGAGATATTTGGGGGTATGGTAGTTTTTCATTGACTCAAAATGGCTTTAGTAATCGTGATGTAATTGATAGTTTAGGTAGAAGAATTTATCAAACAGTTAATGTTGATGGCAATTATTCTTACTATATGGGATTTAGTTATTCAAAAAAAATTAAACCGCTTAAACTAGATGTTTCTGTCGGCCCAAACTTTAGTGGTAACAGAAATAATAATTTCATTAACGGATTGGCCAATACAACCAATAGTTACAACTTAGGTTTTACTTTCAGGATCAATAAATACATTGAAAAAAAGCTTGACTTTGGTCTTAGTTATACACCCACATTCAGCCATTCTTCTTCTACTATCAATACAACTGCAAAAACGGATTATTGGTCTCAGCAGATCTACAATCAGTTCTCTTACAAGTTTACAAAAGGCTGGAATATCAACTCGAACATAGAAGCCAATTTTCGTGAAAAACTTACGCCCACAGACAATAATAACAATGCCATTGTTTGGGACGCATCAGTAGAAAGGAAGTTAATGAAGAAAAAAGATCTGTGGCTAGCTGTCTCTGTAAATGATATTTTGAATCAAAACATTGGATTCAACAGAAATATCAGCAGCAATTTTATTACTGAAAACAGTTACACAAGAGTTCAACGATATGCGCTGGTTACTCTTAAATGGAAATTTTCTAAAAACCGAAAAACAAATGGCGATGAAGATTAAAATATTTTATACCACAATTATCTTATTGGCATTTCTCATGCAAGTCCAGGCACAGCAAATATTTGTTGTTGCCGGGAAAATTGAATTTGAGAAAAAGGAAAATCTGCATAAGATCATTGAAGGCGAATCCTGGCTGGAAAATTTTAAAGATAAGATCCCCCAATTCAGAACAACCTATTTCAATTTATATTTTAAAGATGATAAAACACTGTATGAAAAGGCCAGGGATTCTGATGAAAAAATTCCCTTCTTTAGTGATGACAAAAGTGTTGACGATATTATTTATACAGATTTACAAAAACAAATATTTTCTAAGAAACAGCACATTTTTGATGAAACATTTTTATTGAATGATTCTATCAGGCAAATAGATTGGCGTATCACAACTGATACCCGGGAGATTGCCGGATTTGAATGCAGAAAAGCGGTTGGTAAAATTTTAGATTCGGTTTATGTCATTGCATTTTATACTGACCAGATTTCTGTTAGCGGAGGCCCTTTATCTTATTGTAATCTTCCCGGAATGATATTGGGCATAGCCATCCCAAGAAGTAACATGACATTGTTTGCTACAAAATTGGAATTAACAGAGCCCAAACCGGAAAAGATTGTTAGCCCCGGCGGCAAAATGAAAAAGATCGACTATAAAAATTTACAAATCACTCTCCAAAGAGCGATTAGTGATTGGGGAGATTATGGAAGAAAATATATCATAAACTCCTTGCTATAATTTAATTACTCATTATTATACCCTTGTATAGTACAAAAGGTAATTCTCAAACAATGGGTGTTTGTATAAGACAATTAAGAGTTGTTATAAATTCCCTTTTATTTCTTGTTAATAATCTCTATTGCTTTTTCTACTAATTCATCCCTCTGTTCTGCTATTCCTTTAATTGTTGGCTTTACAACAATATCAGGGATAATTCCTACACGTTGTGTTTCCTTTCCATCGGGATAGAAAATACCAAGGCCGCTGATCGCTGTACTGATACCACCGGGTAAAAAGAAAGACGAAACATTTCCATCAGCTCCCGCAGTAGTGCTTCCAATAACGATTGTATTTGCAGAAGCGCGGAATGCCATAGTTGTATATTCCGCCTGACTCAGCGTGGTTTCATTTATCAGCACTACAATTTTGCCTGTGTAACTTCCTGTATTCATATATCCGCCGCCTATTGTCAATGGCATTGTGTAGGTAAATAACCCAGGAGTCTGAATATTGCCAACTGAAGCTTTTACAAATGTTTGTGTAACTGAATTAATATAGTTCCCCACAGTAAATACCATAAAATCTGATGGATAACAACGCAAATCGATAATAAGCCCTCTTGTTTGTGCTATTTGTGGAATTAACCACGGTAGATATGCATTTTTGAAATTACCGGGGTACAGGTATCCGATACCGGGACTTAAAAGTATAAAGCAACTGTCTTTTGCTGTTTTAGTATATGCTGTAACAGTTCCTGCTGGAAGACAGGCTATTTCAGTTATATGCGATTGTCCATTTCGCATATATTCTACTTTCAATGTCGTATCATTTGTGCGCAATAATACTTTTGCAATATCTCTTAATTGTGTGGGGTAGTTTGAAGCAGGTGTATAGGGTAGTTTTTCTTTAATAATGTTATTTACAGTTTTCCCATTGATACTGTTAATGATGTCTCCGGGCTTAAGTTCAGAATTTTTGTTTGATGTATTTTTCAAGTACCCTGTTACAACTGCTTTATTTTCTATAAAACACAGATCAACTGGGGCACGGTTTCGCCCTTTATAATTTTCCAGAACTGTATCATAACTCCAGATATTAGCATGGGTATCGCTGAAACTCAAGGCCGGATCAGCTTCCCGGAAATGCTCAATACTATCGGCAATATGATCTACCAATTCTAATTGTACATCATAATACTCTACTCCCTTGCTTTCGCAATAAGTTGTGATCGCATTTATTTGTTCCTGCTTCAACATGCTAGGCCAGTTTTGGATTAACGATCAGGTTTAAACTTTGCATGAACATTTTTAATTCATCCATTGCAACAGAAGTTTGTTTTTTACCTGCTTTTGTCAATGTGTAATATTTGCGGATACGATTGCCAATGTTTTCCATTTCGGTTTCTACAACACCCTGTTCTTCTAACCTATGCAGCAGAGGATATAATGCTCCCTCTGTAATTTGCAATTCGCCTTTGGTGATTTCTTTTACCATTTGTGTTATCTGGTAACCATACATTCTTCCGTTATCTTTTAATAAGCGCATGATGATGGGTTCCAAACAACCTTTGTATAAAGTTGACTTATTCATGATTCAAACATACATAATTTACCAATACATAACAAAATTATGTATACCCGCTATCCAGTGAGTTAGCGTAGCGCTTTCCGGATCAATTATATGCATCAGGCTAAGTCTGATTTTTATTAAAGAATCCATAGACGCCCTGCGGAAGTTGATGCATAGATCCGGCAAATAAAAAATGCGTAAACATCCAAAAGATGTTTACGCATAGTGAAAAGAAAAAATTCTTTCTAATCTTTAAAATAAGAGAATATTCTTTTTACGATAACGGTTTGTTTGCCTTTATCATCTGTAGTGGTACGTTGGGTCCAGTTGCCCTTATCATCGTAGCTATCGTACTTGTACATCAAATTTTTGCTGATAGTGCTATCCTTTTCATGGGTAGTATAATGTTCTTCTATGGCATCACCCTTCTCATTCAGTTTAACTGTTCCCTGATAGGAAGGTTTACCGGTACTATCAGTAGCTATTCCCCCAACAAAATTTGGCCCTTCGTATTTCATATCGAAAGTGCTTTTGATCTTGCCGTTCATGAAATGTTGTTTGCCAACATAGGTAATACCATATTCATTTGTTTTAAAGTCGGTGTAATAACTATCCTGTTTATCTGTTGAGTCGTATGTTTTGGCGGCGGTATAATTTCCGTTCTTATCAACATCGATCGTAACGCGAAAAGTTTGTTTACCGTCTTTGGTATTTTTCACTTCGCTGGTTGATCCGTCTGCATTATGTGAGATCGTTTGACTGAGCGTTATTTTTCCTGAAGAGTCTTTTACTGTGTAGGTGGTAATATAGCCATCTGCATTAAAACCGGAAGTATTGACAGTAGAATCTGCTTTTGCTTTTCCTGTGCTGTCGAAGTTTGTTGTTCTCTCTTCAAGCGTCTGAATTTTCCCTTTTAAATTTTGCTGAATAATGTCGGTGTTCTTTCGAGTTTGGGTACTGTTACAGGCAATAAGACTTACAGCCAGTAACACCACGAACAGTGATTTCATAATTGTTAGGTTTTGGTTAAAGGTTAAAAAATTAGGATTAAATATAATTTTTACTTATGTAAGCGCATAATAAAACAACTTAATTCTTTTATGCTTGTTGCCATTGTTGTTGAAAAACACCAACAAAGGCAGAATATTTACTTGCTGTCAACCCTGCACTCGAAGGGTGAATTCGATTAATGAAATCTTCTTGTTCATCATGCTTCGAGAGCCTCAGCATGACATCATAGACGTCATTTGCCCCTGTTGGTTTTTTTTACCAACAGGTTTTGCCAAATGAAGAATCCTAATTATTAATAAATCTCTTTAGTAATTCTACAGATCATTCAATCCTTTTCCCTGAAGAATTTGCGGCAAGCATTTTTCTATTCTTGCCGTTCTGGTCTGTGATTGTTTGGCTGCAGTAAAATAAAGATTATAGCCTCTTTGCCTACCCGGTGTTAGTGCAGTAAAAGCTGTTTTCAAAGCAGTATTTTTTTGTAAGATCTTTTTAAACTCTTCCGGAAATACGAGTTCAGTATTCTTTTTAAGCTCGACTTTTAAACCGGCTTTTTCTACTTCGATAGCTTCATAGATATAAGCTTTGATGGTTGCTGTCAATTCCGCTATTTCCCGAACATTGGTGAAACGGATCTGACGAGGCGACTGTACATTCTCCGTTTGCCTGATCAAGATGCCCTCTGCATCCTGCAACAATGCTCCCTTGAAAAACAAAAGCGCACAGTATTCTTTGAATACATGGATCAAAACAATATTGGCTTTCTGAAAAGTATAACAAGGACAACCCCATTTCAATTCTTCGTTGAGGTTACAGTCGAGAACGATCGTTCTCAGTTTCTTCACTTCGGCCTGCCATTTTCCGGCAGACTTACTCTCTTTCTTGAAATAAAAATCTACTGAAGGATTCATGGTCTATTTGGATGGTTAAGCTAAAATACAGCAGCAAAACCATAAAAACAGCAAGTTTCATTGTGAATTTTAGAGTCCTTCTCTTATTTATTTTGAGTGGCTGATTGTTCAAATCAGACAATCATCAAGCCCAAGAAATTGTTTTTAAAACAGCCTCTATAAGCTTATACTGTAGCAGTTATTTACTTAAAACACCGATCAATGTCATGATTATAATAAAACCGAAAACCAGTGCTATTATAATGATTTTTCTAGCAGAACGATAGAGCAAGTAAGATTTGATCAGTGAATATAGATTTGAATTGGGGTCTCTATTATCATCAAATGAACGATTTTCCATGACAAGAAGTTTAAGTATTTCAATTGAATTGATGAAATGAAGTTAACATTAGATATTCTTAGATGGTTTGTAATAGTTGTTTCGGTAAAATAGTATTATGAGTGGTTGAAAGCTATGACCAAGAACATTCCTCTGATATTACCGAAAGGTCCATAGTCCCATTTCTTAAGTTGCCGGAATTGAGGTTCAGAATTGTATTAAAGATTAAAAAAGTTGGTTTAATTTAACATTCAATACAATACATGCTGACGAGTACATGATGTATCACCTACTTGATCGATGATGTTTCAATAGTTCAATATGCAGATAAATCAAGGCTTATGAAATCAAAACCAATAGTAAGAGCAATAGCAATTATTCTAATGGCATTCCTTTTGTATACGCAGATTATCTGGGCATTTGTAGCTTCTCATGGATCTATGCAAAAAGATCCTGTTGTTGAGTTTATAAAATTCTTTCCTGCCCCTATCAGAAATATCTGGACCATTACTTACTCTACGCTGATCTGTTCTGTTTTTGCAATACTATTTTCTTTGCTCTGGTTAAAAAGAAGCATTAGAAAGGAAAAACTGATCACTCTTATTTTTCTGATACTTGCTATTTTAATTACACTGCTTACTTTTTTCCAGCTTTTATAAGAAGAGCTGAGCTATTGCATAAATAGCGTGTAATGGGATCATTGTTAACTGCTAACTGATCTTCTGTCTTCCCTTTCAAATGATAATTCGAATAAAGCATACACCATAAAAACTATTTGTATGGATAGCAATAATTTCCACAAATTATTGGCAAGATTTATTTTACTATGCCATATTTCATATAAAGGAGTTGGCGAAAATTCCAGCCTCAGGTCTTCTACCAAAAATGGTGTTTGGTAATACACATAAGGAAATGCGAACACGATCGCTAAAGTCAATAAAATATGTACCCAGGCTACAACAGCATTTCGTTGCTTTGTTTTACGCAATGTATAATGCACTAAAAATATCGGAGATAGACAGCTGCACCAAAACAGGCCGGCATCAAAATGTGATATGATAAAATAATGATCAAATAGATAGACCTTACAATAATTGTCATCTCTAAAGAAAATGAATATAAAAGCGAGAATGGCGGGGCCTAAAAAAAGTTGGTTCTCTATTCTCAGAAATAGTTTTTCAAAAAAAACGGAAGAGTCATCATCTTTAAAAATATTATGGAGGTCAGTCTTTTTTTCATTCTTTATTCTTGCAGCATTGAAAGCATATTCAATAGAAGTTGCCGCATAGTTAACTGTGCCGCGTTGCTTAACAGAGTTATCCATTTTAATTCATTAATATTCACACATAGGGTTTTCCAGAATGGTCCGCATTTTTAAAAATGCGTTTACCATAGCATTTCAACAGGATATAGGATAGATCAAATATCAAACAGTGTTTTATTTTTTTAAATACGCTGTATCTTAAAACAAACACTATTTCTATACATGGGGGTGTATGGGATCCGGCTTTGAATAGGAGGGGATAACAGTAATTTTCTCTAATTACTAATTAAAGATATTATAAATATAATTAACAACATGATTTTACAAAAAAACAATTTCATTTTTTTTCTGAAAGTAATGTTCAGTATATAAAATAACTGATGCCTGAATTTATTGATGTGATAACTTTTAAATAAAATGGGTCCTATTGAGAAACTGATCTATTTGCGAATTAAACCGGCAAGCAGAAAGAATCCGGTTCTTATATAAGATCTTTTCTAAAAAAGTAATCCTGTATAGCCTATTAATTTGTTGTAACCAACTTTCCATTTATATAGAACTCTTTAAAAGAAAGATCCTTTACAAAATTGAGCAGGTTATCATTCTTAACAGCATTAAATCTGCAATTCTCAACTACCAGGTTTGTTACCGGGCTTCTGGCATACGCATCCAAAAACAAACCATAGTTACTCATTTCGCTTATAATGTTTGATACATATATATTTCTTACAACCGGAGTAAATAAACCCTTATCTCCTTCCTGATAGTTGAATGAAACAAGAATAACGGCTTCTTTAACCTGTCCAACTTTTATATTTCTCATGAACACATTTTCGACAATACCGCCACGAAGAGAATTTGTTTTAATTCGCAAAACCCTGTCAAGGTTCGGACTGTCCATCACACAATTTTCTGCATACACATTTCGAACTGATCCTGATATCTCGCTTCCTATCACCACACCCCCATGACCATCATTCATTCTGCAATCCTGAATGATGATATTTTCACTCAGCACATTTACCCTGCGACCATCATTGTTGCGGCCCGATTTAATTGCGATACAATCATCGCCTGTACGGAAGTCACAATTTTTGATCAATACATTCTTGCAGCATTCAGGATCACAACCATCATTATTTGGCCCCAGGCTATTAATTTTTACATTTTGAACAGTAATATTTTCAGACAGTAACGGATGGATCTCCCACATCGGAGAATGAAGAATGGTGAGACCATCGATCAAAACATTTTTACAGTTTACCAATTGTATAAAATTGGGACGCATAAAATGACCGGCACCAAATATTCTTTGTGAAACAGGCACCCCATCATCCCCCATTTTATTCAGCTCCACTACACTATTTGTTGTGTCTTTACCAGTCGGATCTTTTTTGCCCTTCCATTTCCACCAATTGCTTTTATCGGCCTGACCGTCTAATATTCCTTTTCCCGTAATGGCAATATTTTCCTGACCGTTTGCATAGATCAATGCCGAATAATTATAACATTCTACACCTTCAAAACGGGTAAACACAACAGGAAGGTATTGATTAGGATCAGTTGAAAATTTGATGGTGGCTTTCTCTGAAATATAAAGGTTCACATTCGTCTTAAGATGAATGGCACCGGTAAGGAATATACCTTCGGGTACAACAACTCTTCCGCCGCCTGCCTGATTACAAACCTCAATGGCTTTTTTAAATGCCTCCGTACAATCCGTAATGCCGTCGGCTTTAGCTCCGAATTGAATGATAGAATAATCTTTATCCCTGAATACAGGCAATTTGATGGCATTTAAAATATTTTTTTCTGCTGCCCAACCCTTTTCAGCATCGGAAAGATCTTGCTGTGTTTTACCTGACAGGCAATAAAATGAAAACAAGAAAAGAATTGTTATGCTCTTCATTAGTTTTGAATAATTCATGTAAGGCAGTTTTAATTATTTACGCTTTTATACTACTGTGCTTCTTAATAAAATCAGGATCAATATCAATTCCCAATCCCGCTCCTGTCGGCACCGTAACAATACCGTCTTCAGGAATCAATGATGATGTTTTACATTCAAATGGAAAATCAAGATTAAAGGATTTGTATTCATGATAGGGACCTGCATTGGGTATGGCAGAAATAAAGTGCATCATATAAATATATCCAATGCTGGAGACATGCGGAATATGAAGTCTGCCCATTGCTTCTGCCATGTGTGCAACTTTCATCGAGCGGATCATTCCGCCAAAATAAAACATATCGGCCTGAACGATCTGCAGACCATCATTTGCCAACAGCCATCTGAAATTGTGCAGACTTGGTTCCTGTTCTCCCCCTGCAACCGGAATATGAATTGCATCGGCCACTTGTTTTGTTTCTTCATACCAATCAAAGGGAACAGGTTCTTCAAAAAATGCATATTGATATTGCTCCATTATTTTCCCGATCCTGATCGCTTCTTTTACATCATACGAACCGTTGGCATCGGCACTGATCACCATTTTATCGCCAAAGGTCTTTCTAACCAAGGGGATCAATTTCTCGCTTCTTCCTTCAGGCGTTTCCGGATGATTCATTCGTCCGCCCAGTTTAAATTTGATCGCTTTTGCTTTTGTTTTATCTACTTCTTTTTGAAGATGTTCGATAGTTAATTCCGGAGAGATATAACGTTCGCTGTTGGCCTGATAAACTGATATTTTATTTCTTTGAACTGTTCCTATCAAAGCTCCCATGGGCTTATTGATCATGCGGCCCAACATATCGAGAATGGCAAATTCAATGGTAGCCATGGGTACCCAAATTGCAATGCCCTGCAGTTTATAATTGCTTTCATACACATATACTTCTTCCAATAAAGATTCCAGGTCACGCGCATCTTTTCCTATAAAGAATTGCTGCATCCTGTTCACGAAAATGGGGTACAAGGATCTTAGCTGATCATTTTGACCAAATGAAAATCCTTCTGCGCCATCTTTTGAACGGACCCGGCATAAAAAATTGTCCTTGTATCTTAGTAATTCCAGTGTATCAATAATAACGGGTGTATTAAATAATTCTTTTTTAAACACAGGATCATTCATCACTTTATCCAACTTCGCATAATTTGGGTTGATGCTTTGAAACTTTTTTGCTGAAGCCCTGCCCGAAGATGGCAATATAGTACCCATACCACCCAACAATGCAGTTGATAAGAAATTACGTCTGGAGGATCCCATTAGTTTATGTTTAAATGATACATCAATACGGAAGATTTGAAGCTTTATACACTAAAGGTATTGTTAACCGGCAAATAAAATGTTTCCATAAACTTTCAGTTTATAAAACATTCAGATCAACTAAACTATGTATAAGGGAAATGATTCCTGAATTAAAATGCTATCACAAACAAAGCAGATTCTATCGATCTTAAAAACCAAAATCATCCACTTTTATTTTTTTATTTTCCTTTTCTTCTGTCACTTTAGCCTGTAAGTGTATGGGATTACCTTCTACATAAATGGCTCTGTAAGGACGTACCGGACAGATATACTCACAGCCCCCACAGCCTACACATAGTTCATTAATGATCGTAGGAATATTCAGATCGCCTTTATAGGGTTGCATACTCACTGCCTGTGTTGGACAGTGTTCCGAACAAGCCCCGCAATTGGTACCGTCAGTTACCACTACACAATTTTCTTTTATGAATTTTACCTGCCCTATTTGTAAAGTATTCTTTTCTTTTTTTGATATTTCAACGATCGCTTTTGTTGGACAGATCTCAGAACATACGGTACAATGATAATTACAATAACCATGTTTAAAACTCAAAGCAGGTTGCAGCATGCCGATAATTCCATATTCAGTAAAAGTGGGCTGCAGCACTTGTGAAGGACATTTGTTCACACAAAGCTGGCAGGCCGTACAGGAATCATTAAATCGTTTCACATCAACAGAACCCGGAGGCGTAATGGGATGAATTTTTTTAAAGGCAACATTATGTGAAGTGAATATCTCTTTAATATTATCAGTTGAATCTTTCCCCTTTCGTCCAAAAACATTTTGAAGCGTGGTAACCCCGAGCAAAACTGATGCGGAAATAAATTTTCGTTTTGTTTCATCAATAACTTCACCCTGAGCTCCGGTTTCGGATTTCTTTCCTGAAGACAATGGTAAGAATTGATACGAAAGCGCATCTTTCTTACATACTTCCATACAATTAAAGCATGTAACACAACGGCTATAATCGATCTCCTTTGTTTTGGCATCAATGCAGGATGATTTACATTTCATTTCGCAAAGACCACAGCTATTACAACCTTTTCCTCCGATCTTGATCTTAAAGAAAGAGAATTTGGCAATAAAACCTAGTATTGTTCCAACCGGGCAAATGGTATTACAATATAAACGTCCGTATCGATAAGAGAGAAATATAATTACTGCAAAACTGACTGCAGCTATTACTAAAGAACTTACACTCGCAATAAAAATATCAGCTTGATAAAACCGATAATTATTGTAGTGATTACCCACTGCAGCAATTAAATTATTGCCCGTTAAATAAACCGGTTTAAAAATATTCGTGGCTATGCGTCCGAATACACTGTAAGGATCGAGTAGATTCAGAACAATATGGATCCCGAAAATAAAAGCAGCAATTACAACAGCAACTATTGCCCATCGCAGGATCTTTTGTTCTTTAAAATGAGGGTATTTCTTTTTGCGATGAAAGCGTTTGGCGACCAGGTCTGTTATATCCTGCAATATGCCCAATGGACATAATGATGAGCAATAGATTCTTCCAAAAAAAAGTGTAAGCAGGAATATAAACAGTACAACAATCACATTCAATGCGATCAATGCGGGAATCAATTGCACCTGTGCCAGTACATGAAAACGATTGGGCAATATTTCAGCAAAGTCTAAAAAATAACATGTAATTGCACTAAACAGGATAAGTGAAATGGCTATTCGAAGCTTCTTCATCTCGCATCAATTATTAAACGATTGCCGATTCTTTTCAAAAACCGATTAAATTTTTATTCTTTTCACATTTAATTTATCCAACTGAGTAGTCCCCAATTTCAACGCTTCCGCTTTGCCGATATATTCTACCGATTCTAAAGGCATTTCAGAAACCTGATTGAAAAACTTGGTTGCAGCAGTATCTACCGCAACTATATCTGTAGAAATAAATAATCCTTTTGAAATTACTACATCAGCTTCCGTTTTACCTTGTGGCCCATTCGATTTCAGCAATCGATAAGCATCCACGACATTGAGTACCGGCTTTTTATCCAATGTGCTGCAATCGGCAATACATTGCTGTAAATTATGGCTATGAAAATATCTTCTGTCCCAAACAATACCCATCAGATTTTTCATGCTGATAGACATTTTAGCACCTCCGTGATTTTTTAAGATCGGTACATTGATCCACACATCACTATCCAATATTGCCTGATGAATTTTTGCCGTCTTCAGGTTGACTGCATGGGGTAAATTCACTTCCCTATAATATGATTCGTCATGCCCGGGAATTATTTTACCTCCTGCGGCGATCACGGCATCTTCAATACCACTGTTCTTGTAGCACATTCTCCAGTCATCGCAGGTATGATCAAATACAATTACTTCTTTAGCCCCTGCTTTCAAACATTGCTTTACGATCTCACTTACCAATACAGGATTTGTGTTGGCAGCTAATTCCGGAACCCTGTCCCAGCCTATATTTGGCTTGATGGTAACTTTGTTTCCGGGCTTCACATATTTTCCGATGCCACCCATTTCAGCAATGGCTCTGCGAAACATGATATCCGGTTCTCCACCCATTACGGCTACCAGATCATATCCGCCGGATACAGCTGTGGCTTTTGTACTTTGAGCCAACAATTCAAATCCATCCACCATTTTCAATGTGGCAGCAACACCTGTAAGGGCAACTGTTTTCAAAAAGAATTTCCTTTCCATTTTTAATTTTTTATAAATGACCAGAAGAGATTCAATACTTATAAATTCCAGGGAAACCTGAAACAGCTTTCATTAAACAATGAATAATCTGCTATGCCATTTACCGCAAATGTTTTTATAAGTGCAGCGTTTGCTAATAATTGTTTGGCATAGTTCAGTGTTGCTCCTGTTTTTACACGGTCTTCCACCAATAATATTTTTTTTTCGATGATATCGAAATGCATTTCATCCAGCAATTTCGGGCTGTCATAAATAGGTTTTTGTTGTTCATTGCGGAAGCTTAGTTTCATCAGTTCTATCGGTAACTTTAATTGTTGATTGATCAATGCAGCAGGTATGATACCGCCATTGGCAATGGCAACGATCAGGTCAAATTCTTCAGTAAAATGTATGCTGCGGATCTTATCTGCAATTTCTTCCCATGATCTAGAGTTCATAATCCGCTAATTTTTTTAATAAGAACCAACCGCCAATGATTTGAATGAGCATACCGGGAATGCCAACAGTGATATCCTGGATCGCTTTTGCAAAACTTTGTGTGATGGCCCATTCAGCCAATGAACCTGCCATCTGATAACTCAATACAACCAATATCAAAAGAACTATAGAAACCTTTTTAAATGAATTGGCAACATATGCTGCTGCTAAGGCCAACAGAGATGATTTTAGCAATATGACAGGTAATGCAACCATTGGCGGCATTCCTGTTAATACAGCGTTCAGCACCGGCGAGAAAAGGGCAGTGATCAGTCCAGCTTTAAGACCGAATTTGTAAGAAGCAATTAATGTAAAAAAGTAAACGGGCAAAAATATCAAACCACCTGAAGGAATGAGATGACAGAGTTGAGGTAAAAAAATATTACCGGCAACAAATACAAAAACGAATAAGTATGTTTTGGTGTCGGTTAATTTTAAATTCAGGGGCTGAAAATTGGTTGCTGTCATAATGATCATTTTAGTATTAGTACTATGAAAAAGAAAAGAAATCAATGTTGAAAATCAATGAGTATCGATGTTTCATCATTGAGAATGAACCTAACATTCGAAGTTAGTTCAGGTAGAGAAAAAATAAAATGACAAAAGTTAGGTTATGGGATGATCTTGTGATGCAGCATCATTTTTTGTTACCGAATATTTGATCGCTAAACTTAGTGGAAGCTTAACCCGATAATCAAACGTTCCGCCGTTGTTGGTGTTTTTCACCAACAACAGGTATATACAATTTTATAAATAAATGATATTCCAAGTTTAGCAGATCCGTAAGTGAAAAACACCAACAGGGACCAGGATCACAAAATTCGCTCAATGGAATTAATTTACATAGTTAACAGTCACTTCATCTTTCACTGTCTTATTATCTTTCATTCCTGCAGCATGTATCGTATTCTTTCCCGGTTGGAGTTGAGCATCAGCACATGTAAAAATACAATAGCCGTTTTTGACCATTTGCAGTGCTTTTCCATTTAAAGTAACCGTAAGCTTTTCACAATTAGAATACAGTTTTATTACTGTTTGTTTTTGTTTTCTTGCTGTAAACCTCCTTCCCGTTATATAAACAAGTGCCTGTGTGTTCCAATTAGCTTTATAAAAATAATAAGCATCTTTTTTTATTTTCCTGTCAACAGTAATTAACCCCTTATCATTCATACCCGGTTGCATCCCTTCCTTTCTGCCGTCTGATGCAAAATCAAAAGCTACCCATGCAGTTGAATTCCAGAGAAAAGGCCTTTGTTGAATGATTCTCCAATAGGTTTCATGATAATAAGACTGGTATTCCTCAGGATGCCATTCGCCGCCGGGTTCGGGTTTTTTGATCCCTTCCTGATGATGAAAAACATTAGCACCTGCGCCATATTCGCTTAATCCTATTACTTTAGCTGGGAATTTACTATGCAGGCTATCAACGAGTTTAGCTATGCCCTCAGCATTATTATAATACCAGCCGTCATACCTGTTATTGGAATAAACATCAGGTATCCAGTTGGTGGCGGCTTCAGGAAACATGGCAGCAAGTGCTGAAAGTCGATAAGGATCTTCTGTATGAACCAGTTCATTTAATTCCCTGATCAGTGGAACAGGATCAGGGCCTTTTTTATAATTAATTTCATTGGAAACGCCCCATACACATATACTTGGATGATTCAACTCCTGGCGTATCAGTTCGGTCAGTTCCTGTTTGCTATTAGATCTAAATTCCTCGCTTTCTTTTATCTGGTTGATGAGTGGTATTTCAGCCGAACAAAGAATACCCAATGTATCCAGATATGCGTAAGTATAATTTCCATGTTGGTAATGTGCTAGCCTGATATAAGTGCAACCCATCTCGGCCATCTGGTCAATATCCTCCTTTCTTTCCCGATCAGAAATGGCCCTTCCTTTATTTTTTCTTTCTTCATGCATAGCAACTCCATATAAACGATAGGGTTTACCATTCAAAAAGAATCCAAGATCGGGATCAACTGAAAAATACCTGATCCCAAGCGGCTGAACCGACCGGTCTTTTATAATGCCATCCACCAAGATCTCTATATGTACACTATACAAGTAAGGATCCTGTCTTCCGTTCCATAAATGTGGATTATTGATATGCACAAAATTTCTGAATGCAGTACTGCTTTCCCTGTTTAACCATTTTGTATTCATTTGCTGCTGTAACACTGCTCCCCTTGCATCATGAATGGTCATTTTTACAGTTACCTTGCTTTCTTTTGTATAACTATTCTTTACTTCAGTTAACACAGCAATATTTGCCGACTGTTTTGAAACATCCAGTAAATTGACAAATACGCCGGGTGATCCATGATCATCCTTCATGATATGGATCTTTTCAGTTTTAATGAGTTCAACATCACGTGTAATACCCCCAAAAAAAGTAAAGTCTGCAGAAACCGGCGGAGCAGGGATGGAAGCCGAATTATCAGCTTTAACAAGCAACTTGTTGACCTCCCCGAATTTTGCAAATGAAGTGATATTGAAAACAAAAGCAGCGTAACCACCAGCATGAGATCCTACCAGTGCACCATTCACATATAATTCGCAATAACTATTAACAGCATTGAATTTTAAATAAATGATTTTACTGCTATCATCTTTTGACAACAGTAGATCAGTTTTATAATAGCAAGCTCCCCTGAAATAATTATTGCCGCCATCCTGACCATCCAAACCATTCCATGTATGCGGTAACATTACATTTTCCCAAAAGCTTCCATCTGCTGTTATGAATGAAGAATCGGTTAAGCCAGCTTTATGAAATTGCCAACCGTCCCGAATTGTTGTTACTTGACCGAAATGTACAGTCGGTATCAAAAAGTAAAAACATAAAACAAATACTATTTTATACATGTTCATTGCTGTTATTTTATTTGTCCAAACTATAAACCCTCACCCAGTCTACTTGCATTTTTTGCGGGAAGACAGAATCATCTACCCCTTTTCTTCCGCCGAAATTTCCACCTACAGCGAAATTGATCAATATATATGCCGGATGAATGAAAGGCCATGTAAGGTTATCTTTGATCTGCGGATCATACGTATAAAATGGTTTTGCAGGGTCATCTACATAAAACTCAATTTTATCTTCAGTCCAGTTGATCCCATACACATGAAATTCTTTTTCAAGCCCCGATATCTTTAGCAGACTTTTATTTATTGTTTCCCCAAAACTGGAAGGGGTATGAATTGCAGAATGTGCCGTTTCTGGGTCAAACCCAACATATTCAAGAATATCGATTTCTCCGCAATCAGGCCATTTGGCCTTGGTGCCCAATAACCAAAATGCCGGCCATACTCCTCTTCCTTCAGGCAGTTTAATCCGCGCTTCGATCCTGCCGTACAAAAATTCTTGTTTCGATTTAGAACTGATCCTTGCGGATGTATAATCTCCCATTTTCTGTCCATCACCAGTTTTTTTTGCAGTGATCACCAAACATCCATCTTTAAAAGAAATATTAACACTGATATAATTCTGCCACTCATTATTTCCCCATCCATTGTTTCCGCTACCATACCCTGTAAATATGGTCCAATTTGATTTTTTTAATACAGTATCATTAAACTCTTCGCTCCATATTAAACGTCCTTGTGCAGATACAGCGGTTGTAATAAGGATATAAAAAAACAACAATTGCAAACTTTTTGGTCGCATACTAAATACATTTAAACTTAAGAACTCGGTTCATAGATATTGCCGGTTGTGCCTGGCATATCATTAGTGAAGTGATCCGATACCATGGTGAGACCGCCGGATGAATATCCGTTCGGATGGGGCGCTCGAACGATGATCGTAAAACGACTAAATTTTTATCATATTCGAGAACCTCTCCAAAACGGTTACACTAACAACATGATATCATACAACTTCACTTAATGGTATTGGGGTACCGGAATATTCCGGCACCCTTTGAATTGGTTTTTAAAATTAATACCCTGGATTCTGTGTCAATACTGCTCCTGTATTAAGATCTATTGCTGTTTGAGGAATGGGGAATAATCCATTTCTTGTTGTAATGTTTGAAATACCTGTTACGGGTTGTCCGGTAGCAGTATTGTATTTATTGAGATAATTCTGAATACGCTCAACCAAACTTCCTGTTCTTAATAAAGTCATTCTTCTGTTTTCTTCTCCAACTAATTCCCTTGCCCTTTCATCCAGGATAAAATCAAGTGTAATATTTGCAGGTTGAACCTGACCATGCAATGGATAATCGGGGTATGCCCGTTGACGCAACACATTAATACTCGCTGCGGCTCCCGATACATTACCCTGTTTGAATTGTGCTTCCGCTAACAGTAAATATGTTTCGCCTAAGCGCATTATGGGAAGATCTTTATAACTACCATATCCATTGGCATCTGCCGGATTATAATTATTCCATTTTGTGATATACGGATTAATATGCCAAACTGTATCTCCGTCTGCGATCGTCAGTTGCTGTCCATATTTCGGTTTTGTAGGGTCATTAAACTGCAGCACCCTGCGGATATTGTATTTAGAATTACGCATATCATATTGGTCATAAAGCGCATATAATATCCAGTTACTTAATCTGAATCTGCCAATCCCTCTTCCACCTAAAGAATCCGCTATTATCATATTAGTGATACCCGCATAATAGGGTACCCACATACGCCTGTGTTGATCGGTTGATGCATTGGATGATGAAGATGTTGCTCCTCCCGGTGTTGTCAGATCTTGTTCAATGATCCATATCGCTTCTTTGTTTCCCTGACTGCGGCGTTGATTACCGATCACGAACATATCATTATAATAATCGCCGGGTGAAGATGCTTTAATTCCATAACGGGTAGTGATCAATGAATAAACACCACTACTGATAAGGTTTTGGCATTGTACCTGCGCAAGGTCAGGTTTGCCGATACGTAAATAGACTTCAGCCAGTAATTGCTGACACATACCCAAACTTGGCCTTCCTTCTTTTCTAACTGCCCCTGCTGTGGGGAGTACAGCCATGGCATCGGTCAAATCTTTTACGATCTGTGTATTGATACTATCCAAAGAATTTCGTGTAAAGTCTGTTTTCGGGGTTTGTATTGGTTGTGTAATAAGCGGAACAGGGCCCCACAGGGTTGCTAAAAAATTATAAACATAAGCCCTGTAAAATTTCGCTTCAGCGCCTAAATAAGCCTTATTAGCTGCAGATGTTCCTGTTACGGAAGGATCTTGTGCTGCTGCAATAACAATGTTGATATTGTTCAATGTCTGGTATGACCAACGCCAATATATACCGGCAGCAAAATCAGAAGAGTTCATCGTTTCGTTATTCACATACGGAAACATGGCACTGGTTGTTTGTCCATTGATGACCATATCTGTACCTAAGTACATGGCGCCTAATAGACCCTGATCATCATCAGTGGTGTATTGCGCTCGTATACGGGACTGTATCCCGGCCATATTGGCTTCAAAACCTAATGAATCCACTAATGTATTTTGAGGCGCATAACTGGATTGCAGGGTCTCGTCCAGAAATGTTTTTTTGCACGAAACAAAAATCAGGGAAGAGATTAATATATAACTGATTAGTTTTTTCATCGCTGTAATTTTAATTATTTTAAAGAAAGGTTTAATCCCAACACATAGCTGGCTACCTGTGGATAGTTGTTATAGTTTGATCCGGCAGGTAAGGATTGATAACTGGCTTCAGGGTCCCATCCCAGCCATGATGACCAGGTATGAATGTTTCTGCCGCTGATGTAGAATGATAAATTACTGAATCCATATTTTCCGGCCCATTCGTGCGGAACATTATAGGTTAATGTAATATCCTTTAATCTTGTATAGCTGGAATTGGAAGGATAATTATATTGATAGGGGTTAGTGTAGGCTAATGAAGGGCGTGTATTATTGCCGTTAGTAGATGTCCAATAGCCAACATCAGCAGGCAGGTTGATTGCACCGGATTGATCGGCATTATCATAGACCTGATTATTCTTCATAGCACCCTGGTAAGTTTGTATGAATACACGTAAACTGAAATTTTTGTAAAAGAATGTGTTGGTAATGCCTCCTGTCCATTTAGGACTGGTATAACCTACGATGGTTCTATCATTGCTATTGATCGTATGGCTGCTATCAAGATCTGCAAATTTCAGGTATCCCGCTTTTGCAGTAGGGTCAACTGTAGAAGTGTTTTCGCCAGTTTGCCAAACACCCTGCAGTTTGTATGTATAAATTGCACCCAATGATTGTCCAAGGAACCATCCGTTCACTTTATCATCTTTACCGTCACCATACAATTGTGTCAGCTTATTTTTATAGGTTGAGTATACAATTGTGGTTTCCCATCTAAAGTCTTTGGTTTTTATATTTACAGTATTCAAGGTCAGATCCAGCCCCCTGTTTTCTAATTTGCCGATATTTGCCAACACCGTACTATAGCCTGTCATATTGGGAATTTGCCTTGCCAGTAAAAGATCATTTGTGTTGGTATGGTAATATTCCACTGTTCCACCAATCCTGTTATTCAATATAGAAAAGTCAACTGCAAGATTGGTTGCGGTGGTGCTTTCCCATTTCAGGTTGGCATTTCCAAGATTACCTGCTATCAGACCTGTTGCTGTTGTATTATTATAAACGTATTGAACAACGGTTTGTGAGGTTTGTGTACCATAGGGATTGATGGCAGAATTACCGGTGGTGCCGTAAGAGACGCGTAATTTTAAAGCATTGATTTCCCGAATATTTTTCATGAAACCTTCACGATTAATATTCCAGCCGGCAGCAAAAGATGGAAAAGTTCCGTATTTATCTGTCAATGCACCAAAAGCTGAATAACCATCCCTTCTTACAGTAGCTGTCAACAAATATTTACCGGCGTAACTGTAATTCAATCTACCCATTTGGCTGTTCAATGTGTATTGAGATGAATTGGATCCATTGGTTTGCGTTGCGGCAGCATTTGTATTATTAAAGCCCAGTCCGTCATTGATAAAACCACTTGCATTACTGGTCGAACTGAAAGAACTATTTTTTTGCGCACTGTATAAAGCAGTTATATCGAAATGATGTT
>CAIKTE010000345.1 GCA_903830285.1 uncultured Chitinophagaceae bacterium | reverse complement strand
TTCATTACGATTTAAGATAAAAATAGGGCCCCGCATTTTACGGGGCCCTATTTATTAGAACCTTATCCTAACTTCAGTGTTAGTATAATAAATATTGAGAGTACTATTATGATTGGTCATCGCTTCATACAATTCAACCCCAATGAGAACAATAAAACAAAGTTTGAGCAGATGCTCGACATCTTCATGCAATTGCTCACTTATACCAACGGTGATGCTGCTGAAGCTTTGAGCTGGATGAATGAACTGGATAAGCAATATGAGTTTACAAATGATACATACGGAATGGGCGATTTCATTGATGACCTGAAGAACAATGGGTATATGAAGGAAAATCCTGTTGATGGCAGTTTTAAAATAACAGGCAAAAGTGAACAAAGTATTCGTAAAAGAAGTTTGGAAGAGATATTCGGGAAACTGAAAAAGACAAGAGCCGGCAATCATCAAACATTCAAACCAGGTCAGGGAGATGAGATCAATCCGGAAACAAGATCTTTTCAGTTTGGAGACATGCTGGAACATATTGATTTTACAGAAAGCATCCGCAATGCACAGATCAATCACGGTATTGAGAATTTTGCGATGCATGAAGATGATCTGCAGATCAGAGAAACGGATTTTAAATCACAAACATCTACAGTGTTGATGATTGATATTTCGCATTCGATGATCTTATATGGTGAAGACAGGATCACCCCGGCAAAAAAAGTGGCCATGGCATTGAGTGAATTGATACAAACAAAATACCCGAAAGACACATTAGATATAGTCGTGTTTGGTAATGATGCTTGGACGATTGAAGTGAAAGACCTGCCTTATTTACAAGTAGGCCCTTATCATACTAATACAGTTGCAGGATTGGAATTGGCTATGGATCTATTGCGCAAACAAAAGAATCCTAATAAACAGATCTTTATGATCACTGATGGTAAGCCAACTTGTTTGAAAGTAGGAAAACGTTATTATAAGAACAGTTTTGGTATTGATAGAAAGATCATGAATCGCTGCATCAATCTGGCAGCGCAATGCAAGAAATTGAAAATACCCATCACCACTTTCATGATCGCTTCAGATCCTTATCTGCAAAAGTTTGTACAGGAATTTACGGAGATGAATCAGGGCAAAGCATTCTTTGCATCATTGGATAAATTGGGTGCATTTATCTTTAAAGATTTTGAAAGCGGTAAACGAAAAACGGTTTATTAAGAAACGTGAATCGGTAGTCGAGAATCGCAAGTTAGGAACCCCACTTGCGACTTGCGATTTACGATTCACGCTGTTCAGCATAGTGCAAGATGTACAAGTACTTTGTCGCATAAAGCTTTAGAGTACAAGAGTGCGACGCAACAACAGTTTAATTGAAATATAAAAGCTAAGTACAAAAAAAATCATGGACATCAAGAAAATCAAAACATTAGGCGAATTAAAGAAGAGTGGTTATCAGCCAAGATCGATCAAAGAAGAAGTGCGAAATAATTTGATTGAAAAGATCAAGCAGAAAGAAAATGCATTCACCGGAATTTTAGGTTATGAAGATTCCGTAATACCGGATACAGAAAGAGCTTTGTTATCTCGTCATAATATTTTATTTCTGGGATTGCGTGGGCAGGCAAAAACAAGAATGGCCCGACAAATGGTTGACTTGCTGGATGAATATATTCCAGTTGTTGCAGGCAGTGAAGTGAATGATGATCCATTGCAGCCTTTGAGCAAATACGCGAAAGACATTATTGCAGAATATGGTGATGAAACACCGATCCAATGGATACATAGAAGCGAACGATACGGTGAAAAGCTTGCTACCCCTGATGTTAGTGTGGCCGATCTGATCGGTGATATTGATCCGATCAAAGCTGCAAACTTGAAATTGAGTTTTGCAGATGAAAGAGTGATCCATTACGGTATTATTCCCAGAAGTAATCGTGGCATTTTTGTAATTAATGAATTACCCGATCTGCAAGCACGTATTCAGGTCTCGCTATTTAATATTCTACAGGAAGGGGATATCCAGATCCGTGGATTCAAATTGAGAATGCCATTGGATATTTTATTTGTGTTCACTGCCAATCCAGAAGATTATACGAATCGCGGTAGTATCGTAACACCGTTGAAAGACAGAATTGAATCGCAGATATTAACCCATTATCCTAAAACGATAGAAACATCTTTAGCGATCACAGAACAGGAATCGCATATACTGGAAGAACAGAAACAAAGAGTAAGTGTGAGCGATGTGATCAAAAGGTTGATCGAGCAGATCGCTTTTGAAGCAAGAAGCAATGAATACGTTGATAAGAAAAGCGGCGTGAGTGCAAGGCTTACGATTGCTGCATATGAGAATGCAGTCAGCAGCGCAGAGCGCAGAGCCATTATTCACGATGAAAAGAAGACTCAGGTTTGGATCAGTGATCTGGTGGGTGTTATTCCATCTATCACCGGTAAGATAGAGTTGGTATATGAAGGAGAGCAGGAAGGCCCTTACCAGGTGGCTGTTAATTTATTGGATAAATCTATCCGCACACAATTCATTCAATATTTCCCAAATCCAGAGCAGACAAAGAAAAGAAAGAGTATCGGTAAAAGATCTGTTGAAGAAAAAGAGGTAGAGAACCCATACAGATCGATCACACGTTGGTTTGATGCAGGTAATCATTTAGACATTTTAGTAGATATAAAGGATGCAGATAAAGTTGCCGCATTGTATCAGGTAGATGGACTGCATGCTTTTGTAAAGAAATATTTTCATGCAGCCAATGAAAAAGAAAATGCATTACTGATGGAATTTGTGTTGCATGGATTATCTTCTTATTCTATCATCAGTAAAAAAGTTATAGAAGGCAGAATTGAATTCAAAGACCTAATGGGCAGCATGATGAATCTGGGTAATATCAATTTCGGGGAAGAGGATGATCTGAGTGAGGATGATTTTAAATAATTTTTTAACACATAGATACATAGAAAATAAAGAGCACATAGGGTTTTTCTATGTGCTCTTTTCTGTACACTATATTACTAGAAGTTAAATAATATTAACTTCTCTTTCCAAATCAATACCAAATCTATTTTTAACAGACTGAATGATCTCTTCACTCAGATCAAATATTTCTTGCCCGCTTGCTTTACCATAATTCACCAAAACCAACGCTTGTAAAGGATTGCAGCCTGCATCGCCTTTGCGGAATCCCTTCCATCCGCATTGTTCTATCAGCCATCCTGCAGCTATTTTATAATGCATATCGTCAACCATATACGCAGATATATCCTTGTGTTGTTCCCATATAAAATGCCAGCGGAATTTCGAAACAATGGGATTTTTGAAAAAGCTTCCTGCATTGCCAACCAGCTTTGGATCGGGCAATTTGGTTTTACGAATGTTTATGATGGTATCGGAGATATTTTTAATGGACAATTCTTTTACGCCATCTTTTTCCATTTCTTTGGTGATGGCACCGTAAGTTGTATTGTATTGTGCCTGCTTTCTTAATTTATAAGTAACATTCAATATCACAAACTGGTCTTTGTATTTTTTCTTGAATACAGATTCTCTGTAACCGAAAGCGCATTCTTCCAACGAAAATGGTTGAATACTTTTATCGTTGATATGATAGGCTTCCAGTTCTTCAAACACATCTTTGATCTCAACACCATAAGCTCCGATATTCTGCATCGGACTTGCACCAACGCTTCCCGGGATCAAACTTAAATTCTCTACACCTGCATAATTGTGTTCGATGCAATACAAAACAAAGTCATGCCATAATTCGCCGGCTGCAGCTTTTACATAAAAGAATTTATCATCTTCTTTTATTAATTCAATTCCTTTCAATTCGTTCTTTAAAACAAGGCCATCAAAATTTTTGGTGAATAAAATATTGCTTCCGCCGCCGAGGATGAGTCGGGAGTCTTGAGTCTGGAGTCGGTAGTAGGAGAGCAGTTCAACTAATTCATCAATAGTTGCAAAGGGTGAGAAGTATTTGGCCTTTGCATCGATACCAAAAGTATTAAATGGCTTTAATGAAATATTTTCCTGAATTTGCATCCAGCAAAATAAAGAAATATGCAGCAACAAACAGCCGTTGTAATTGGCGCCAGTGGAATGATCGGTAATTTGGTCACGCAACAACTATTAAAAGATGAGGCATTTGCTAAAGTAAGAGTATTGGTTCGGAAGCCTATCCTACTGCAGCACCCAAAGCTGGAAACAGTTGTCGTTGACTTTGCTGATCTTAATGATTATCAAAACAAGCTGGGAAGCGGAGATTGCATTTTCAGTTGCATCGGAACAACACAGAAAAATGTAAAAGGGGATAATCAATTATATCGCAGCATTGATCATGATATCCCTTTGAACGCCGCAACTCTTGGAAAAGCAGCTGGGTTTCAAAGTTTTTTGATCGTATCATCTGTGGGAGCCAATGCTGCCTCTTCCAATTTCTATTTGCGCTTGAAAGGTGAACTGGAAGACGCCGTCAGTGCCATAGGGTTTAACAGCCTGCATATTTTCAGACCTTCGATGTTATTGGGCAATAGAAAGGAATTTCGGTTTGGTGAAAGCATTTTTCAGGGCGTATTCAAAGCTTTGTCAGTGCTGTTAATGGGCACTTTAAAGAAATATAAGGCCATTGAAGGAGATATTCTTGCAACTGCAATGGTGAACGCCGCTAAACAGGAAGTACAGGGGAAACATTTATATGAATATGAAGCAATAGAATTACTGGCAAGATCTTAAGCCGAGCGTAAAAGCATAAAATCATATCGGATCAACATCAGGCAAAATAGTTACACTGCGATAATTCTTATTAGTTTGAATGATCACGGTTTGTTGCTCAATCTCTTTCTTGCAATGATTGATGAGTGCTGCATCCTTAGGTAATTTCAGCAAGATCTCCCAGATATATTGATTACGTATTCTGTCAACCACCGGTTGTGCTGGACCGTTCAAATAGTTACCGTAATTGCGTTTCAGTCCTTGCATCATGATATTGGCGGCTTCTTCTGCAATATGTTTTTCCTTGTGTTTGAAGATGATAGTGATCAATCTGGTGAAAGGGGGATACTGATAAGCTTTCCGACTTTCCAGTTCATAATAGAACAGTTTCTTGTAATCATGTTCTTTGACAAACTGCAGCACAGGATGATGCATATTACTTACCTGCACCAAAACATTTCCTTTACCGTCTTTCCTGCCTGCTCGTCCGCTTACCTGTTCCATTAATTGAAATGCTCTTTCATTTACACGAAAATCAGTGAAGTTTAAAATGCCGTCTGCATCAATGATGCCAACTAAATTCACGTGCTCAAAATCTAATCCTTTCACAACCATCTGAGTACCTACCAAAATATCGATACGTTGTTGTTCGAATAATTTGATCATATTATCGTGCGCATCTTTTCCTTTCACGGTATCATAGTCCATACGTGCGATCTTTGCATCCGGAAATTGCTCTACCAATAACTCTTCAATTTTCTCTGTACCAAAATTCTTCTGAATAAAATTATGGCTACCGCATGCGGCACAGGTAGTGATGACAGGATAAGTACTGCCGCAATAATGACAGCTTAATTTATTTTTTGCCTTATGATAAGTAAGTGTTACATCACAATGCTGACATTGTGGGATCCATCCACAGGTATTGCAGATCATGTAAGGTGAATAACCTCTTCTGTTCTGAAATAGTATCACTTGTTTCTTTTGCTGTAATGATGTTTCAATGGCAGCAATGAGTTGCGGTGTTAAAGCAACTTTGGTTTTATCTTTTTGTGCGAGCTTCTTTACATCGATCAATTCAATGGTGGGTAATTCAACTTTGCCATATCGTTCATTCAATACTACTAATCCGTACTTGTTTTGTGTGCAGTTATAATAACTTTCGATGGATGGGGTAGCACTTCCCAGCAATACTTTCGCGTTAAATAATGATGCATAATATACAGCGGCATCTCTTGCATGATATCGGGGTGCAGGTTCCTGTTGTTTGAAAGACGCATCCTGTTCTTCATCCACAATGATCAATCCAAGATCATGAAAGGGCAGGAATAAAGATGATCTGGCACCCAATACAGCTTTGGTCTCACCGGTCTTTATTTTGTTCCAGATCTCTACACGTTCATTCGGATTGAACTTGGAATGATAGATCGCTATTTGTCCGCCGAAATGTTTTTGTAAGCGACGGATAATTTGAGAGGTCAAAGCAATTTCAGGTAGCAGGTATAAAACCTGTTTCCCTTTTTTGATATATTCATCAATGAGCTGAATATACAATTGTGTTTTGCCGCTGGCAGTAACACCATGCAGTAAACAAACCTGTTTTTCATCAAACACTTTCAATACTTCTTCGGCAGCTTGTTGCTGTGCTTCAGAAAATTCAAAATCTATATTGCTGTCTTTTGGAAGAGATCGGATCCTGTCTACTGCTCTTTTTTCTGCGATCAATATTTTCTTATCGATCAATCCTTTTAACTGTGCAGCAGTGGCATTTGATTTTTTTAATAAAGCTGATTGAACGACCTCGCCTTCCGTTCTTATTAAATGGAGATAGGAGAGCAGCAGTTCCATTTGTTTGGGGGCTTTGCTCCAGTTATTCAACAGATCGGCTAATTTATCTTCGTTATGATAATCGAGATGAAGCGTGATGAATGTTTCAGTCTTCTCTTTGTATTTGTCTTTCAGTTCTTCCCAAATGAAACAAACTTTCTTGTCGATCAGTTTTTTGATGACGGGATAAACATGCGATGCATCCAATAGTTGCTGTACTTCACTTAAACGCAATTCTTTTTTCACTTCCAGCGCTTCCGCAACGATATACTCTTCGTCATTCAGATCGCTGAAATCAATACCGTATTCTTCATTCCATATCAATATACTTTCGCTGGACAATTTCAAGTTGGAAGGAATGGCAGCCTGCATCACTTCTCCTTCGCTGCACATATAGTAATTGGCGATCCATTGCCATAACAGCAATTGTTTTTCATAGACCAGCGGTTCATCATCCAGTATATTCAATATTTCCTTTGGTTCGAATGCAGCAGGTTTTTGTTGATGGATGGATCTGATGATACCTGCATATTTTTTATTACGCAGTTGCACTTCCACTCTTATTCCAACTTTAGCTGCATGCTGTAAATGTTCGGGAATAGACCAGGTATAGTTAGTAGGTAATGCCAATGGAATGATCACTTCGCAGTATGAAGCCTCAACTTCTAAAGGGGTGTTTGTAAACAGTATATTTTTATCTTGTTTGCTCATAGAAATGCAGAATGCTAAAATACATCATTACGAAACTTTAACTAGAGATTCTTATTCCCCTTTAGGGGTTAGTCAGGGGTAATTGCGATAGCGTTTCAATCCTGCTTCCATCAGGTCGTAAACATGTTGCTTGAGTTTCTGTATATCTTTCATCGTGTATTTATCAACAGGAACTTCTTCCAGAAAGACCACCCGGCATTTTCCGGGGGTTAAATCAAATACACTATTATAATGAAGCCTTTCCAATGTATCGACGAACAATAAAGGTTTAATGGGCGTTTGTGTTTCAATGGCAATGCGGAATGCACCGTCAAAGAAATCTTTCAGAGGGCTTGCAGTAAGATTAAATGTTCCTTCCGGGAAAATAAAGATCGAAATGCCATGATTGATCGCTGCTTTTAAGGCACGAACGCTTTTAGATCTTCGGTCTGCATCTCTTCTGTCAACTAAGATCACCGCTGCTTTATAGATCCATCCGAACACAGGAACTTTTATCATCTCATATTTACCCAGTACTCTGATGGGTTGATTTAAACTGGTAAGGATGGGAGGGATATCCATATAGGATATATGGTTCGCCACAAAAATGTATTGCTTGGTTTCGTCATGCGGCGCTTCATAGATCTCTTTGTGTTGTATGCCTATCAGGATATACCAGGTCTTGGCCCATGCAGCGCAAACTTTATAAATAAAATTTCCACCTTTCACAGCAAAAGCTGAAGCAACCAATACAAAAGGAAGTGCGATGAACATCAGTACAATAAAAACCAATAGTGCATAAATGCAATAGAGGATCTGAATCGGTTTCAATAATATGTTCAGCAGGGGCTTCAAAGCGAATATGAAGATAAAGATGTTGCAATTAAATAGAACAAGTTTACAATATTTGTGTAAAGTAACCGGAAGGAAAATCTGTTTTGATCTCCCTATCTTTTTCAAATATTCCGAATACTGTACTTCCGCTACCGGTCATGGAAACATAAGTTGCACCTGCATGGTGGAGTGTTTCTTTTATTTGTTCAATGGCCGGGTATTCTTTCATTACTGCTGCCTCAAAATCATTTTGCAATAATTCTTTCCATTCAGTTACAGGTCTCTGAATAATGTCTTTGATGGATTGCTTTGATTGCTGAGGAATGATCTGTGCAAATGCCCATGCGGTTGATATGTGAATGCTGGGATTGACGATCATAAATCGGTATGCTGAAAGATCAAGATCAATCTTTTCCAATAGCTCACCTCTTGAACTTGCATAGCAGGGTTGATTGATGATAAAGAAAGGACAATCACTTCCCAGTTGCAGTGAATAGTTGATCAGTTGATCGGTTGATAAGTTGAGGTTGAATTTATCATTCAGTAATTTCAATGCAAAAGCCCCATCCGCACTTCCGCCACCTAATCCTGCACCCATCGGAATGGTCTTAAGCAAATGCATGTTCACGGATGGGAGTGAAGGGAAATCTTTTTGTAATAAATGATAAGCTTTAACACAGAGATTGTTTGCTTGATCGCCTTCTATGGTTATTCCTGATGTAGAAAAGTTGATGCTAGACTCTCGACTCTCGACTCCCGACTCCTGAACCACCTCCAGCACATCCCTTATCATCAACGGATAAAATACTGTCTCTAGGTCATGATAACCATCTGTTCTTTTACGAATGATGTTTAATCCGAGATTGATCTTACAGTTAGGGAAGCTGATCACAGATTGGAGGATTTAGTTATGATTTTTTATGAAGGAAGATTGCTTTTTTAAATGAGATACTTAAAATCATATAAATCATAAATCAATCAAATAATCTGCGATATTATTTGCGTTTATTGATCTCGTCTCTGATGGCAATGGCACGTATATAATCTTCGTGTTCCAGCACATCATTCAATAAGGTTTGTAATTCTTCGAGATTCATATGGCTTAGGTTTTCTGTGCCGCCACCTGTTTCCTGAATACCCACGGGTTCGCCTTTTTTCTTTTTATCCGGTGCATCGTCCATTAATATACCGGCACTTTCTAAAATATGTTCGTACGTATAAATAGGGCAGCCAAAACGAACCGCCAAAGCCAATGCATCACTTGTTCTACTGTCTATCTCCACCGTATCATGTTCACTGCTGCAAACTAATTTTGAATAGAAGATCCCTTCCTGCAGATCACTGATCACTATTTCCTGCAGTTCTACATTGAAGCTATTCATGAAATTCTTCATCAGGTCATGCGTCAAAGGTCTGCTGGGTTGCATCCTTTCCAGTGCCACTGCAATGGCCTGAGCTTCAAATCCGCCGATGACGATGGGCAAGCGGCGCAATCCGCTGATCTCGCCCAAAACCACAGCATATGAATGCGTTTGTGTAATGCTGTGTGAAAGGGCCACTATTTCTAATTCGATCTTCTTCATATCGTACACGAAAATAAATCAATTTGAAACACAAACTGCATAAGCCTGAAAACAAAAATCCCACTCAATATTAAGTGGGATTTATATTAAATATATTTTAAATCGTAAATCGGGAGTTGTAAATCTCAAGTTAATGCCTTTCTGCCGATTCACGTTTCACTTTTCACCTTTCACCTTCTAACTATTATGCATCTTCTTGATCTCGGCAGTTAATTGAGGCACTACTTCAAAAGCATCACCAACAATTCCATAATCAGCGGCCTTAAAGAAAGGTGCTTCAGGGTCTTTATTGATTACAACGATTACTTTACTTCTGTTCACACCTGCTAAATGCTGAATTGCTCCGGAAATACCAATGGCGATATATAAATTGGGTGCAATTTGAACGCCTGTTTGTCCAACGTGTTCATGATGCGGTCTCCAATCTGAATCTGCTACCGGGCGACTGCAAGCTGTGGCTGCATGCAATTCATGCGCAAGATCTTCGATCATTCCCCAGTTCTCAGGTCCTTTTAATCCACGGCCGGCACTCACTACAATATCTGCTTCTGTCAATGGCACTTCACCACTCACTTTATGTACAGCAGTAACTTTAATTTTTGAAGGATCAACCGTAACATTCAAAGCTTCTACTGTTGCTGTTCCTTCTCCAAGCGCTACATGAAAACTATTTGGATTTAAGGAGATCAGTTTTATGGGCGTTGCAATATTTACATTGGCAAATGCTTTACCACTGAATACTGCCCTTTTTATTGTAAAACCGTTTGATGTATCAGGCAATGCGATAGCAGCCGTCACCAGACCTGCTTTTAATCTTGCCGAAACCCTTGCTGCAATGGCTTTCCCTGTAATGTTATGGCTCATCACCACTACTGTTGCCCCTGTTGCAGTTACAGCATCAGCGATAACTTTCGTGTACAACTGTGCATCCACATGATTCAATGTTTCATTGGCAACCTGATGCACTTTAGTAACACCATATTTGCCTAACCCAGCTAAATCATCATTCACTGTTCCGAGTACTAATGCTTCTGCAGTTGTTCCTATCTGTGCAGCTAATTTTGCGCCGTAAGTCAATACTTCGAAAGAAGATTTCTTGATATGGCTTTCTGTTTGATCAACAAATATTAATACAGACATAGAATAATTTTAAATGTTAAATGCTAAATTTTAAATGTTCAGTATAAAAGAACTTTCTTACTCCCCTTTAGGAGCTGGGGGTTAAATTGCTTTTGCTTCTTCATGCAGTAATCTTACCAGTTCTGCCACATTATCTGCTGCCACTAATTTTACACCTGCTTTTGCTGCTGGCAATTCGAAATTCACAACAGAAGTCAACGCATCAACCGCAATGGGCTCTACCACTTTCAGTGGTTTTGTTCTTGCAGCCATGATACCGCGCATGTTTGGAATACGTTGTTCGGCCATTCCTTTCTGACAACCTACCACCACAGGTAAGGACACTTCATTCACTTCTTCTCCGCCTTCAATTTCACGGTCAATGGTAGCAATGGTACCGTTCAGTTCAAACTTTGTGGCCAATGAAACATAGGGCATATCCAGTATTTCAGCAATAAAACCCGGAACGGAAGCACCATTATAATCAATGGTTTCTTTTCCTGTCAATATAAGATCATATGCCCCTTCTTTTGCAATAGCTGCAATTTGTGAGGCAATGGAATAACTGTCGTTACTATCTGTGTTTACACGAATGGCTTCATCACCGCCCAAAGCCAGGGCTTTGCGGATGATCGGATCGCAATCTGCCGTACCTATTGTAATTAAGTGTAGGACTGTACTTGCATCCTTTTCTTTCAATTCCAAAGCTTTTACAAGGGCATACCATTCATCGTAGGGATTGAGGATCCATTGTACTCCCGCTTCATCAAATTGGGTATTGCCGTTTTTGAAAGCTATTTTTGATGTGGTATCGGGGGTTTTACTAATGCAGACTAAGATTTTCATACAGTAATTTTAAAGCGTCGATCAATTTAGTTGTTTATGCAACTATTTAGCAAATATAGGGTTGTTTTTTATAGAGCAAAACTTTGTTGTAAAAATAATTTGTGAACTTTTATGAACAGAATAGAACGGATACTCGAATTTTTAAAAGTACAGCCGAATGACAATTTCCTGCGGCATGCATTGGCATTGGAATACCTGAAAATAAATGAGGATGAAAAGGCCAAAGAACTCTTTCTGGCCATACTCAATGAATCGCCCGATTATATCGGTTCTTACTATCATCTGGCAAAACTGTTAGAGCAAAAAGGAGATAAAGAAGCTGCCATCAGTTGGTATGAGAAAGGAATGGCTGCTGCCAAAGAAGCCAAAGACCAGCATAGTTATAATGAATTGCAGGGCGCATATGAGGATCTGGTGTATTAGATGCTAGTCTATTGACTATAGACAGCGACTAAGAATGTTCTTGACTTTCTATCGTCCACCATCTATGGTCCTCTTCATCTTTCACAAGTCGGAAGACTTGTGATTTACTGTTACTTAATCTTAGAATTTTAGTAAACGAATATTGTGAATAAGTAACCCATGGCACATGCGGGAAACATGTGCCAGTTTGTTTTCAATGACTACTAAATTAAATTTATCATTAGCAATTAAGGCCTCGATTAAACGGTTTGTATTTGTTTTGGTTGGGTTCTTTTCAATATCAGAGCGCTGATAAGGGTAACAACCAAAGCTACCGGAAGGATCTCTACATAGGTCATCAATATAATAAACAAAGGGTTTTTATACCATTCTTTCATTTGCGCCATTTCAGCTGCTTTCTTTGCAAGTTCGTCTGCACTGATACCACTGGCTTTTGCTTTGCTGATCATTGCAGTAGCGTATTTATCCATAAAATCAGGGATAAAACAATAGTAATTGATCAGCCAGCCTATCACATAGATCGTAGACGCGATCAATGAGATATAAAGGCCGATCTTAAATGCTTTGCCGAAATTGATCGTACCTCCATTCTGTTTATCACGGAAAGATTTAACGCCTACAAAGATCATCGAGAAAGCAATGATCATGGCGGAATAGCCATAGATCATACCACCCTCAAAATCTCCTTTGGCACAATAATAACCGGTGGAAAAGGCCATCATACCGGCAACGATCAACCCTGCGATGATACCGTAAACAAGTACTACTTTTTTCATTTGATTAGGTTTTGGTTTGATGCTATAAAAATCAAATAGAATTCTCTTTTCACCCTCATACTTTCGGCTATTTTTCTGTTGTGCCGCTTAATTTCATACCAAAGTATGAGGTTTTTTTATACCCTTGTATCAAAATAATAATTTTTAACCACATAGACACATAGTATAACTGTGGGTAAATTAAAATTTATTTGAGCCCTTTGAAATATTCGTTTACAAAAGTTTTTTGCCCTTCTTTAAAAATATTGCTACAGTTGAAATTGATAAGTATGCCTTTGGGTGCTTTCAGTAGTTTCATATAGGTTAGGAGCTGCGCTTCAAACTGCGGAACTAATTCATTCACTGCTTTCAATTCCACTACCAAACAATTTTCAACAAACAAATCGCAACGAAAATCTATATCCAACTCTTTTTCTTTGTAACGAATTGGAATACACAGTTCTGTGTGAAAATTTATTTTCCTATGATTTAATTCCTCTTTCATGCACTGATGATAAACACTTTCCAACAAACCTCTTCCCATATGTTTATGCACTTCTATAGATGCTCCCACTATTTGGTAGGTTAGTTCATCCAAATACTTTTTAGTAATAGCAGACATATAACTATGTTTTCTGTTGTAAAAAAATCAAACACAGATTTTTTAATTAGCCACATAGATACATAGAAAAGCGAAGTTTTTAGTTACAGATATCTTACTATGTTTCTATGTGGTTAAAGAAATAAAATTCAACAGTTCTAAGGGATAAGGTTCAGTCGTTTCGCCTTTTCAATTGCCTGTGTACGTCTTCTCACATCTAACTTCTCAAATAGATTTTGAATATGTGTTTTCACGGTGCTTAATGAAACGAAAAGTTTTGCGGCAATTTCCTGATTGCTGTGCCCTTCTGCCAATAAATTCAATATTTCCATTTCCCGTTTACTTAGTTCAAGTTGGGAGACAAGTGATATATTCAGAACAAAACTTTCATTTCTATTTACATACACTTCTTTTTCTACCACTATGGTTTCAATTTTTGGCTTTGTGAGTTTTAAGGCAAGCCAGATTCCAAATGCAGTAAAAATGATAGCAATAAGCCCGACATATATTTCAAAAGAGTAGTCAAATATTATAAAACGAAGTTCTAACCATTTTAGAAGTAACAGCAGAAAAGCCAAACTGATGCTATAAATTATAGTCTCTTTATACTTTAGGAAGAAGTTTTTCTTATCTGTCATTGTATAAATGTCTATGTTTTGTTGTTAGTTTCAATTTTTAAATTCCCCTTCAAACACAGTGACAGCTTCGCCATAAATGAGCACTTTATCTTGGAGCAGCTCAGTGGTCATCATGCCTGTTCGTAAAGAAGATTGAAAGGCGTTTAATTTATTTTTATTGAGTTTTGTCGCCCAATATTTTGTGAGGAAAGTTTGTACGCCACCAGTTACAGGATCTTCATTCGTTCCTGCCCAAGGCCAAAAATATCGGTAATGAAAATCGAAATCGGATTTATTAGATTGTGCAGTTACCAGCACTCCGTTAATACCTTGATATGAATTTAGTAAAGAAGGAAAATCTGGTTTTAAATTGGCTAATGTATCTGTGTTGTCTATTTCAATTAAAATTATTTTGTTTTTAGGGCTAAATCGAGTGTTTACAGTTTTGTCAATACCAATCGCATCAAGTGTAGATTTTGGAACATTAATTTGATGCGTTTCATAAACAGGAAACTGCATGATAATTTTATCCCCTTCTTTCTTGATTTTTAATTCAACATTTTCGCAATTTAGGAAATTGATATTTTCGAGAGTTGTGGTGTCGAATATTATTTTTGAAGATGCTAAGGTCGCATGTCCGCATAATGGAATTTCCATTTTTGGCGTATAAAATCGAATGTTGTAGGTGTTGCCGGATAAATGTTTAATAAATGCGGTCTCGGAAAAGCCAATTTCGGTTGCAATGTTTTGCATGAAAGCAACTTCTAAATCGCTTTCAGTAATACAAACTGCAGCCGGATTTCCTTTAAATTTTTGATTTGTAAAAGAGTCTACAAAATAAGCCTTCATTGTTTATGAATTTACCCTGAAAAATAGCAACCAACTCTTGAATAGATATAACCCTAATATACAGACAAATCAATTATCAGGCACTTGGTATTGCGTTTTTGAGGCAGGCAATTCAGTTACTAATAAACTAAACAGCACCCATCTATCCGAAGACTTCCGAAGAGCGCTTTGCTAACTCTGATAGGGAGAGAGCACTCAACACTTATATATTTATCTTTCGGTCTCTTGCAGTATTCATCCATTCTCCGGTGATATGGTGATCGGTAACTGTATAAGCTCTTTCATATAAAGCTACAGTAGGACAAATATGCTGGGGTAATGCATACAAAATATCCCCGATCTTATAAGGATGATGTTCACCTGCTTCAACGACCAGATGCTCTTCACTTTGTTTGGTCGCTTTTAATTCAGGGGCATTTAGAAAATATACCCGCTTGTTTATTTCATTTTCTGCTGCAATTGATTTATGACCGAGATCGATACATAAAGTTGTTCTTGTTGGTAAGGAGATGACCCTTGTGATGACGAGGGCAGCTGTAAGAAAATTTTGCTCAGGGCATAGATCTGAATAGCATTTATCCCAATAAATAAATGTACCCGGACTGCATTCAATGTTTTCTCTTTTGCAGTGAACAGAAAAGCTGGGTGATCCACCTGCAATGATCATAGGTTCAGCAAAACCTTTTTCTGTTATTTCATTTTGCATTTGTAAAACACTTGAAAAGCAAGCGTCACATTTTTGCTTTCGAATAGTAAAATCACTATCGTTTAAATGACCATCATACGCATGTAAGCCAATCGGGATGATTCCGTTAAGTGCCGCAGCAACTGTATATAATTCTACTGTGGCAGTTCCGGCTTCAATGCCTGTTCTATTCTGTCCCACATTCACATCTATATACACAGGAACGACCAATCCCTCTGCTGCAAATAGTTTAGCAGCTTCGCGGGCTGCAGCTATATTATCGATCAGACAGGCATATTTAGTTAAAGGATATTTTTTGATGACAGATGCAAAGCGTTTTATTTTAGGGCCTATCGGCTGATACGCCAATAAAACATCTTTTGCCTCACAGATGCCTAACAGTTCTGCTTCTGCGATGCTGGCACATTTGAATTTGGTGATGCCAGCTTCCTTTAATAATTGTATGGCATCTGGGGATTTATTGGTCTTGATATGCGGACGTAATTTGTTTACATCACCTGTCATGGCGATCGCTGTCCGAATATTATGTGTAACACGTTGCGGATAAATGACCAATGCAGGAGAATCAAGTTCATTCACATCTTCGATGAGATACCAACTATTGTCTTTGTTCAACATAAAATTTAAGTTTGATAAAAAATGCAGTGGCAAGATAACGTCTTTGAATTATTCAATAAAAATCAGGATTAGTCTGATTCTTATTAAATATCTGAAAAGCGCCTGGCTAAATCTTCAGATAGCCGGGCGAAAAATTCCTTCAGCAACAGTTTTGATAGGACTGTAATTTCAGCGCATTCTTCTACCTGTCTTGTTTTGGTCTTGTTCTTCTTTCCTTTTTGTCTTCTTTTGGTATCCTTTTGCTTTTCTTTTGTATGAGCAATACATGAGCAAAGCAAGACCAAAACAAGACCAAAGTAAGACCAAAAGAAACCGGGGTTTTTCCCCTGCTTTTTCTGGGGGGCGCCGTTTTAGAGCAAGGGTTTAGTTGTATTTTATAATGAGTAAGAAAATAGTATGTTTGACATTGTTTCTTATCACTTCCAGATTTTAAAATTTAATTTAAATTTTTTCTTTTCAAGAAGTGAAAACCAGTCAATAAAAAGCAGGGCGCAAATAATTAATATACCGAGAACTAAACTTCCAATTGATTTCCATGATAAAGCTGCGCTTAGCATATCATTAAAATTTTCAGACGCGTACTTGCCAAGATGTACTGCAATAGCATCACTTATAAATTTTCCGATAAAAAAAGCAGGGATAATTTGAATTGGCTTTATTCGAGCCATTCCGGCAGCTAAAAATAATGGGGTAGTGGGTAAGGGTAATAAAGAATAAGTCACTATGATCAATTGACTTTTCCATCCTTTCTCTTTCATTATTTTCCCGAGAAATTGAACCTCTCTATTTTTTTTAGCTTTAAATATCTTATTTGCCAACAAAGGAATGTAGAGAGTGAGAACATATCTCCCTAGAATTGATCCTGCAACACCTATTATAATGACTAACCAGGTATTCAAGCCAAATAATATCTGTAAAGGAACCATAATTGAGAAAGCCGGAGGGAAAGGGATGGGAACTACATCAAATAAAAATGCTCCTGCAAAAATTAATAAATATTGCCACCACATATTTTATTTGAAATTAATTGCAACTAACTTATTGCCTTGCTAAGGTGGGACAATTTAATAGCTAAATGTTACATAAATTTAAAAAATAGTTACATCATTCTATATAAAATTGACAGTCTTATACAATTATGAGATGAGCACTACTTGATCGTCGAAATGAATATTCTTTCTACTGCTAAGCAAAGTAAATTATGTAGTCGAAGAAATGGGTCGTTTTATGAAACTATGTTAATTTCATTTTATACTGATGATTTACACTATAACTATAGTATAATGACTAACTGAACATCTTTTATTATTTAATATTCCGATTATGATAGATGAAAACACAAGTCGTTTCATTTGTATCACTGTCAAACAAAATGTTAACCAAACTTTCCTGATAAATAAGATTAGCAATGGTTATTGTGTGCGGCTGACCAAAAGCACTTATATGACTCTGTTGATATTGTAATGTGCAGTTGTTCAATTTTTGCAATTGTTCAATAGTTCTTTTGTCATTCATATAGTTGTCTGCAATATATAGTTCTCCTTTAAAAGGATTAGTGGACATATTATTTTGATCAACCATTGGGTTTGAATTTCTATACAATTTTATTGCAATTGAAAGTCTCGTTGTATCAAAATCACTTTTACCAAATATTAACCCCAATTTACTATACGTATACCTTGTATTTTTATCTCTTTCCTTTGTAAAGGAGTAAGTTTTACCCAAATGTTGTTCAATTTTGCCTTTATCTTTTAATAAGCTGTCTAAGGTTAATTTAGAAGTAAAAGCATTCACGTAAAAACTGTTAATATAAATGGAATCATTACGATACTCAACTTTTTGTCCTTTGCTGATAAAAGAAATAATTGCAAAAAATATGAGTAAAGAGAATCGCATGGAGATTGATTTAGTAATTAACAATTGTTATGTTTTAGGCAATTTACGTTTCTTGAATAATATTCTTTTTTCATTGTCCGAGTCGATAAATACTTTTTTATTTTCAACATGAACAGTATAAAAAACATGAACAAATTTTGGCGTTGGGTCTGCACTTATTTTACAATTCACACATTTCTTAATACTTCCAAATAGAGTTGTTTTGCCATCACGATTTGAAATGATCGCATTGTAGATAAAAATATATTCTGTTGAATCAAACCTGTTTTTAGTTGGAATATGTCTTTTATGAATTTCTATTGTGGAGTCAAAAACATAAATTTTAACCTCAAAATGAAATCTCTGTGTTGTGTCATCGATTTGAACACCAGTAATAATATCTGTCCAATGAGTAATTTGACCAAGAATAGGCTCTGATTCATAACCAATATATACTCCCTTTTCAAGTAGTTGAGCTTGAGATGTTGAAATAAGAAACAAAAGACTCAAAGTCAGTATTAACTTTAAATATTTCAACATTTTTTTGAATGGGAATTTTGGATTTAGCTGTTTATAACTTTTAACCTTAAATAAATCGTCTTATGCAATTTATCTAAAATATTAATTTCATAGCTAAATCTCTTTAAGAATCACAATAAAGCCGTTCCTTTTAAGACTCTGTTGCTTCATTAATCAGAGTATTACCAATAACATCCCCTACAATACGATATATTTTCCCAAATAAACATACCATAAATCAAAGTCCCAGAAACTCAAAATCGAAGTTTCTTTGAGACTAAAGAATAAAGCCTTTTATGCTGTAAATCTGGCAGTTTATCATTCTGAAATAGTTAAGCCATCACTATAGGATGACTTTAGGATCGCTATAGGATAGACGAATCAAAAAAAGCTATTTGCTGGCTGAAATTGTGGCAGAGCTGTCATGCCGATCTCGTTAGATACGGGAGAGGGTTCTACTCAGCCTTAGTACAAAAGATAGGCAGATTCCTCGTGCCTCTCCAAAGGAGTTCTTCGAACGGAAGGACATAAAGCCCGGCAGATTCCTCCTTCGTAGGAATGCCAATACATCCCAACAGATCCCTCTCCCGCTATAAGCGGGATCGGAATGCCAATACTTTCTCTAAATTGCAAATCCGAAAAACGATTGCCAAATGATAACCATCAAAAGAAATTACGATCCCATCAAATACAAAACACCCATCGGCTCAACATTGAATTGCAAAGGATGGATCCAGGAAGCTGCATTAAGAATGTTGTTGAATAATTTAGATCCTGATGTTGCTGAACGTCCCGATGATCTCATTGTGTATGGTGGCAGAGGTAAAGCGGCACGCAATTTTGAAAGTCTAGATCTTATCATCAAAGCTTTAAAAGAAATTGAGAACGATGAAACATTATTGATACAAAGCGGTAAGCCCGTAGGTATTTTAAAAACACATGCGGATGCACCACGTGTATTGATCTCTAATTCACAGCTTGTTCCTAAATGGGCCACCTGGGAACATTTTGATGAACTGGAAAAGAAGGGATTGATGATGTACGGACAAATGACCGCAGGCAGCTGGATCTATATCGGTTCGCAAGGTATCGTGCAAGGAACTTATGAAACTTATGCTGCCATTGCAGATAAACATTTTGGTGGTTCTTTAAAAGGAACATTAAATGTTACTGCCGGATTAGGTGGCATGGGAGGTGCACAACCACTTGCCATCACCATGAACGAAGGTGTTGCATTGATCGCTGAAGTAGAAGAGTGGCGTATCGATAAACGCATTGAAACAAAATACCTCGATGAAAAGATCATTGATATTGATGAAGCTATAGATAAGGCTGTAAGGTATAAGGCAGAAGGTGTAAGCAAAAGCATTGGTGTTCTTTGTAATGCTGTTCATTTATTGGAGAGATTAATTGAAAGAAATATTATTCCCGATACATTATCCGATCAAACATCTGCACATGATCCGTTGATCGGTTACTGGCCGCATGAAATATCCTATCAGCAGGCAAAGATATTACGCGAACAAAATCCTGAACAGTATACAGACTATGCATATAGGAGTATGTTCCGTCATGTGCAATTGATGATCCAGTTAATGGATAAGGGCGCTATTACATTTGATTACGGAAATAATATTCGGGCAAGGGCACAGGAATATCAGCAACGTACTCTTGACTCCCGACTCTCGACTATCGACTGCTTTGCGTTCCCGGGATTCGTTCCTGCCTATATCCGTCCTTTATTCTGCGAAGGCAAAGGTCCTTTCCGTTGGGCTGCATTAAGCGGTGATGCCAATGATATTGCTGTTACGGATGAAGTGATCATGAATTTATTCCCTCAAAATGCAGGTTTATTAAGATGGATGAAAATGGCGAAGGAAAGAATTGCTTTTCAGGGATTGCCTGCAAGGATCTGCTGGTTGGGACAGGGAGAAAGAGAAAAAGCGGGATTGGCATTTAATGAACTGGTGCGTACAGGAAAAGTTAAAGCACCAATTGTAATAGGAAGAGATCATTTGGATACGGGTTCTGTTGCATCACCAAACAGAGAAACAGAAGCTATGCTGGATGGAAGTGATGCAGTAGCCGACTGGCCGATCTTGAATGCGTTGGTGAATACGGCAGGCGGAGCAAGTTGGGTGAGTCTGCATCATGGCGGAGGTGTGGGTATGGGTTATAGTATCCATGCAGGAATGGTGATCGTAGCCGATGGCACAGATGCTGCGGCGGCAAGACTTTCCAGAGTATTGCGTAACGATCCCGGAATGGGAGTGATAAGACATGCTGATGCGGGTTACGATATTGCTATTGATGTACAAAGAAAGAACGGATTGAGTATTGTTGATAGGTTGAGCAAATGATCGGCTAAATTTGCGGCACAGGATCAAGCATCAATTAAATTTTGTGACAGCAAGGAAATATGAGAATCACAACATTCAGCGCATTTAAGAGTCGTAACTATCGGTTATTTTTCACCGGACAATCTGTATCCCTGATCGGTACCTGGATGCAAAAGACCGCAGTTAGCTGGGTAGTGTATTCATTAACACATTCCAAATTCATGCTAGGGGTTACTTTGTTTGCCACCATGTTTCCTTCTTTTTTGTTTTCTTTTCTGGGTGGTGTGGCAGCAGACAGGTATAACCGGTATAAATTAATGCTGCTTACACAAATAGCATCCATGCTCCAGGCATTATTATTGGCTGTATTGATCTTCTTTAAACATTATACTGTTTGGGAAGTGCTTTCATTAAGTGTATTGCTCGGTATCATTAACGCATTCGATGTGCCGGCAAGACAATCGCTGGTGTATGAAATGGTGGACGATAAAAAGTACCTGCCCAATGCTTTGGCATTGAATTCTTCGATGGTGAATTTATCGAGACTGATTGGTCCGGCTATTGCAGGTTTAGTGATCGAAAGATTTGGGGAGGATATTTGTTTTGGATTGAACGCATTAAGTTTTCTGGCTGTTATTATTTCTCTTTTAATGATGAAATTGCCGGCATATGTTAGCAAGAAAAGCACTCAAAATGTTTTCAACTCATTGCGGGAAGGGATGATCTATGTGATAAAAACACCTGCTATCGGTTCTATCATGGCCATGCTTGCTTTGGTAAGTTTATTTGTATTGCCTTTCAGTACTTTGATACCTGTATATGCAAAAGATATATTTCATGGAACTGCATCAACATTTGGGATCATTGATAGTGTGATCGGGTTGGGTGCATTTGCCGGGGGGATATTTCTGGCATCTTTACGTCTGGGTACAAATCTCAGAAAAATATTAGCCATCAATACATTTGTATTTGGCACAGGGCTTATTTTATTTTCACACACTACTTATTATCCGCTTGCATTAGTGTTTGCTGCATTAAGTGCATTTGGAATGATGTCGCAGATCACGATCTCCAACACCATCATACAAACAACGGTCGATCCTGCAATGCGTGGGAGGGTGATCAGTATTTATGCGATGTCTTTTTTTGGTATGCAGCCTTTTGGCGGGTTGATCATTGGTAAGGTATCGGAGCATATCGGTGTGGAGAATACAGTGATGTCAGCGGGAATCATTGCCCTGCTGATAGGGGTCATACATGTTCGCTATCTTCGAAGAAATAAACAGAAAGAAAATGACAGGGCTGTGGCAGATGAACTTTCCGTTGAACCTATTCTTGAATCATGATCTTTAGTTTTAAGTTTCTAATTTTGCAATCAATAAAAATATAAAACTGATATTATGGTAACCGCAATTGATACAAATACCGCATTGGTGATCATAGATCTTCAAAAAGGGATCGTACAATTACCCTTAGCAAAACCGATCGCTGGTGTTATTGATAATACCGTAAAATTGGTAGATGCTTTTCATAAAGCAGGTTTGCCCATCGTAATAGTGAATGTAAATTCTGGAGTGGCTGCATGGAACAAGTGTCGCAAAGATGCCAAACAAGCATTGCGCCCGCCGGGAAGTGATGACTGGTCAGAAGTTATTCCTGAAATTAAAAGCCGTGCAACTGACAATGATATTTTTATCACCAAACATACATGGGGTGCTTTTTTCGAAACAGCATTACAGGAAGAATTGCAAAAGAGAAATATTACCGGAATCGTATTAGCGGGTGTGGCAACAAGTATTGGAGTTGAAGGCACTGCAAGACATGCCAGTGAAAGGGCTTATAATATCACGTTCGCAAAAGATGCCATGACAGATATGAATGCCGATGCGCATGAACGCAGTTTACAATATATTTTCCCAAGAATAGGTGAAGTGGATGATACGGATAAGATCATTGAGATGCTGGAGAAGAGATAACTATTTTAAGGGTTACAAAAATGACAATGAATTTCCAGATGGAATGAACTGCGCTTTAACAGAAGGAAATTTTTCTTTCAGCCAATCGATCATGAAAATAGAACCTGCTTCCTCACTGGCAATATGTCCAACAACAATCAGTGAAACGTTATCACCCTTGGCTCTTGCATCACGAATATATTCTCCTGCTTCCCATTCACTGATCTCACCGCAGATCAGAACATCAGGTTTGTAATAATTTACTGCAGATGATTGTGTTCTGATACCAACAGCACCGGGTGCTACTAAAACCCTTTTACAGTTTTGATCCAGGTCACCGATATATCTCACCTGATCTATTTGGAGTTTAGTTTTTAAATAACTGATCAATTTTCTTAAGCTGATATCGGGAATGGTTACCAGATTTTGAAAGCTTTTATCGGAATATTTCATCCAGTCCAGCTCTTTCAATAGACTCGTACTTACAGGATCGGGAACGAGGCGATGGATATAATCATGACAACGCCAAACGGCTATTTTATTATTATTTAGTAATTCAGATTTGTATTGATATACCCGATCACCTTTTAACCAGCTTGTATCATCTTCATGAGAATAAAATGTTGGTTCGTGTACAATGATAAAATTAGCGCCGAGTGCAATTGTTTTTTTAATTACTTCGATAGTTGCAAACATAGAAGTGACGATGCTGGTTACCGGCATATCTGCAGAACCTGATTTTAGTATATCTACCGTTTGTTTTAAAACGCCAGTCGGAACATCTTTGATAAAACGATCCATGATCAGGCCAACAGTAATTGTTTCATCGGGTTTAAATAAACCGCCTGCTTTGCTTGTCATTGGTATGGTGAATAATATTTCGGCGCCAACCATTGTACTGATGGCTGTAATGAATTTTCTACGGCTTTGATTATTATCGTTCTGTAATACTTTTTCTGGATCGGTCATGATTGGAAGTTTAGCAATTCGTGTATCGGTCTTATAAAGTTAATTGAAATGAAATATTGAAAGAAATATCACTGCTCTTTCCTACAAAGGATGAAACATTTGTTCCAGTAATTTATATAATTCAGGGTGATGCGATTTTAAAGCATCAGGCCGTTCAAAGAAATATTCTGAAACCACAGCAAAGAATTCTGCATCATTTTTAGTTCCGTAAAAATTAATGTCATGATGTTCATTCTGCTTCATCTCTTCTATGGTTTGATGCATATTATTGATCCATGGAAGGAGGTAGGGGCGTGATAATAAATATTCAGGGATACCATCTGCTGCACCGTCTGCTTTATCAACCAAATGCACAAACTCATGGATAACTGTATTATGTCCATCAGCAGAATTTTGAAAGGAAGCTCTTACTGATGATTGCGATAATATCATCTGTCGGTTCAAAGCACCATCGCCCACCATTCCTAAAATATTCCTGTCATTTCCTTCCTGTTGATACTCTTCATTAAAAGCATCTTTATATAAAAGCACTTCATTGATATTATTATAACGCCATCCGGGAAAAGCAAAAATGATCATGATGGCACCGGATGCGATTAGTATTCTGTCTAAGTCTTCTACCACAGTGCCAACGCCTGTTATCGTAACATGACTCAGAAAGTCTTTGATACGCATTTCGAATTCGAGCTTCTGATCGGCATTAAGATTTCTGTAAAAAGCGATATGGACCTCTAATAACTGTTTGGTATCAGCCGGCATTTGAAAGTTGCGGATGAGTTTTTGTTTATGGTAATAGAGCTTTAGTCCTAAAACAATAAATAAAACAAAAATGATCAATCCCGCTAACTGCATAATAACATATTATATGCTGCAAAATAGCCATTGTTTATTGTTTTGCTTAGTTTATAACCGGGAGAATTGGTTTTCGAATAACAATATGTGAATGCTGTAATAAATAGACGGTAAAGTGTAACAGTCAACCTGATGAGTGAATTTAACTTTAAACCATAAAATCAGATAGCCCAAGATCGGGATCATTCAGATTTTATCAATTAAATAATTTATTTATGAAAAAGTATCTGGTTTCATTAATTGTGATACTCGTTTTGTTGGGAGGGTATGCACAATATGTGAGTGCTCAAACACATTATGTGAATGAACGCCCGAAAGCAACTGTTGTTGTAAGAACTACAGCTCCTTCCAAAAGCCATGTTTGGATCACAGACGAATGGAGTTGGCGTGGAGGCAAATATGAAAATGTGCCTCAACATTGGGAAGCAGCACCTGCTCATCACACACATTGGGTTTCAGGTGAATGGAAGCATCGTTCTCATCATGGAGATTATTGGGTTTCCGGTCACTGGAATTAAGAAGTTTTGGTTGTTTTTAGAGTAAGAAGTTCTGCATTCATGCAGGACTTTTTTATTAGGGAGAATATGAGCCGAACTTTCTATTAAAGGTTGAAATATTTATAGGGCGAGTTCAACAATTGGCTTAAAACCCCGAACTTTCATTTATGAAAAGAATGACCCTGCTCTCTATCAGCTTTTTAATGCTGATTTGTGTATGCGCACAAGACAAGCCTGCTTATGTTCTGTATAATGCAAAAGGCAAAAAAGTATCTTATACAAAAATGATCAAAGCGATCGTTCAGCATGACATTGTGATGATCGGCGAATCACATAATAATCCTATCAGTCACTGGATGGAATTAGAGATCACTAAAGATTGTAAAGAACAGAAAGGTCTGGTGATGGGTGCAGAAATGTTTGAACAGGATAATCAACCTGCATTAGATCTTTATTTACAGGGAAAATTGACTGCCAAAGGATTGGACAGTGCTGCACGACTCTGGAAAAATTATATTACCGATTATGCACCCCTTGTAAATTTTGCCAAAGAAAACAATATTTTTTTTGCTGCCAGTAATGTACCACGCAGATATGCAGCTTTGGTCTCTAAAGGCGGATTTGAAGCATTGGATACTTTGACTGCCAAAGAAAAAGCATGGATCGCACCTTTACCCATTGCTTATGACGCAGAATTGCCCGGTTATAAAGGGATGATGACAATGATGGCCGGTCACGGTAGTGTGAATATGCCTAAAGCACAGGCCATAAAAGATGCAACGATGGCACATTTTATTTTGAAATATTATGTGCCCGGGAGTCTCTTTATTCATTATAACGGCAGTTACCATTCACAGAATCATGATGGTATAGTCTGGCATTTAAAACAAAGCAAACCTGATCTGAAGATCATTACAGTTACAACGGTCAGTCAAAAAGATATCAAACATTTATTGGCAGAAAATAAGAATACAGCCGATTATATTATTTGTGTAGATGAGGAGATGACGACTACTTATTAATTGGTCATTCAAGAATAATCATTTTCATTTTATTAAAGAATTACATTGTTTAATGTATGCTTGTCACTCTGAGGTTCTCGAAGAGTGAAAACGGAATCTTCTTTATATGCCATGTTTCGAGAGCCTCAACATGACAACATACTATTAATGTAATATGCATAAAATGATTTAATCTCCGCAATTTCCATTCAATCATTTATTTTCGATGCATGGCATTGTTAGAGGTAAAGGGAATTTCAAAAAAACAAAATGGTCAATGGATCGTAAAGGGTATTTCTTTTACACAAGAGCCTTTGCAAAAAATTGCTATTGCCGGAGCAACAGGATCGGGTAAGACCAGTGTATTAAAGATGATCGGGGGATTGTTGCAGCCCGATGAAGGGGAGATCAGATTAGATGATAGGAAAGTGATCGGCCCAAACGATCAATTGATCCCCGGTCATAAAAAGATCGCCTATTTAAGCCAGTATTTTGAACTCCGCAATAATTATCGTGTACATGAATTGTTGGAGATGAACAATAAGATCGATGAAGCCATTGCAGAAAAGATCTATTCCGTTTGCAGGATATCTCATTTACTGCAACGCAAAACTGATGAACTTTCAGGAGGCGAAAGACAAAGGATCGTATTAGCCGGTTTACTGACAACATCTCCTGAATTATTATTATTGGATGAGCCTTTTTCCAATCTGGATATGATGCATAAGAAAGTGATCAAATCAGTGATAGAAGATATCGGTACCCAACTCAGAATTACCTGTATCATGGTATCGCACGATGCTGCAGATACACTTACCTGGGCCGACAGAATATTGGTGATGAAAGATGGCTTGATCATACAGGACGGCACACCTAAAGAGATCTATCATCAACCGGTGAATGAATATGCAGCAGGTTTATTTGGAGCTTATAATCTGTTGAACGATCTGGCAGGCAATGGAACGCAGGTAATCCTTCGTCCTGAACAATTCGAGATCACTACTCAAAACAAATGTTTATTTAGTGGAGTAGTAAAGAAGAAAACATTTTTCGGCAATCATTACATGATCGATGTTGCGATCAGTACAGGACTCATTCAGGTAAGGTTAAATGATGATACTATTCAAGCTGGCGATAATGTTTATTTGAATATCAAGGCAGAAAATAAATCGCTCAACGGTACTGATTAGGTAGGAAGACTTGTCTATCTGAGATAATAGCAGTATGTTTAAGTTATAAATATTCAAGTATGAAAGTTACAGGTACAGTTAAATGGTTCAATGCAGCCAAAGGTTTTGGTTTTATTACGGTGGATGATACTAAACAAGATGTATTTGCACACTTCAGTGCCATCGCATCGGATGGTTATAAATCACTGGCAGAAGGACAAAAAGTTGAGTTTGAAATAACAGAAGGCGCCAAAGGGGCGATGGCACAAAATATTCAGGTCATTTCCTAAGATCAGTTGCCTTAATCGGTTGTTGCTTACATGCAAGCTATTTCTCTTTTAATCTGAGAAGAAAATACTCAATTTATGGGCAAAGGAAGATTGGAAGCATTCAGTGATGGTGTGATCGCCATCATTATTACTATTATGGTATTGGAACTAAAAGTTCCACATGGGGATGACTGGAATGCTTTAAAAGGCTTGCTGCCAGTATTTGTAAGCTATATTCTCAGCTTTGTGAACATTGGCATATACTGGAATAATCATCATCATTTATTTCATTCGGTACAGCATGTGAACGGTAAGGTCATGTGGTCGAACATACATTTGTTGTTCTGGTTATCATTAGTGCCTTTTGCAACGGGTTGGATGGGAGAGAACCATTTTACGCAACTGCCTGTTGCAGTGATGGGATTTATCCTGGATATGTCGGGCGTGGCTTATTTTATCTTATCAAGACATTTGATCGCCCTGCATGGTAAAGATTCCAAATTAGCCACAGCTGTTGGAAGGGATAATAAAGGTATTCTATCATTGGTGTTCTATACAGCCGCCATACCGCTTGCTTTTGTGCATACGGGTATCAGTTTGGGATTGTACGTATTGGTAGCCATGATGTGGTTCATCCCTGACAGAAGAATCGAAAAGAAATTAATGGAAGAATAAGAACAATCAACTCAGCTTCCTCTTGCACCACCTGTTTTAATAGGCTTTTTGCCAACATTGGCAGCTTTGACGCCGGGTTTGGCAATGAATTTAGATCCACCAGCTGTATTTAAGTTCTTGGTGTTATTACTGCCGGGCTTTCCACCCTTTTTATCATTAATATGAAATGCCATGAGAAATGTTTTATTTGTCCAAATATAATATTGTTTTTCGAATGACAGAAAATGTGTTGCTGTTAAAGTTGCACTTAACTTTATAATCATGAAAGCTGCAACAAGCAATGAATTGAAACAGGAACTTCAGGCTTCTACTCCTAAGCAATTACTGGAGCTTTGTTTGCGTTTGGCAAGATTTAAAAAAGAGAATAAAGAATTACTTACCTATTTGCTTTTTGAAGCGCATGATGAAGCCTCCTATATTCAGTCTGTAAAAAATGATATGGACGAACAGTTTGCAGAACTCTCGCAGTTTAATTTATATCTCACCAAAAAGAGTTTGCGTAAGATCTTGCGATCCACTAATAAATTTATCCGTTATACTGGTTCCAAACTGGCAGAGACTGAATTATTGATCCATTATTGCAAGAATATCATTGCTGCTAAAATACCCTACCATAAATCTGCGGCACTTTCCAATTTATACAATCAGCAATTGAAGAAGATTAATGCTGCGGTTATTCTACTGCATGAAGATCTGCAACATGATTACTGGAGGGAGATTGAAGTGATAAGTAACAAGTGACAAGAAACAAGTGATAAACCCTGGAAATGCAATGTCACCCTGAGGCACTCGAAGGGTGAATTTAAAAAATCATTGTTATTAAATCATGCTTCGAGAGCCTCAAGCATGACATCCCCTTGTATGATATTCAAATAATAAAAAATCAAAAAGGAATTCCCAGATTAATATAAGGCAGTATGGTTTTAGACTGATCGCAATACATGGCACTTATCTCCAAAGGACCCAGAATAAAATTATATCCGAAGGTCAGAGAATAGCCGGAGAGAAATTTTGAATTTTGGGGTTGAAAGTCCTTATCAATAAAATCATAGAAAGCAATATTGCCTTTTCCGGTCAGATAAATATTGTTGTACAACTGATAACGCATCCTTAATTGAAAAGCCCCGATGCTGTTAGTAAGTATAGTTCCTTCATCGAGCCCGGCAAAAATGATCTGATTGCGATAAACATTGGTCAAGCCGCCTACAGTGAATGCATTAATAAAATTATTCTGCTTTTTAAATTCGATACCTGCCTGTATTTGCGTAGATAAATTGATCCGCTTGCTAACAGGGAAATAGTGTTCTGAATTCAGTTTCAGATAACTGTAATTGCTATAATCAATGCCCAGAGAATCCGTATTCTGAATGATATTCCCATTTTCTTTAAACAAGAGATCATGATCTTGTTTGGAAGTAAATCCAAATTCAAATTCTGTTTTACTGCCTTTTTTTGGATAGATGGCATTACTTAATGAATTCTGTTTCACAAAAAAATAGCCAGACCAGAAATTAATGTTTCCGCTTACTTCAATCGCAGGAGTAACTTTAGGTTTATACTTTAAACTTTCAAAGCGACCGCCAATTCCAAAAGTAAGACTGCGAGAAGGATCGTAGCGCAGATTCAGATCCCCTAAAAAGTATCCCTGATTATATACACCTTGCCTTGAGAAGTCATTATACGTATTGATGGTAACAGATTCCAATTGTGTACTGCCTGTTAAGGAAAAGGATTTTTGCTTCCCAAAGAACTGGATCTGTTCAGCACGAAGACGAAAGTTTTCTCCTATGTTAACGGTGAGTTGAGATCTTGAGAAAGGCGTTAATAGATTATGCGATGTTACATTGCCAATTAAACTGATACCCGTAAACGTATTATAATTAATACCCAGTTTCATGAATGTAAAAGGGTTTTCTTCCACATCGAAAACGATCTTGGAACTTCCATCGGGTAAAGGGATCAGTGAATAAACGATCTTATTATAATAATTACTGCCGAATGCATTTCTTACTTTTTCGGACAATTGAAACTGATCATAATTCTGATTCAAATGAAAATTTAAACGGCTAAGGAAGAATTCAGGATTCGTTTTATGTAAACCATTGATCGTATACGCAGTGATCTTTACTGAATCCTTTTCGGGTAATAAAGAAACAGATTGCGGTTTTTCAGGTCCATAAATAGCATTCAGTGAATCGGCTAATCTTTTGAACTTAGGGTATAATTCCCTTCCTGACTTTATTCCTGCATCAATAATCTCGTTGGAAGAAGCAAAGCTTCCCATGGAATAATCATCCAGAGGATGTGTTACCAATATATCGCAGAGCTTTTCTTCTTTCTTGGCATCGGCATCTTCTCTGAAAAAGGCGATCTGCAATAAAACCTGAAATACATTGGTGATCTTATCTTTGGTTAATAAAGGACTGGAAACATTACTGCCAATTACAATATCGGCACCCATTTGTTTGGCATTGATCACAGGAAAGTTTCTTACCAGGCCGCCATCTACTAATTTTCGGTTCTTATAATTCACAGCCGTAAAAATGCTGGGAATGGCCATACTTGCTCTGGCAGCCTGAACAATTTCTCCACTGTCTAGTACTACCATTTCGCCATTGGCCACATCTGTTGCAATACAGAGAAAGCTTCTGGGAAATTTCGAGAAATCTTTGATTTGATGTACAGGGAAAAACAATTCATTGAACTTTAACCATAGTTCCTGCGATTCCAATACACCGCTTGGTAAATGCAATGTTCCATTTTCCCATGGAAGTTCAACTGCATATTTTGAATAATCTTCTTTTTCCTGCATGCTGAATGCGCGCAGTGAAGAAGAGTTGGAGAGCAACATATCCCAATCCATATCCCTTCCTATCTTTTCAATGGAATCGCCCGAATAACCACTGGCGTATAATGCACCGATAATACTTCCCATACTGGTGCCTGTTACATAATCTATTTTTAATCCGGCTGAATCAATGGCTTTTAAAATACCCACATGTGCTAAACCCTTTGCACCACCGCCGCTTAAGGTAAGACCAATGGAAGGACGCTTGCCTTTATTCTGGGCAAATAATCCGAGACTGCAGAGAACAAAAAGGAGGAGGAAGGATTTTCTTTTCATATATGTATATGTGAATTTAATGCAATTCCAAAGCAGATGAGTTAAAACTGCTTTTTTTATTTGAACGATAAGCCCTTATTTAGACTGACCGATATCATTGAATGGATAAAACCCGCCTTTTATCTTGCAACAAATTGTGTATATGCAGAAGGTTGAATTAATGAGCCCCGCAGGAAGCTTTGAAGCTTTACATGCAGCCATTCAGGGTGGTGCAGATTCAGTTTATTTTGGAGTGGAACAATTGAACATGCGGGCAAGAGCTACCATGAATTTTCAGATGGATGATCTGAAAGAGATCGCGGCTATTTGTAAGGAATATCATGTAAGATCCTATCTCACATTAAATACCATTGTGTATGATCATGATTTGGCATTGATGAAGAATATCATTAATGCAGCCAAACTTGCAGGTATTGATGCCGTGATCGCATCCGATCAGGCGGTGATACATCATGCTTTTACTCAAAAACTGGAATTACATATTTCTACGCAGTTAAATATTACGAATATAGAGACCATTCAATTCTATGCACATTTTGCAGATGTGATGGTTTTATCCAGAGAATTGAGTCTTGGACAAATGAAAAAGATCTGCGATGCCATTAAAAAAGAAAATATAAAAGGACCTTCCGGTAATTTAATTGAGATCGAGGTATTTGCACATGGCGCTTTATGCATGGCTGTTTCCGGAAAATGTTATTTAAGTCTGCATACACAAAATGCATCAGCCAACCGTGGTGCCTGTTTACAGAATTGCAGAAGAAAATATAAGGTGATCGATCTCGAAGATGGTCATGAACTGGAACTGGACAATGAGTATATCATGTCGCCCAAAGATCTCTGCACCATTGATTTTTTAAATGAATTAATTGCCACAGGTGTTTCTGTTTTAAAGATCGAAGGAAGAGGCAAGAGTGCTGATTATGTAAAGACAGTTACCCAATGTTACCGCGAAGCCATCGATCTGTATTATGAAGGAATGTACACGAAGAAAAGAGCCAAAGAATGGATACAAAGATTAAAGCAGGTGTACAATCGTGATTTCTGGGGCGGCTATTATTTAGGACAGGAATTAGGAGAGTGGACAGACAGTTCCGGCTCTAAAGCATTAACCAGAAAGATCTATGTGGGTAAGGGAAATCATTATTATCCCAAGACTGGTATCGCCGAATTTTTAATAGAAGCTTATTCATTAAGTGTGGGAGATAAGGTAGCCATCATCAGTCCAACAAAAGGAGTGTTGGAAACCACCATTACTTCATTGCATGTAAATGCCCATGGTGCCATGGATACGGCCAATAAAGGTGATCTATGTGCATTTCCTTTTGAAGTGCCTGTTAAGCCTGCCGATAAATTATATAAAATAGTAGCAGCTGCTGTGGAGGAAAAAATATAATGCCCATCATCATCCAACAACGCAGTAAATGCATCGGTTGTAATTATTGTGTAGAACAAGCACCCGAACATTGGCGCATGAGTAAGAAAGATGGTAAAGCCACTTTAATAGGTGCCGTTCAAAAGAAAGAGTTCTGGTCTTTAAAAATTCAGGAAGCGGAGAAGGAAAAGAATGTGAATGCTTCAAAAGCTTGTCCGGTAAAGATCATACAGATAAGATGATTTGATCTTTGTTATCATTTATCCTTGTTGGCATTAAAAAAGGCGACAAAAATTGCCGCCCTTTATCTTAGGTTTATTTGAATCTTTTTATTTGTTGTAGATCTTTGTATTGTCTCTATATCCTGATAAAGCAAGATACCAATCTGTATTTAAACTTCCCCCGCTAACAGCCCATTTTATTAAGTTAAGATAAGCCGTTGTAATATCTGTTGTTTCAGTAGGATAAGGAACAGAACTTACAATGTTCAATGCCCAAGGTAAATTATTGGCTGTTCTGTAATAAGTTCCTTGTGAAGGATTGCTTTTATCATCTGCAGTACCAAATAATGTCATGTCCATTTTTGAACTTGGTATTCTGTCTGCCAAATGAATTTCATGTCCTCTTGTTTGAGAAACGATGATGTAAGGATTGAAAACATTGCTTCCAAAATTAGTGAAGCTCACTGTTCCGCCTGTTGCTGCAACACCGTTCACTATGAATTTAACTGAAACAGAAACTGTGTCTGCATTTAACTTAGCAATGCTTGGAACTGTATTCACCATATCATTACCTGATCTTCCGGCGAAAAGATTGAAGAAATTATCAGTAACTAAAATGTTTGCATTGTTATTAGTTTGTCCTGCTTCTGTTCCATTTGGATTCACCTGAGTCCATGCTGATTTTGTTCCGGTAACAGATGATATTTTATCTGCAGTCACGCCATCCAATTGAAAAGCGAAACTATTTTTATAAATGCAACCAGCAGCACGTGGTAAGAAAGAGTAGTTTGCTTCCACCACATTGTTGGCAGCATTGGTAACAATATTATATCGGTAATCAACAACTATATCATTAAAATCATAATCACCTTTGCTTGGCCATTGATCTTCATACATTAAAGTGCTGAATCCGCTTGCAGGAAAATAATTATTGAAAGCTTTATTTGGATCATTTGGATAGGCATCATAAATATCAGCTACTCCATCTCCATCGGTATCGGCTAAAGTTGTTGTAGTTGCAATATATGCTACTGATGTTGCATAAGACAATGTTGAACCTGTTCCATTGTATTCAATTACGGTAAAATAATATTTTGTATTTGCAGTTAGATTAGAAACTGTGATACTGTTACCTGTTCCATTATATACTGTATAACCATTACTAATTGCATCACCTTTTCCTACACTTGTATTTGCTGCATATTGTTTATTGTCAGCAGGATTATCAGAAAGAGCTGCATTGGAACTTACAATGATCAATCTGTTAGTTCCATTACCGGGAGTACAACTAAAAGTCACTGAATTTATTCCCAAATTACTGAATACAGCAGCAGAAGCACCCAATTTA
>CAIKTE010000344.1 GCA_903830285.1 uncultured Chitinophagaceae bacterium | reverse complement strand
ATCACAAGACCTGTTTGTTCACCATGTTTATTTTTGGTTAGAGAATACTGAAAGCGAAGCCGATCGTGATGCTTTGTTAGAAGGATTAAAGAAACTAAGTGCCGTTCCAACAATACAACTATTTCATATTGGAGTTCCTGCTGCAACTAATCGAGATGTTATTGATAGAAGCTATGCATGTTCTTGGTTAGCGCTTTTTGCAAATCCCGACGATCAAGCATCTTATCAAACAGATCCTATTCATCTGCATTTTATAGACACCTGTGGCCATTTATGGAAGAAAGTTGTTGTATATGATTCCCTAGGAGTTTAATCCAAAATTAATTTTTCATAAAAAAGCGAAGTACATTTTCAGTGGCACTTCGCTTTTTTTACTCTTATCTTTCACTATTATCACTTATCTTTTCACTTATTCCAATTAACCTTCGCAGCTTGCACTTCAGAAGAGTTGGTTCCAATCTGAATAATAAATTCACCAGGCTCCCATACTTTTTTCAAATCACTATTGAAGAAAGATAATTGCTCCGGCGTAATTTCAAAACTGATGGTCTTGGATTCACCTGCTTTTAAATAAACTTTCTGGAATCCTTTCAAATCTTTCACTGCACGAGTTACAGAAGCAACTGGATCGCTGATATATAACTGCACCACTTCTTCACCAGCATAATTACCCGCATTTTTCAATACCACAGAAGCAGTTAATTTTTCATTCCCTTTCAATTCTTTCTTACTTAATTGAATGGGGCTATATTCAAATTTAGTATAGCTCAAACCAAAACCAAATGGGAACAACGGATCATTCGATTCATCTAAATAATTAGATTTGAATTTATGTCCACCAGTTCCATCATAAGGTCGCCCTGTGTTTTTATGGTTATAATAAATTGGAATCTGACCAACTGATCTTGGGAATGTGGCAGTGATTTTTCCAGAAGGATTGTAATTTCCAAATAATACATCAGCAACTGCATTACCCGCTTCTGTTCCAGGAGCCCATGCTTCTAAAATAGCTGTGGCATGTTGCTTCTCCCAAACTAATGTAAGCGGTCTTCCATTTATCAAAACAATAACTAAAGGTTTTCCTAATTCAGATAATGCTTTTAAAAGTGCTTGCTGACTAGCCGGAATACTGATGTCAGCTCTACTAGATGATTCACCAGACATATCTGAAGATTCTCCAACTACAGCAACTATGACATCAGATTTTTTTGCGGCTTCCAAGGCTTCATTGATCATTTCTGCAGGAGTTCTACTATCCGTTTCTACTTGTACTCCTATTGCGTTTACATTTTTGGCAAACTCTGCATCGTCTGTAATATTAGAACCTTTCGCATAAATGATATTGACACTATTGCTCACTGCATTCTTTATTCCCTCATACACACTTACCGATTTATCCCAATCACCAGCTACCACCCATGTACCTAACATATTTCTTCTGTTATGCGCTAATGGACCTACCAATGCAATGGTACCTGTTTTCTTTAATGGCAAAATCTGTTGATAGTTTTGCAACAATACCATACTATGAGCCGCCATATTTCTTGCGATGGTACGATTCTCAGCACTTAAAATATCTTTTGCAGGACGAGACTCATCAATATAGCGATAAGGATCATCAAACAAACCCAATTTATATTTCGCTTCCAAAATTCGTAAACATGCCTGGTCAATATCTGCTATTGAAACTTTTCCTTCTTTCAATGATTTCTGTAAAGTGGTTAGCATTCCCTCTCCCACCATATCCATATCCAACCCTGCTTTCAATGCTCTTGCGGATACTGTT
>CAIKTE010000343.1 GCA_903830285.1 uncultured Chitinophagaceae bacterium | reverse complement strand
CCTGAGCTTCTACTCAGGGATTTTTTTTAATTACGCATCATATCAATAAAATTATCAAATAGATATCGGCTGTCATGCGGGCCTGGAGTACTTTCTGGGTGATATTGCACACTAAAAGCCTGACGGTCTTTTAATCTAATTCCTTCTATTGAATCATCATTTAAATTCAAGTGTGTTACTTCCACATTTGCATGGTTACGAACGGCAACTGGATCTACGCCAAAACCATGATTTTGAGTAGTAATCTCGCATTGCCCTGTTATAATATTTTTTACAGGGTGATTTAATCCTCTATGTCCGTGATGCATTTTAAAGGTAGGAATATCATTTGCCCTTGCCAATAATTGATGGCCTAAACAAATCCCAAAAACAGGTTTGTTTTCTTTTAGAATATCTTTTACTGTAGCAACTGCATAAGGCATTGCTGCAGGATCCCCAGGGCCATTTGAAAGAAAGTATCCATTCGGATTGAATTCTTTTAATCTACTTAGTGCAGTCTTTGCAGGATGCACTCTTACGTGAGCACCTCTCGTAACTAAGCATTCAAGTATATGTTCTTTTACGCCAAAATCGAGAACAGCCACTTTGATGGAAGAGTTCACATCCCCTAACTCATATTCAACATCCGTACTTACAGTGCTGGCCAATTCTAGTCCATCCATATCGGGAACAATTGCCAATTGAACTTTCAATTTTTCTATATCAAATTCTGAAGATGAAATAATACAGTTCATAGCTCCTTTGGTACGAATATGAGCCACTAATGCTCTGGTATCGATATCATCTATAGCAACTATATTATTGATAATTAAATAATCGCTCAAATTTCCATCAGCCATAAAACGGCTGAATTTTTCTTCCAGGTTTCTAGCTATTAAACCATGGATCTTCACCGATTTACTTTCTACATCAACGTCTTTGACTCCGTAATTACCAATATGCACGTTATTCATTATGAGTACCTGACCTGTATAACTAGGGTCAGTAAATACTTCCTGATAACCAGTCATACCTGTATTAAAACAGATTTCGCCTGTAGCTATTCCTTTTTTTCCAAAAGCACGGCCATGAAAAACGTGTCCGTCAGCTAAAACTAAAATTGCGGGTTGGTGAATTTGAGACATGTGTATAGGGTCTGTTTAATGCTGCAAAAAAAACACATCTTAGTCGATAAATCAGATATTTTTTTACACATTGGATATAAAAAAAGGCAAGACTAAAAAAGTCTTGCCTGTATTTGAAAAATTCTTCATAGTAATTATTCAGCAGCTTTATCTTCCACAGCTGGAATTTCATCTGCAGCAGGTGCTTCAGCAACTGGAGCTTCTTCAACAGCAGCTTCTGCTTTCTTTTTAGCACCACCAGCACGACGAGTTTTCTTAGCAGGTTCAGCAGCTTTTTCAACAGCGTTACCGTAGATTTCGTTAAAGTCAACCAATTCAATCATTGCTTTCTCAGCGTTATCTCCTGGGCGAATTCCTAATTTAAGAATTCTAGTATAACCGCCTGGGCGAGTGGCAACTTTTGGACCAACTACTGTAAATAATTCTTTAACAGCTGCTTTATCTTGCAATTCAGCAAAAACCAAACGGTGATTATGGCTGATTTGTGATGCTGATTCAATTTTCTTAGTCTTGGTAATCAAAGGTTCCACATATGTCCTCAAAGCTTTAGCTTTTGCTAAAGTGGTAACGATACGTTTGTGTGTGATTAACTGACTGGCTAAATTTTGCAATAACGCTACTCTATGTGCTTTTTTACGGCCGAGGTTATTGATTTTGTCTCCGTGACGCATGACTTTTTGTTTTATATATCTTGTACCGTGTCGGGAATACAAGACGTGAATAATGGAAAAGGGTTTGGATTAATTATCCAAGTTATCTAATCCTAATTTGTTTAAATCCATACCGAAACTCAATCCTCTTTCAGTCAATACTTGCTCGATCTCAGAAAGAGATTTTTGACCAAAGTTTCTGAACTTCATTAAATCTTCTTGCTCATATTGTACCAATTCGCTCAAGCTGTTAATTTTAGCAGCTTTCAAACAATTGAATGCACGAACTGAAAGGTCTAAATCTTCCAATGGTGTTTTCAATACTTTGCGTAATTGTAATACGTGTTCGTCAACAACATCTTCTTTTTTATCTTCTTTATTATCAAAAGTGATGTTTTCATCTGTGATGATCATCAAGTGTTGAATCAAAATACGAGAAGCTTGTTTAACAGCATCTTCTGGGTGAATAGTACCATCGGTAGCTACATCCAAGATCAATTTTTCGTAGTCAGTTCTTTGTTCTACACGATAGTT
>CAIKTE010000342.1 GCA_903830285.1 uncultured Chitinophagaceae bacterium | reverse complement strand
CCTTCCGTTACCGGTTCATTAATGTGGTCTAAATTGTCGAACATGTGTTAGGTTATTTTGTTTGGTTATTTATATGAAAAGCATGTGTGTGCCGAGGCCGGAAGACTGTTTGTAAAAATCGCCAACAGTTAATACACCATCAAGATCTGCATACATATCTTCTTTAGTATAATGGAACATTTCCATGGCCAATTTGCATGCCCATAATTTTACACCTGATGCTTTCAAAATATCCAGAAACTCACGCACTTCAGGCATATCTAATTTCTCCATTTCTTTTTTCATCATGGAAGTGGCAAATGCTTCCATCCCTGGTAAACCTCCGATCATGGTTGGCATGTGCATGGCAGGATTGCCTACAGTGGCCACATGCAAGTGATCTAGTTTTTTATTATGCAAAGCTTCCAGTCCGAAGAAAGTAAAGAACATTTCTGCTTCAATGCCTTCCATTCTGGCACCATTCGCTAAAACAAATGCTGCATAAACATTTTCAATTGATGCTTTTGAAAGAATGATCATCATCTTTTTAATCTCACCATTATATTCATTCATGATTATTTTTTTAAATGTTATCAATTAAATACAACTTGCAGGTTTAGGAATGCCTGCAATTTTAGTTGCTGTTTTTAATGGCCCTACCGGAAATAATGCATAGAACTCTTTAATGTCTACCACGCCGCTTTTGCCTATCTTACGAATGGTTAATGGTACGTCGTTCTTGAATTCATTCTGTATATAGTTGATCACTTCCCAGTGTTTAGGAGAAAGTACGATGTTGTTTTCTTTAGCGATCTCTTCGCCAATTTCTTTATTCCATTCTGCAAAGTTGGTTAAATAACCTTCTTCATTTACCTGCACCATTTTTTGTGCGATAGTCTTTTCCATAATAAATATTTATTGGTTAATTAAAGTTTTTTCCTGCTGTACTCATATTGGCTGATACAAATGGTATAGGCGTTCCTTTTAATAAGACATTCCAATAGATCCATCTGAAAGCCAACTTTCCCCAATGGTTCATTCTGCTTTCTTTCAACAATTGCAATGGGCCAATGCCTGCAAATGGGAAAGTTCCTTTCACAGGTTCATGGGTATAATTGAAATCGATCAGTAAAGCTTTACTGTTTCCTGTTTCAATAAAACAATTGGCATGACCATCAAATGATGCACTCAATGCCTCACCCTTTATAAAGTGTAAAATATTTTCTGTAAGGATATCTGCTTCGAAATGTGCAACAGATCCGGCTTTTGACGCAGGTACATTTGTTGCATCGCCGATCACAAAAATATTTGAGTGATCTTTTGATTGCAATGTTTCTTTATTGGTAGGAACATAATTCAGGTCATCACCTAAACCTGATCTTGCCATTAATTCATCTCCTTTATTTGTAGGTACAGTTACCAACAGATCGAAAGGGATTACTTTTCCTCCATAATCAACAATTGTTTTATTTTCATTATTAACTTCTGCAATTGCAAAATCTATTTCAATGCCAATTTGTTTTTCTTTCAGTAAATAATCAAGAGCAATGGTGCATTTTGGTTTGGTAAAGGCGCCGCTTAAAGGAGTAACATAAGTAATGTTCACTTTATCGCGCATCTTTTTGTTCTTAAAATATGCATCGGCCAGAAAAGCAAACTCTAATGGTGCAACGGGACATTTGATCGGCATCTCTGTGATATGTATAACCAGGTGACCGCCCTGCCAATCACGTAGCTTATTACGCAGTGCCAAAGCACCTTCGAAAGTGTAAAAATCAAAAACTGTATGCTGCCACTCAGCGCCATTCATTCCTTCTGTTTCTTCAGGAGCGATCTTGGCTCCTGTAGCAATGATGAGCAGGTCATAATGCAATTGATCACCGCCCGCCATTTGAATATAATTGTCTGACGCAACGATATGGTCAATTTTTTTTGTGATGAGATTTACGTCCGACGGAATAAAGTCCTTGATTGATTTAATGATATCTTCCGGTTGATAGATATCGAAGGGAAGAAATAAATAGCCCGGTTGATAATGATGTTCTGTTCTTTCATCCACAATATCGATGGCCCATTCTTTTCTGTTGAGTTTATGGTGCAGATGATTTGCCATCATGGTTCCAGCTGTGCCTGCACCTAATATCACCAATCGTTTCATAAAAAATAGTTAAGTATATCTATAATGTGTATATAGCAAAGTTCTGTTGGGGCAAATAGCTCTTTTGTGATGTTAGTTACATTCAAACATGATATTTCTCAGGAAAATAGTTCGTTCCCTGATATATTGCAGCTTTTACATGACTATTTTACCAATTGCTTCAATAAGCTTTCAATATTGCCCGGAGTAGACATGATCTTTGTAAAAGTCATCATGGTCAAATCAGGAAAAGAAATTGCAATTCTGTATCTCCCATGAAGCATTAAGACCTTATTCTCTTTAACCAATACTTCATAAGGCAGGAAAGCCGTATGCTTTGGCTGGCCGATATCAATAATCGGTAAGAATTTACTTTCTCCTTTTTCACCCGAAAGTGCAAACCCATAAAGCGTTAATTCTTTACCGGGGATATTGACTTTATAAACTTGACTAATATCGGGTACTGACTTTTTAAGAGCAGATTCAATTTTATCCAAAGCTGCAACATGACTGTCAAAATTTGCTAACTCTACAACATCTTCAAAATAGGGCATTGTCATCATGTAATGGTATTTACGCAGGTCTTTAGTTGACAAACCATGCTTTGATCCGAATGGCTTTCCAGTAAATTCTCCTGAAGCTTTCATGGCTTTTTCTATATGTTCAATAAGTATAGCGTAGCTGCCTGAAACTTTATCAAAATCATTTCTGAAATAAGCATTTCCCCAGTATAAAGGGTTCGTATATGAAACGATCGTTTTGCCGTTTTCATTCGTGATCCCTATTCGCAATGTGACGGCAAATCCTGTTAAACCGCCAATTGTCTTAACTGCAGTTTCCAATTCGTTTGCTGTAAAAACAATTACAGCTCGGTTCTTATCGTTTGCCGGTTGGTACTGACCTACTACTTTTATTCCGTTCAGCTCAAGCTGGCTCACAACTTTTGTTTGAGTAGCTGTTACGGATTCATTCGTTTCAAATCCGACAATATAGGGGCTAAGATTTTGTGCTTTTCCTAAATAAAACGAAAAGGACAGTAATGCTATGGCTATAACTTTTTTCATACATTGATTTTTTACATTCAACAGATAATTATCTGAATGAAACAAAAGAGTTGACGATATTGAGTACTGTAAATAAAAAATTCTGCTTACTGCAGAACTTTTTATTACATGCACAAATTATTTTTTGATATACCAGGATAGAGAAATATGGTAGATATCGTTAGCCAATCCTGAAGTGCTATTATTAAATTGAGTTCCTACTAAACTTTCGGCAGCAGCTTTCTGATCATTTCTGAATGCATGTTCGTAAGCTGCGTTGATAGCAACTGATTTGGACACTCGTAATGATGCACCAACTGATGCATGATGCACTACAATTGCGGGGAACAAAGGGAATATAGTGGTTTCAGGTACAGGGTTATCGCCGTATGCATAACCGCATCTGAGTTGTAATTTTTCGGATACTTGTAATTCAGCGCCTGTTTTGATAACAATTGTATTTTTCCAATTTAAAGGAAATGGTATGGCAATTGTTCCTGCAGTACCCAACATTCTGTTGATATTGGCATTCGTTCCCCCTGCTAAAGAAATATTCATGGTATTAAAAGAATTAGCCCAATTCAACCATTGCAGGTCCATGGATAAACGAAGCTTATGACTTGCAGAAAATGAAACGCCTGCTGCAATAGATTGAGGTAATGCAAGTGTTGCATTGGCTGCATAATTGTCTGTAGCACCTTTGCTTAGATCAATTCCCAATGAAGAGAACTGTGCCATTGCTGCACCCTGCGCCTGTGCTGCAGTATAACCTGGATTTTGTTGCATGATTCCGGCAACCACTTTACCAAATGCATTATTCATTTGGGCGGTCATATCCATTTGTGCAGTTCCGTTTTTGTATTGCAGATCAATAGG
>CAIKTE010000341.1 GCA_903830285.1 uncultured Chitinophagaceae bacterium | reverse complement strand
TGCATCATCGGTTTACCGATCACTTCTTGTTTTGATTTTGCTTTCAGTACTTCTATTCCCCACTTATTCAGAAATACAACTTTACCCTCTGTATGGATCCCGATAATATCAGGGGCATTATCTACTAAAGCATAAAACTCTTTTCGACTATCATCTAATGCATCTCTTGTATTTTGTTGATCGGTTATATCTCTTGAAATCGTTCCGAGCCCAATTACGTTTTCATTTTCATCGTGAAAAGGGCGCAAAAGAACTTTATAGAAATGAAGTTTATTATCGGCCATAACTGCAGATGTAGCAAAAACAGTGTCTTCATTTTTAAGGATTGCTTTAGCATGAAAAGCTCCCCATTCATTAGCCTGTTGTTCGGAGAAGCCTATTTCTCTTTGTGTTTTTCCGACTATATCTGCAGCACTCATTTTTACAGCATTGCAAAATGCATCGTTTACACTGGTGTATCTGCCAGCAAGATCGAAACTGGCAATAAAATCAGGGCTTGAATTAGTAATGAAATTATTCCACTCTTGATCAATGCTTGAGAAAGTCTTTGAAAGCTGATCATCAGAGAGATCAGACACAGCACTCCCTTTTTCAGAATCCTTTTTGAGAAGAATGTCTTTTTTCATAGAGCGATTCGATTACTGAAAACGTTTATTGGAGTGACAATGCAATACCAGTTTAGAAAGCTAAACAGATATTTTAAAAAAAAACATGATATTTGTCAGCATCCTTACTATAGAAAGCAGGAAGACATAAAAGGGATGCCCCCATTCTTAGGTAACCAATGAAACTATTGGTCCCGTAAGTCAATGTCATTAAGTTAAGCATGTCACTCTGAGCCTGCCTGCCGGCAAAGGCAGGGCTCTCGAAGAGTGTTCAATGTAAAGTTCTTTAATAAATCATGTTTCGAGAACCTCAACATGACATCGCGTCTCTTAACTTAATGACATTGCCCGTAAGGACAATAAGCGCAGCAGGATTTACAAAAGAGGAATCATCAACCAACCGGATAAGGATCATTCTCCCTTTACAAAAACCAGTTTTGTTGAGTTAGCGATGATCTCTTCTTTATTGAGTTTCATTTTTCTAACTTCCCCTCGGTTATACATCAATGCTTGATCCTTATAATGCTTACTGAAAGGATTGCCGGATTCACCGGTGGGTAAAATACTGACACTGTTCTCTACATCAGAAAAATCAATGACCCTTCGGGTAGAAGGACCTGCTACTATATGATATTCCCCTTTATCCGTAAAATTGCTGATCATATTATTGATAACTTCATTGCTGCGTCTCATTTCAAAAGGTCCTACGTTAAAATACTTGCGCAATGCAGCAACTTTCCCCAACGGGTGCTGATGTTCTACTGTGCTTACCTTATTCCATGTCCATTCATTCATATCATCGCCTAATTGCTTTTCTAAAAATGCAATAGCTTCTTTGAATGATCGAGTAAAAATATCTGCCCGGGTTTCAACAATATCTTTTGTATGCACATCATCCCACCAAATAGAATTGTCTTTTTTTATTTGTTTCGGAATAAGCGTTTTAATTAAATGGGTGGTGAGTAGTCTATTAAAGTTTGCTTCTCCTAATTCATCTTCAAAAGTATTTTTAAGAAATTGATAGATGAATTTATTGTAGATAGCCGGGGCTATTGAATTTAATTCGGCAGCGCCATCCCAGGCTTTTAAAGCTGCGATTGCTTTCTGTTCCTTATCTGATAGCTTTTTTGTATCGATCACAGAAATAAGCATTGCAATATTTTCTGTTACCACCGGGTCTGTAATATCATTCTGCATTTTACTGATGGCAGTTTTATCCCAGTCATTCTTTGGTTCCAATAACTGCACGATTCTTCTTGCTCTGTCATCCGGAACATAGTAGCCGGGATATAAAAAACCTGCAATGCTGTCGGGCTGGTTATTTGCCGAATACACATAATTCCATTTGGGATTTTCTGCGGAGGGGTTTTGAGAAAAATCCAGGTAGGTTGAAATATCATCTTTACCACTAGCGCCATCTAAGATAAAATTTCTGTTGGCGGCACTCTTGTTCTTATATAATTTACCGGTTGCCCACCAGGCAATATTTCCTTTGGCATCACCATACATTACATTCAGTCCGGGTGAAGCGATCAATGCAACACCGTTTTTAAATTCATTTACAGTATTGGCATGAGAGATCTGATACACTGCTTCTAAGGTCTTAATGGGTTGTTGCGTATAGATCCATGACATGGCCAAAGGTTCTTTCTGTGTAAGCCCTTCGATCAGATCATTCACGATGGGTCCATGCCTACTGATCTTTACATCAAGAACAACGTCTTTTTCATTTTTTACCTTAATGATCTTCTTAATGGTTTCATAGTCTTTCCAGCCATCAGGCGTTTTGTATTGATTGCTGTTAGCGGGATTATTTTCTTCTGTATAAAAATCAAGATCATCATTTAAATCCTGAGAATCCCGATTAAAGTTCAAGGAATAACGCGGATGAACGGGAATCGACTCGATACGTCGAGCCGTCGATTGCCGCTGCTCGATCATTTTCGATAAAATCATCAGGCGTTTCCTTTGAAGTGTCGATAATGCGATG
>CAIKTE010000340.1 GCA_903830285.1 uncultured Chitinophagaceae bacterium | reverse complement strand
TATCTAATGATGAAGCCATTCATTTTATAGGTTTCAGAAACTTGCTTGCTTTTGAAATGGCTTTCTTTACTTTTCCTCTGTGATCTCTGGGAAGAAAATCGATCAATTCTTCCAGCGTATCTTTTAAAGACGATATAATGATACGAGGGTCTTGTTCCGGTTGTTGCATAGCAGAAGCTGTTGGATCCGGTGTTTCTTTTTTCATAACTGTTTCACTTCTATTCTGGTTAACTGTAGAGACAAAGATTTAATACAAACAATTCTTGTTGTGTATTAAATACTTCGTGCATTGTATTTGTTCTGTTTTTCATTTCAGGATATGGGTTTTGATTTTCTTATGATCCCGAAAAAAATCAGCTCTTAAAATTAAATCAATTTGCAGGAAATTGTACGAATGATTTAGGATTAAAGTATGAGCGGAGATTTGAAACGTTATTTTTTATAAATTCGGGTATGCAATATTCAGGTTCAGTTCAATTGCTGTAAAATCAATACAAAAGCGTGTTTTCTTCTGTACGAGTATTTTAAATTTTCATTGTAATAAGATCATCAAATGAAAAAATTTTTTCTGATCCTCGGATCCATCATCATTGTTATACTTGTTGGTGGCGGCATTTATATTTATACGAAGTCTCAACAAAAAACAAAACCTCCAGCAGCACTCACGGAAAAGTTAAAGATAACAGTACCCGAGTCTAATATCAATTTGCCGATCAGTTACGAGATTAAAACTTTCTCTGTTTTTCTGAACAAGAAGATAAATGGAAAATTCTTAGAGAAGAATATCTTTCTGCAAAGCTCTAAAAAAGAAGAAGTAGCGATAACACTCAGTAAGAAGGAAGAGATCATTATTAAGTCTACCGGCAAAGAATTGATCTGCAGCTTTCCATTGATCGTAGATGCGGTATTAGTAGACAGCAGGTTTGGGAAAAAAATGGCAAGACAGGTAGATCCCATTCACAGCAGTGTTTTGATCACATTGTCAACTCCCGCAAGTTTGGATAAAACATGGAGTTTGGTCACCAAGTTTAAGATCAATAGTTTAAAATGGATCGAAGAGCCTGTTGTAAAGATCGGTATGATCAAGAAGAATCTTCGTAAGACCATTGATGCTGTTATAAAAGATAAGGGGTCAGACTTAACGAAAATGCTGGATGATGAATTGAACAAAGCCGTTTCTTTAAAGCCAGAAATTTCAAAGATCTGGGACGATATTCAAAAGCCGATCCTGATCACCCGAAAACCCACACCTGCCTGGATGCGTTTCTTTTGTAAGAGCATCAAGGGAAAGATCGTTTTAAATCCAACCAAACTTATTTGTTATACCAATGTAAAAGCAGATATGCTGATGCTGACGGATACTGTTACCAATGCAAAGCCCAATCCGTTGCCGGACTTTAACGCTTTAAAAGAAAAAGAGAAAGCAACAGCATCGGACGTTTATTTATATGCGTATACCAGTTTTGAAGAGATCAATGATCAACTCAATGAGTTATTAAAAGGAAAAACAATTACAGCTGAAGGATACAGCATCGCCATCAAACAATTGAAAGTTTACGGATCCACAACAGGATTATCTGTTCAGGTCATCACCGATAAAGATGTGGAAGGAGACCTGGTAGCCAGTGGTCAGTTGGTCTTTGATGTTCCCAATCAAACGCTGAAAGTGCAGAATTTTGATTTCGCCGTGAATACGAACAGCCATATTTTAAATACAGGAGATGTTTTATTGCATGAGATTTTAAGGGATACCATTGCGTCGAAGCTTGCTGTGAACTTGGATACATTGATTGATAAAGTGCCTACGATCGTTTCAAAAGCAATTGCCAAAGGAAATGCGGGAAAAGTGATAGATATGGATCTGGAGAATCTGGAGATCAAAGAATGTGAAATATTAATGGGAAAGGAAAGGATCCATTTTAAAGT
>CAIKTE010000339.1 GCA_903830285.1 uncultured Chitinophagaceae bacterium | reverse complement strand
ATCCGGCAAAGTATATCTCGAAACGTTTACAACAGGAACTTGAATTGGATTATCATATAGATTATAGGCCAAAAGATCTTCTTGCAATGGATGATCCCGTTAAAATTAAGGAAGCAATGCAGGAAGGTTATTCGTTACAATATGTTCCCGATAAATTCAAGCGTGATTGTGCCATTGTTCTTGAAGCAATAAAAAACAATGTTAAGGAATTTAAATTTGCATTTGATGAATTGATCTTTAATAAAGAATTTATCCTTGAAGCGGTTAAGATAAGTGGTTTTAGCCTCAAATTGGCATCAGAGAAACTCAGGAATGATAAAGATGTTGTGATGGCAGCCGTTAGCAAAGGAGAACCTTTTTGGGGCCTCGATTTACAATATGCCTCCAAAGAACTTCGGGATGACAAAAAAATTATAATGAATGCTGTGAAAGCCAATCCTGCAGCTTTAGAATATGCATCTAAGAGATTACTAAATGACCAAGACGTTATAATGCAAGCAGTCAAGCTTAAAGGAGATTTGCTTCAACTCGCATCACCCGAGTTGAAGGATAATAAAGACATTGTCTTAGCAGCCGTAAGACAAAATGGTAAATCGTTGGAATCTGCTTCAGGAATACTTAAAAATGATAAAGAAGTCGTAATGGAAGCGGTTACCATTGATGGTGAGGCCTTAGAATATGCATCCGACACATTAAAAGGAGACAGGGCAGTTGTGTTGGAAGCCATCAAGAATAGGACAAGTAACCACCATTGGTGGAGACAAGATGTTTTGCAATACGCCTCGGATGAACTGAAAAATGACAAAGAACTGGTTTTAATAGCAATTGAAAACTACTACCCATCAATAGACAGCGCTTCGCAGGCATTAAAGGATGATACTGATATTGTTATGCGAACAATCATGAAAAACGGTGAGTATTTAAAAAATGCACCATCGAGAATTAAAGGAGATCGTGAAATTGTTTACGAAGTACTTAAAAATAAACCTGATGCGTTGGAGTATGCTTCACTGGAACTTCAGCAAGACACCAAATTGAAATTGTTGGCAAATAATATAACTATTAGTAGACTTTACGACATGAAAGAAACAAGGCTGGTAAACCTGGGTAAATTGGGCTATTTTTAATAAGGCATCTTGTCAGCCCAGAATGAAATCGACACTTTAAGAACTCATTCGAATCAAAAAGAGTAATTTTAACTTTAATAACAGCGATATGGTCACGACAAAAACTTTCCGTGTATTTATTAGTTCAACTTTTTCCGACATGGCTCATGAAAGGAGTTATCTTCAAAAAGAGGTTTTTCCCAGACTCCGTGAACTTTGTAAACAGAATGGTGCTAAATTCCAGGCTATTGACCTGAGATGGGGAGTGAATAAAGAGACTCAGCAGGATCAGAAAACAATGCGGCTTTGCCTGAAAGAGATCGATCGCTGCCAGCGAATTTCACCAAAACCAAATTTCGTTGTTCTTGTAGGTAACAGGTATGGCTGGCAGCCTATCCCTGATATCATACCTGAAAAGGAAATGAAAGAAATAATAACAAAGGTACCTTTAAATGATTTAATGCTGATTGAACAATGGTACAAGGAAGATACCAATGCCATTCCTTCTGAATTTGTACTGCAGCCCAGAGGAGATGAATATAAGGAGTATTCGGTGTGGGAAAAAGTTGAATCAAAACTTCGCTTAATTTTACGATCAGCGGTCGTTCTTCTTGATTTTACCAAAGAACAACAAATCAAATACTTCACTTCTGCCACTCACCAGGAAATCATTCGCGGCGCCCTTTTACCGGAAGATGCCAAGAAGCATGTTTTTTCCTATTTCAGGACTATTACAAACCTGCCTTTTAATGAGGCCTCAGCAGGTTTTACTGATATTCTTGAAGGGAAAAAGGATGATTATGCGGCAGAGATGCTAAGTGAACTTAAAGAGGAACTTCAGCATAAACTCGATGAATCGAACATATATCAGTATTCCGCTCAATGGCTTCCTGATAAAAAAAATATCAGTATAAATGAAATTGAAGCCTTCGGAAATCGTGTATATGATAATCTTAAGGACATCATTATAAACGATCTTCAGGAAAGCAAAAGTCCATCAGAGATTGAAGCCCATCAGGATGT
>CAIKTE010000338.1 GCA_903830285.1 uncultured Chitinophagaceae bacterium | reverse complement strand
TATCCTGTAAAAAAGGCTCCCAGATTTGTTAACTGACTAAAAGCTTTATCAGGGGTTGTATACTTAGGAAAGTTTCTGTACTGATTGGTAGAAATATCTGTATTTACTTTATAAGTTTCTTCACCCACGATCACATCGATATCATGTTTCTTATTAATTCCGTGCATAGAAAAACTAAACACATTTGAATTATTGAAAGAAAGTCTCGTTGTAGTATCCACTTCGGCAGTAGGTAATGCAGCACCTTGTACCACTGAGAAAGGAGTGATGGAATCTTCAAAGGAACGATCATTCAGATTATTATAATCAATTCCAATGGATGATCTTAATGAGAATAGTTTATTGATCTGCCAATTAGCATAGCCTGTAAAATTAGCTCCTGTAGTAGCTTTTTTTCTATACTCTGCATTGTTCAAAGCGATCGGGTTAACCAAACTCAATCCGTTTCCCACACCATAATCCACTAAAGCCGGATCGATCACATCAGGAGAATTAACTCCGTTTGATAAGAAAGGTCTGTATTTAACTGAATTACGTAATCTATTGTAAGAAGAACCCTGATCGGTAGAAACACCTGCTCCATATACATTTTGATCGATGATACGTGTGGAGAATCCGATCTTCAATTTATTGGTCATGCTGTGATCTAACTTAAATGAGATCAGATTTCTCTGAAAAGCAGAATTTTGAACGATTGCTTTCTCATCATTATAAGTATAGTTAAAGTTGAAGGTTGTTTTATTATTACCGCCACTGAACCCGATACTATGAGTCTGGGTTTTGCCTGTTTGACCAAGCACTAATTTTTGCCAATCAACAGCAGGTACATTTTTATAATTCTTTAAAGTATCCCAGGTAGTACCATAACGGCCGGCAAAAGTGGCGCTATCAGTAGAACTACCTCTTGTTCTTTCATATTCGAACATTACCATTTCGTAAGGACTTAAAACAGGTAATTCTTTGGTCAAATATTTTTGACCGTAAAATCCGGTATAAGTAACTACTAGGCTTCCCGGTTTTCCTGATTTTGTTGTGATGATCACCACACCATTGGCACCACGGGCACCGTAAATGGCTGTTGCTGCGGCATCTTTCAATACGTCAATACTTTGAATATCCTGAGGAGATAAAGTAGATAACCCATTTTCTACCTGTACCCCGTCAATAATATATAATGGTGAGTTATCCTGTGTAATGGATCCGCCACCTCTTACTCTTATCTTTACATCAGCATCAGGAGAACCTTCAGCAGTTGTAACCTGCACACCTGCCAATCTTCCGGCCAGTGCTTCGGCTGCTGAATTCACAGTTACATCTTTCAGGTCTTTTGCACTGATAGAAGAAACAGAAGCCAAAACGTTTTTCCTTTTTACTGTTTGATAACCGATCACTACCACATCTTCCGCTTCATTAGCCTGACGTGTTAGTTTAATGCTTGCCATATCAGTTCCTGTTACGGCAACTGTTTTGGCTGTATAACCAACATAACTGATCACCAAACTATAGGTCTTGCCATCATTAGGCACCTGAATGGTGAATCTACCCGTACTGTCGGTCTGGGTTCCTTTTTGAGTTGCGCTAAGCGTAACTGAAGCATAAGGTAATCCGGCACCGCTTTCGTCGGTTACCCTTCCTTTTACCGGTTTGTTGTTTTGAGAAAATACTATTGTCACAGACACGAACAATAGTAAAATTGAAGAGAGCAATTTTTTCATATAGCAGCTATTTTTAAACGATCTGTGATAACTAATAAGAGTTTTGTATAATCTTATTTAAATTTCACAGCACAATTTTAAACAGTAATTCGTTAGGAATTGGGCTTGTACAATGCATTTTTTTACGCAATCGTTCCCGAAAAAATTGTTAGAATTTACTCAAAAAAAGTGAAAGCTGCAAGCTTATTTGCTTTTAATGTCACTATTAAAAATGGTGAATAGTGCAT
>CAIKTE010000337.1 GCA_903830285.1 uncultured Chitinophagaceae bacterium | reverse complement strand
GCCTGATGAATGAGGCCAATGAGGACAAACTGACAACAAACCAGGAACACCGGGCAAGAGGTTTTAAGGTATTGAAAGAAGATGCTGATACCATCTATCTTACTGAGGATGACATACAAGCTTTATACAAACTTAAAATTGATGATTCAAGAATGAGTCGAATCAGGGATCTGTTTGTTTTAAATTGTCACACCGGGTTAAGGCATTCCGACTGGCCAAAAGTCACCATGGGCAATATTGAAGACGGGAAACTATATGTAACAACCCAAAAAACGAAGGAACCGGTAATCATTCCTGTTCATCCTATTATTCTGGAGATCATAAACAAATATGGATCAGAGTATCGCATCCCGACCAATCAGGAAGCAAACCGTGTATTAAGATGGGTTGGCGAATATGCAGTAACAAAAAAGATAACCAAAGGGAATCTTAATAAATGGCTGCAGATACGAACCCATACTGTTCGCCGATCCTTTGCAACAAATGCTTATCTCAGTGGGGTACCCATGCTTTCAATCATGCAAATTACCGGGCATAGAACAACTGAATCCTTCCTCAGATATATCCGTATTTCAAAATTGGAAAATGCCATGAAATTAAAAGACCATCCTTTTTTCAATGCTTAACCAACCATTTAAATGCATCAAAGGCAGTGACATTGGATGAACCTTTGCCCTATGATTGTTGTGAATTAGCGATTTTGGATTTTATACTGAAACGGCTAATAATTTCATCGAAAATTAATGCTAAGGTCCATATCTCAAGAATCTGAACCATTATCATAGTGATGAATAAATGCCTTTCAACTTCCATTGTATCGGCATTATAAAGCAATAAAACATTAAACAGGAACACTATCGCCATTACCACTGGGAGAAGAAAAGTGCTGTTCCTGGTTTTAATGAAAATCCATAGCAGAAGTATCACATTAAAAAGCAATGGGATAAGTGAAAATAATGGCAGGAAGTACTCTGTATACAGGCTATATCCATTAATAGCCGACATTTATCCCGCCAGGTTCATTGATAGTATACTTTTCAATTTCTCCTTGGGCTCCTTCAATAACAATGAATAAGTGGGATGAGTAATAAGGAAGCGCATATATAATCCCTTCCCAGGACCATTGGCCCAATCACGAAAAGGCTTGTATTCTGGATCTCTATAAGTTCCCCAAACTTTCCACCTACCTTCTTCTCTGTTAATATCTATTCCTGTAAAGTTTTGTTTTATTTTACCTGCCATTGGCATGCCTTTAATCACAAACCAATTGAAATTATCACGCTCAGGTAATATCCTCAATAACATAACATTGATTAAAGGAAGTTTTGTCCTTTCTCCTATTACCGATGATCTTTCCTGACAATAAAATATTGCCATGCTCAGGATCAACATGATTACTGCACCTTTAAGTAATTGCTTGTCCCATAACCAAGATATGATTACAATCAAACCATAGAAAAGGAGTAAAATATATGGCCAAGAATCTCGAGTAAAGGAAAACAAGATCGTAATCAAGCCGTGGAGCAATAAAAACCAGGGGAAACGTTTCCAATAATATATAAGGAATGTTCCTATCCAGAGAAAAAGAAATGACATGGACAAGGATTCTGATAGTAATTGGGTCGTCCAGCCCAGAATATTCCACCAGGACATCAGGAAATAAATCAAAAACATTGCGAGATACCTGGCAAGACCTGTTTTTAGCACCAACAATAATGCGAAAACGAGCACAAAGGCTGCAAGACTGTGCATGAATATCTGCATTTTGACAATACTTTCACCTTTGCTTCCTGCCATTTTAAAAAATAATGGAACCGTAAAAGGT
>CAIKTE010000336.1 GCA_903830285.1 uncultured Chitinophagaceae bacterium | reverse complement strand
GACTTACTCCGAAGAAAACCACAAGAAGGTATCTGTAAAACATGGAAAAAGTTGAAAGTAAATGTGTAAGACAAAAAATATCAGGTTTAAAAAATATCATCAAAAAAAATAATTTAATTATGTCAGAAGAAAAGAAATTAAACGCAATATCAGCGCCTTTAGTAACTGATATTTATACTGCCGATCCTTCGGCACATGTATTTAACGGTAAAATTTATATTTATCCATCGCATGATATTGATGCGGGAGATGCTTTTGATGATCTGGGAAGCCATTTTGCCATGGAAGATTATCATATCTTATCAATGGATACCCCTGCTGATAGCAGTGCTGTAGACAATGGTGTGGCATTGCATGTTAAAGATGTAAAATGGGCTGAAAGACAAATGTGGGCGCCTGATGCCGCCGAAAAAGATGGGAAATATTATTTGTATTTTCCTGCAAAAGATCATGATGGAATTTTCCGAATTGGTGTTGCAGTAAGTGATTCTCCTACCGGGCCATTTATTCCGCAACCTGAAGCCATTAAAAATAGTTTCTCCATAGATCCTGCTGTTCTTAAAGATGAAGATGGAAATTACTACATGTATTTTGGCGGCATTTGGGGCGGTCAATTGCAACGCTGGAGAACAGGAACTTTCAAAGCTGAACAACCCGAAAGCCCTTTTGCATTTTTACCTGAAAAAAATGAACCTGCGCTTTGTGCCAAAGTAGCAAAGCTTACAAATGATTTATTAGAGTTTGCCGAAGCTCCTAAAGATGTTGTTATCCTTGATGAAAACGGTAAACCGCTTTTACAGGGAGATACTGACAGAAGATTTTTTGAAGCATCATGGATGCACAAATACAAAGGGAAATATTATTTCTCTTATTCCACCGGCGATACGCATTTCTTATGCTATGCGACCGGTGATAATCCTTACGGACCATTTACTTATGGCGGAAGAATTTTAGAGCCTGTTATCGGCTGGACCTCTCATCATTCCATTGTTGAGTTTAAAGGCAAATGGTATTTGTTCTATCACGACAGCAGCTTAAGCAATGATATTACTCATTTACGTTGTGTAAAAGTTACTGAATTGGAATATGACGAAAATGGAAAAATAAAAACCATCGTTCCTTATAAATAACATGTATAAAATTGAACGGTATTGAAGTTAAATGTATGCCGTTCAATTTATTAAACACACCCTAACATGAAAAAGTTTTTGCTGATATTATTTGTGACATTGTTTACATCAAATGCATTCAGTCAAACAACAGAAGTAACCATCCCTGGTTCGCAATTAAGAAAAATAACATCTTCCATTGTAAATGGACAAGAATATGTTTTACATATTTCTTTACCTGCCTCTTATGATAAAGGCAATAAAAAATATCCTGTTGTTTATTTAATGGATTCGCAATGGGATTTCCAGCTATTAACAGCATTGTACGGAGAGCAATATTACGATCGCTTTATCCCTGAAATGATCATTGTTGGAATTACATGGGGTGGCAATCATCCAAACTATGATAGCTTAAGAGCAAGAGATTATACACCAACAAACCAAAAAGGTCTGGCGCAAAGTGGGGGTGCCAAAAAGTTTTTATCATTCATAAAAAATGAAGCCTTCCCTTTTATTGAAAATAATTACAGAGTTGATGCAAATGATAAAACTTTAGCAGGTTGTTCATTGGGCGGATTATTTGCACTCTATACTTTATTTACACAGCCTGAAATGTTTAATCGGTATATCGCCGCAAGTCCTGCTTACAGTTGGGACAGCAATGTATTGTATCAATATGAAGAAACATATCACAACAATGCTGTGAAACCGTCTGCAAAATTATTTATTTGTGTGGGTGCTGTTGAACCAAGTGTTTCAGGTTTCCAAAAGCTTGTATCTTTTTTAAATGATCGGCATTATTCAAATCTGCAGATCGAAAGCAGGGTATTAGAAAACACCGGTCATTCAGGAACAAAAGGAGAAGGCTATGCAAGAGGATTACAATTTGTTTTTAAAAAATGAAATAAACCTTCAATTTAAAAAAATGAAATTCAGTAAAATTATTTTCATCTGCAGTGTTGCATTGTTTAGCACTTCAATAGCATTTGCACAAGTGAGTTTACCACGCTTAATCAGAGACAGCATGATTTTGCAGAGAGATAGCCCTGTAAAGATCTGGGGTTGGGCTGCAAAAAATGAAAAAGTAAAGATCGCTTTCAATAATAAAACGTATAAAACTGTTGCAGATACAAACGGCAAATGGAATGTTCTGTTACCGGCTACAAAAGCAGGCGGACCTTACAACTTAACTATTTCAGGAAGTAATACCATTACTCTTAAAGAAGTTTTGTTTGGCGATGTATGGATCTGTTCAGGCCAATCTAATATGGTGCATCAAATGGGTATTCATAATGTTAAGTACGAAAAAGAAATTGCTGCAGCAAACAATCCGCAAATAAGGCATTTCTGGGTTCCTAACATGGCCGATATGCAAAAACCACATGATGATCTATCAAATGGTTATTGGAGATCTGCTGACCCGCAGGATGTTCTAGAGTTTTCTGCAGTTGCTTATTTCTTTGCTTTAAAAATATACGAGCAATATCATATACCGATCGGTTTGATCAACGCAAGTGTTGGTGGTACACCTATTGAAGCATGGATCAGTGAAGAAGGCTTAAAAGACTTTTCTTCGCTTGAAAATACCATTCAAAAAAACAAAGACACTGCATACATCAACAGCTTCAAAAGATCATTTGGGAATATGCCGCCAAGACCAAAGTCTGAAGATAAAGGCATGTTGAATAAATGGTACGATACAAACTATATTCCAAAAGGATGGCACACGATCAATGTTCCGGGTTATTGGGAAGATCAGGGTGTAAAAGATCTGGATGGTGTTGTATGGTACAGAAAGGAATTTGAAATTCCGAAGACAATGGTGAAAAACGCTGCCCGCCTTTTTCTGGGAAGAATCGTTGATGCGGATAATGTTTACATCAACGGAACTGCAGTTGGAAACACCACATATATGTATCCGCAAAGGCGCTATACTATTCCTGCCGGTTTATTGCATGAAGGCAAAAATTTAATTGTGGTAAAAATTCAAAATTCAAACGGCAAAGGGGGTTTTGTTCCCGATAAGCCTTATTATTTATTTGCAGGAAGAGATACGGTTGATCTAAAAGGATACTGGCAATATAAAGTTGGTGAAGTATATATTCCTATGCAAAGAGGTTTTGGTGGTGGCGGCATTGCTGCCATAAATCAACCGGCAGCTTTATACAATGCAATGATCGCTCCCCTTATCAATTATGCAAACAAAGGGATTTTATGGTATCAGGGAGAATCAAACACAGGCAGAGCATTTGAATACGATAATTTGCAAAGAGCTTTGATCAACGACTGGAGAAACAAATGGAATAGCCCTTCTGCCCCATTCTTATACGTGCAATTACCAGGATTCATGGACATGAATTATTTGCCATCAGAAAGTCAGTGGGCACAATTCAGAGAGTCTCAACTCAAAACTTTATCTGTTCCTAATACAGGTATGGCTGTTGCAATTGATCTTGGTGAATGGAATGATATTCATCCCGACAGAAAAAAAGATGTTGGCGACAGGCTTGCTTTATGGGCAAGAAAAGTTGCTTACAATGAAAACAATATTATTTATTCAGGTCCATTATATCAATCATCTGTAATCGAAGGAAATAAAATAACTATTGCATTTACGCAAACAGGCAGCGGTTTAATAACAAATGATAGTGAAGACCTTTATTATTTTTCAATTGCAGGAGATGATAAAAAATTTGTTTGGGCTAAGGCTAAAATTGTTCATGGAAGTCCTGACGGAGAAACTGATAAAATAATAGTTTGGAATGATAATATCAGCAATCCAAAATATGTAAGATACGCTTGGGCCGATAATCCTGATGCTGCTAATTTAGGTAACAAAGAAGGCTTGCCTGCTTCACCATTCACTACAGAAAAATAACGATTAACATGAAAAAAATTGTATTGCTTGCTTTAACATGGAATGCTTTATTTGTATTTGCACAACCGGCTTACAAATCATTGCCATTCTGGAATGCGAAACTGTCTGTAGAACAAAGAGTGAATGATTTAGTGAGCAGATTAACATTAGAAGAGAAAGTTGCACAAATGATTAATCATACTCCCGCTATTGAAAGATTAGGCATTCCTGCTTATGATTGGTGGAACGAAACTTTGCATGGTGTTGCAAGAACGCCGTTAAAAGTTACTTCTTATCCTCAGGCAATCGGAATGGCTGCAACATGGGATATAAACAGTATCAAATTAATGGGAGATTATTCTGCAACAGAAGGCAGAGCCATTCACAACAAAGCAATACAATTAAACAAAACAAATGAACGCTATTGGGGTTTAACTTACTGGACACCCAATATCAATATTTTTCGTGATCCGCGTTGGGGAAGAGGACAAGAAACATATGGAGAAGATCCTTATCTGACTGCCATGATGGGCAAAGCTATTGTACAAGGATTACAAGGTGACGATCCTGTTTATTTAAAGTCGGCTGCATGTGCTAAACATTTTGCCGTTCACAGCGGTCCGGAACCATCAAGACATAAAGATGACGTTTCTCCATCACCTTACGATCTGTGGGATACTTATTTACCTGCTTTTAAAGAATTAGTAGTGAATGCAAATGTTGCAGGAGTGATGTGTGCATACAATGCAGTTAACACACAGCCTTGCTGCGGAAATGATCTATTGATGACTGATATCTTACGCAATCAATGGAATTTTAAAGGATACGTTACGAGTGATTGTGGTGGATTGGATGATTTTTTCAGATTTCACAAAACACATAAAGATGCACTCTCTGCTGCTGCTGATGCATTATTTCACAGTACCGATGTAGAATGCGGGAACTCTGTATATTCTACACTTGTTGAAGCTGTGAAACAAGGTTTAATCAAAGAAGAACAAATTAATACTTCTATAAAACGCTTATTTACACTACGTTTTAAACTGGGAATGTTTGACGATCCTTCAAAAGTTAAATATGCACAGATAAAAGAAGATGTTTTAGAATCTGCAGAACACAAAGCATTAGCTCTCAAAATGGCACAACAAAGTATTGTGTTATTAAAAAATCAAAACAACACGCTTCCATTAAAAAGATCCTCAATCAAAAAAATTGCAGTTGTAGGCCCTAATGCTGAAAATAAAATTGCAGTATTGGGAAACTATAACGGAACACCATCGCATGTATCTACAGTTTTAGAAGGCATCAAAAACAAATTGGGTAATAATGCAGAAGTTGTTTATGAAAAGGCTGTCAACTTTACCAACGATACATTACTTTCTTTCAAAGACATTTCCAACCTGTTAAGTATTGATGGTAAACCAGGTATAAAAGCTGAATACTTTAACAACGATAGCCTAGCAGGAACGCCTGCATTTATCACAATTGAAAAAGAAATAGATCATTACTGGGCTGAAGGAGAATCTCCTGCTAAAGGTGTGGTTCCTATGCATTATTCTGCTCGCTATTCTACCAACTTAAAGGCACTTGCTACAGAAACAATGACTTTTGAAATTGAAGGTGATGATGGCTACAAAATTTATGTTGATGATAAATTGATCATTAATGCATGGACCAGAAATCGTTGGGGTGCCAAACAATTTAAACTACCGGTAGAAAAAGACAAGCAATATAAAATTGTTGTTGAATACTTTCAGGAAGAAGGAGTCGCTTCTATCAGGCTCAAAGCAGGCAATTATGTAAAAACAGATTTTGATGCATTGACACAAAGATTAAAAGATGTTGATGCCATCATATTTGCAGGTGGCATCTCTCCTCAGTTAGAAGGTGAAGAAATGCCTGTAAATGCTCCGGGCTTTAATGGAGGCGACAGAACTTCTATTCTTCTGCCTGCAGCTCAAACAGAATTACTGAAGGCTTTACAAAAAACAGGCAAGCCTGTTGTGTTTGTAATGATGACGGGCAGCGCACTTGCAATCCCTTGGGAAAACGAAAACATTCCAGCCATCATCAATGCATGGTATGGTGGACAAAGTGCAGGAACTGCTATTGCTGATGTTTTGTTTGGCGATTATAATCCTGCAGGAAGATTACCTGTAACATTTTATGCCAGTGATAAGGATTTGCCGGATTTCAGCAATTACGATATGACGAACAGAACATACAGGTACTTCACCGGTACACCATTATATCCATTTGGTTATGGTTTGAGTTTTACAACTTTCAATTACGCAGCACTTAAAACAATAACAACAATCACAACAGGAAAAAGCATACAAGTAACAACGCAAATAAAAAACAGTGGCAAAAAAGATGGTGAAGAAGTGGTGCAATTATACATCACTTATCCTGATGTAAAAGAAAAAACAGCAATCAAAGCATTAAAAGGATTCAAAAGAATTTCTTTGAAGGCAGGAGAAACAAAAACTGTTTCGTTTGTATTAACGCCAGAACAATTATCATTGGTTAACACAGTAGGAAAACACTATCAACCAAAAGGAAAATTAGTGATAAGTATTGGCGGCGGTCAACCTGATGTTGCAATACGAACAACATCGAATTTTTCAAAAGCTCAGATCATCATTCAATGATTTTAAATTGAATAAACTGATGATGGTTTCAGCATTGCATAAATCAAAAGAGAAATGAAAAAAATAATTTTTTTTCTGTTAACAGCAAGTATTCTTCAGTTAGCAAATGCACAATTGCAAAAAATTGATAGTACTAAGTATCCTCATCTTACAATATTTACTGCGCAACAGGATCATGATAACATGATGCAGCAATTGGGCATAAAACAATTAAGGCCAGGCCCGAGTGGCAATGCTTCTGATGCAAATCATGCTAATTATGATGAAGAATTGGCAAACCTTTGTCCTGATTTACCCGATGTACTCACAACCAAGACAGGAAAAAAAATAACCACAGCAGAAATGTGGTGGCAACAACGTCGTCCTGAAATAATTGAAGATATGGAACGTGAAGTGTACGGGCGACTTCCTAAAAAATTACCAAAAGTAACATGGACAGTAAAAATAACTGATCGCGAATTTATTGGTCGAACTCCTGCTATCGTAAAAATGTTAGTTGGGCATGTTGACAACAGCGAATACCCTTTAATAAATGTTGATATTAATATGATGTTGGTAGTACCAACTAATGTAAAAGGACCTGTTCCTGTTTTAATGATGTTTGGTGGCAGACCATCCTTCCCCTCTCCTGCACAACCATCACCGGAACAAATGGAAAAGTTGAATGCTGCATTTAAAGAAATGATGATAAAAAATAATCCAGAATTAAAAACAATATTCGACCAGTATCCTGCATATTCACCAATTACAAGATTAGCGGGACCTAATTTTTTTGCACCACCTCCCGCAGGTGATCCTTCTCCAACAGAACAATTATTAGCAGCAGGTTGGGGTTATGTTACAATTGATCCTAATAGTATACAAGCAGACAATGGTGCCGGTATAACAAGAGGAATTATTGGGTTGGTTAATAAAGGTCAGCTACGCAAACCCGATGATTGGGGTGCGTTACGTGCATGGGCATGGGGCGCTGCCCGTGGCTTGGATTATTTAGAAACAGATACTTTGGTCAATGCAAAAAAAGTGGGTATCGAAGGTGTATCACGTTATGGGAAAGCAGCATTGGTAACACTTGCTTTTGAACCACGTTTTGCAGTAGGATTAATTGGTTCATCGGGCAAAGGCGGTGCAACATTGCATCGTCGAGTATTTGGAGAAGCAGTTGAAAGTTTAACAGGCGGGGAATATTATTGGATGTGCGGCAACTATATGAAATATGGAGCCGAACAATCAAGCTTTGGTAAAAAAACAGGTTGCGATTTGCCTGTTGATTCACATGAATTGATTGCACTTTGTGCACCACGTCTCACTTTCATCAGTTATGGAATTCCTGAAAAAGGTGATGCCAAATGGCTCGATCATCAAGGAAGTTATATGGCTGCTGTTGCTGCAGGATCAGTGTTCAAATTATTGGGTGTAAAAGATCTTGGAGTAAGCAATGATTATAAGAATGAGAAAATGCCTTCCGTACTTACAGGTTTGTTAGATGGTGAATTGGCTTGGCGACAACATGATGGTGGACATACAGATGCTCCAAACTTTAAATATTTTATACCCTGGGCAAGTAAACTTTTGAATTACACTAAATAGCAAAATTTGAAAAAAGTAATATTCATTTTTCTCATTTCACTTTCAACAATTTCCTGCAGCATTGCACAAACATCCAATGTTTGGCATGGAAAAAAATGTGCAGTGGTATTAACCTATGACGATGCCATTCCTCAGCATTTAGATAATGCAATTCCTGTTTTAGATTCATTAAAACTGAAAGCAACTTTTTACATAACTGCATTCTTTGCAAAAGATAGATTGAATGATTGGAAAAAAGTTGCAGCCAAAGGTTATGAATTAGGTAATCACACATTATATCACCCTTGCAATGGTGGCACTGGAAGAGAATGGGTTAAAGTCGAATATGATTTGAATCATTATACCGTTCAACGAATGATCGATGAAATAAAAATGACCAATGTTTTTTTGGAAACTCTTGATGGAAAGAAGAAAAGAACTTTTGCTTATACCTGTGGCGATATGAAAATTGGTGATTCTTCTTTCATTGAACCATTGAAAAACGATTTCGTCGCAGCAAGAGGTGTGAGAGGCCAACTGAACAGCATTGATAAAGTTAATTTATACAATGTTGATTGTTTTGTAGTGAATAGTAATACAGCTGAACAAATGATCGAATGGGTTAAAAAAGCAGAAGCAACAAATTCTCTTTTAGTGATCTTATTTCATGGAGTTGGCGGTGGAAATTCTTTGAATGTTGCAGTGAATGAACACAGTAAATTTCTTCACTACTTAAAACAAAACGAAAAAAATATTTGGATTACCACAATGATCGATGCAGCCGAATACATTAAACAATATCAACCATCAAAATAAATTAATAATAAATATTATAAGCCCAGTATAAAAACTAAAAGATGAATAAACTTTTTTGCAAAAAATTTCTCTTTACCTGTTTTGCAATTGCAAATGTGTTATTTGCTTTTGCTCAAAGCAATACCAATGATGTTTCCAATTATCAACAGGTAAATACTTATGCCAATCCTGTTCTTCCGGGAGATCATCCCGATCCAACCTTATTAAAAGTAGGCAGCGATTTTTATCATTGTGGTTCCAGTTTTCATTTCACGCCATATCTTCCTATTTATCATTCAAAAGATTTAGTTCATTGGGAACTTATCAGCAGAGTTGTACCTCCATCAAAAGGAGCTTTTGTTACGGACCGTCCTTCAGGAGGAATATGGCAGGGAGCTATTACTTATTTCTATGGCTCTTACTGGATTTATTTTTCTGCCAACGGCCAGCATTTTTGCAAAGCAAATTCTCCTTATGGCCCATGGTCTGATGCCACAGAAGTAAAAACGAATCCTGTAACAGGAAATCTTGGTTATGATAATGCCATTTTTGTTGATGATGACGGCAAGGCTTATATGGTGATAAAAAACGGGCAAAAAGTTAATCGTCTACAGGCGCTTGGAAAAGACGGACAATTAACAGATACGGTTATTAATCTAGATTGGATCAATGCCAAGCTGCAATACAGTTGGGCTGAGGGTCCTGTGATGTGTAAACGTAACGGCTATTATTTTTATTTCCCTGCCGGTGATGTTTCAGGCGGGCAATATGTTTTAAGAACAAAAGAATTAACAAGCGATTCAACAAAATGGGAAAGATTAGGTGATTTCTTCAAACCCATTACAGATCCTACTGTTGGCTTCCGTCGCCCCAATCATATTTCCGCACCCCTTCAATTAGAAGATGGAACATGGTGGACGATCGGTCAGAGTTATGAAAAATATGATGGAGATGATTGGTCAGGCAAAGGCCGTCAAACTTCATTATATCCTGTTACTTGGGAAGGTGATCGCCCCTGGGGAATGGCTCCGACAACACAACCTATCATAAAACCCAATCTTCCTCAATCAGGAATTTTATGGAGAAGTGTTCACACCGATTATTTTGAAAAAGATACATTGGATTTATGCTGGCATTTTTTAAGTAAGAAATATGTTGATCATTATTCACTCACTGCAAGAAAAGGATGGATCAGATTAACACCCGACAGCAACAGAACAAGTATCGTTCAAAAAGAAACAGACCATTATTACACTGCCGTTACAAAAGTTGATTTAAATGCAAACGATGCCGCAACAAAAGCCGGCATTTATCTTTCAAACGGAAATCAAAAAGTTGTTGTAGAATTATACACCGGCTTTGAAAATGGCAAAAAAATTATTTTAAAATTAGATTCTGCCGTACGCATTGCTGATAATAATTTCGGCAGTATTGTTTGGTTGAAATTAGAAAGATACGAACACAACTTAACTGCTTACTTCAGCGGCGATGGTATTAAATGGATTTCTTTGGGTGAATCAATTAATGCTGCAAAACTTGACAAAGAACAACCCAACTGGAATTCTTGGGTTGGCACCAGTCTAGGTTTATTTACGGAAGGCAGACCTGCTGATTTTGATTTCTTTGTTTGCAAAGATGGCTTTTCTCCTCTTCCAGCTGCGGGTTACAGCAATTATTACGGAATAAAAAAAGTTGATCAGGGTTCAAATAAAGTTGTAACTACTTCATCACACAATGGTGGATGGTTGATGATATCAGGTGTTGAATTCAGTAAAAAATCTCCTGCTGCTGTTGAAATTATTGCATCTGCAAATGCGGCAGGAAAATTTGAAATATGGCTTGATGATTTAAAAAATGGAAAGTTAATTGCAACGATTCCTGTTACGGAAACCGGTGGCGACAATAATTGGAAAGCATTTTCCAAATCAATTAAAAATATAGCAGGCCATCATGATGTATTCATCAAATTCCCTGCAGGAAAAGAAAGCGGACAATATGTAAAATCAATTCGCTTTTTACAATAAGAAAAAAATAACAATAATAAAGCATAGCCGAGGCTCTGATATTTTAAAATAAAAATGAAAAAGACCGTCTCTATATTAATTGCATTTATTTTTTGTGTTTCCTGCAGTAAAAGTAACAGCGAAACTCCTACGCCAACGCCTACTCCTATAACGCCTTCACCTATTGTTACTGTTACAATATCGCCGCTAACAACTTATCAAACAATAACAGGATTCGGTGCTGCAAATCGTATGTGGGGAACAACTTCGCTACTGCCTGCAGATGCGCAAAAAGCATTTGGCTTGGGAGATGGCGAATTAGGCTTAAGCATTTTTAGAGTTCGATTATCTTCTAATCAGAGTGAATGGTCTATCATTCTGGAAGCAGTTAAAGAAGCAAATAAAAGAGGCGTAAAAGTTTTGGCATCTCCGTGGTCTCCTCCGGCAGCATTAAAAGATAATAACAGCGATATCGGTGGAAGTCTGCTACCGCAGAATTATACTGCCTACAAAAGCTATATGAACAGTTTCATTAATTATATGTCCACCAACGGTGCAAAGATCGATGTTGTTTCTATTCAAAACGAGCCCGATTGGAATCCATCCTATGAATCTTGTGCATGGACCGCAGATAATATGATCAACTTTTTAACTGCACCGGGCAGCATATCCGGTGTGCAGGTTGCAGCACCTGAATCATTGAACTTTAATCAAACATTTACCAATTCGATATTGTCGAATGATTCGGCTGCAGCAAAGATCAGTATCATAGCAGGTCATATATATGGTGGCGGCATTGCAAAATTTCCTATAGCTGAGCAGAAAAACAAAGAGATCTGGATGACAGAATATTTGTTGAACTTAAATACAGGTAATACCGGTGCTCCAGCATGGGGTACCTATTCTGAAGCAGACAAATGGGATGAAAGTCTTAGAATGCTGGCTTCTGTTCATGATGCTTTATCAAATAACTGGAATGCTTATATCTGGTGGTATTTACAAAGATATTATTCGTTTATCGGCGATGGAGAACAAGCTACAGTAAATGGAGAAGTGCTGAAAAGAGGATATGCTTTTTCACATTTTGCAAAATTTGTTCGCCCCGGATTTATTAGAATTAATGCTGCCCCTCCTGCCGGATCATCATTAAAAATATCTGCTTATAAAAAAGACAGTCAAACAGTTGTAGTGATCATTAATGCAGATGCTTCCGCAGTAAACAATGTTGAAATAAATGGATTAACATTTACTTCGGGAACATCTTATACAACATCACTTTCCGGTAACTTATCTAAAAAAACACTTACGGTAACAAATAGTAAACCGACAATTGATATGCTTGCAAAAAGTGTAACAACATTAGTTCTAATTAATTAAACAAAAAAAACATAATAACTTTTTAATAGATACAAAACCATAAAATTGTCATAATGAATTACAAATCTTTTGCTATTATTTTAGCAACAACTTTAACAGGTGGAATCTGTTTAGCGCAGACACCGGTTGTAGAGGATTTTAAGCCTACAGCAACCACACAACTAGGCAAACAATATCCTCAGGTAAATTCTGAACATAGAGTTCGAGTGAGTATTTCAGCACCTAAAGCAACGAAAGTGCAATTAGATATCAGTGCTGTAAAATATGATTTGGTAAAAGATACTGCCGGTGTTTGGACAGGCGAATCTGCTCCGCAGGATGAAGGCTTCCATTATTATCAACTAAATATTGATGGTGCTTCTGTTCCCGATCCAGGAAGCCTTTACTTTTATGGTGCAAGCCGTTGGGGAAGCGGTATTGAAATACCTGCAAGAGATCAGGATATTTATGCTTTAAAAAATGTAGCTCACGGACAATTACGTGAATGCCAATATTTCTCTAAAGCCAGCAACAGTGTTCGCCGGGTTTATATTTATACACCTCCCGGTTACGACAAAGATAATTCCAAGAGTTACCCTGTATTATATCTTCAACATGGTATGGGTGAAAATGAAACAGGATGGGGTAATCAGGGTCATGCAAACCTGATCATGGATAATTTGATTGCAGATGGAAAAGTGAATCCTTTTATTATCGTAATGGAAAACAGCAGTGTAAATATTCCTCGCGGTACCAGACCTAATATGGGTGCACCGGCTCCGGGGCAAGCTGCTCCTGCAAATGGAAATGCTCCACGTCCGGCAGGTGCAGGACCAATGGGTGCTGTTAATTTCGCCGCACAATTTCAAAAAATTCTTTTCGAAGATTTAATTCCATATATAGAATCTAATTATCGTGTCATTGCAGATCAGGCACACAGAGCAATGGCAGGATTATCTATGGGTGGGATGCAGACACATTCTATAGTTGTTGCAGACCCAACTAAATTCTCCTATGTTGGCATGTTCAGCAGTGGCACTTTTTCACCAACTGAAATAACAGATATTGACAATTTTAAAAAGAATGTAAAAGTTGTGTTTATGAGTTTTGGTGGCCGTGAGGGTGGTTCTACCCGGATCGGAGCTGCTGCGGAAGAATGGAATAAAGCAGGTATTAAAGGCGTATCTTATATTTCTCCTGAAACTGCTCATGAATGGCAATCTTGGAGAAGAAGTTTGTATGAATTCGCAGCTTTACTTTTTAAATAAATTAATAACCCAAATCTTGTCACAATGAATAAGAAATTTTTATCTGTTCTTTTAGCAACAACATTAGCAAGT
>CAIKTE010000335.1 GCA_903830285.1 uncultured Chitinophagaceae bacterium | reverse complement strand
TATTGATCTAAATCATTGTTATAATAAAAAGAGGATGCAATTAAAGATTGCATCCTCTTTTTTATGCCTGACTTTAATTGATTAGAATCGTTCTAATTTAGAAAAGAAAAAATCCCCTTCAATACCAGCGTTCTCATCACTATCACTTCCGTGTACTGCATTCTCAGCAATGGAAGCTGCAAATCTTTTACGGATGGTTCCTTCTTCTGCATTGGCAGGATTGGTTGCTCCGATCAATTTTCTGAAATCAGCAACTGCATTTTCTTTTTCCAAAATTGCTGCTATAATGGGACCACTACTCATATAATCAACTAACTCACCGTAAAAAGGTCTTTCTTTATGAATGGCATAGAATTCACCTGCTTGTCCGGGTGTCAATTTTGTCCATTTTAAAGCTTTAACGCTGAATCCGGCCTTAATGATCTGGTCTAAAATAGCACCTGTATATCCCTTAGAAGTGGCATCAGGTTTAATCATTGTAAATGTTCTGTTACTCATAATTTCTTTTTTTCAATTTCGCTGCAAAATTAATGCATTTGAAATTCTTTTTTTGCATTTGAATGTTACACATTTGCAAACTATTCTCATATAAAATCAAAAACAGTTCTATCTAAGACCTAATTCCTCTATTTTTGCGGCCATTGTATGAAACCTATCACAGAATTTTATCCTCATTTAACTGAAATAAAGAAAGTTGTCATTACAACACATCAGAAACCTGATGGAGATGCTATGGGTTCTGCTTTGGGACTGTATCATTTCATGAAAGCATTAGGCCATGATGTAACTGTAATTTCACCTACTAATTGGGCTGATTTTTTGGATTGGATGCCGGGCACTGCTCAGGTCATTGATTTTGAAATGAGTCGTGATAAGGCTAAAAAGATCATCAAAGAAGCAGGATTACTATTTTGCCTTGATTTTAATATTCTCCATCGTACCAAGCATATGGAGAAACCTTTGGAAGAAGCAGATTGTATCAAAATATTGATCGATCATCATCAGCAGCCACAGGAAGAAGCATTTGATTATGGTATAAGTGATACCGGCAAAAGCAGCACCTGCGAAATGGTTTACGATTTCATTGTGCAATCAGGTCATTCTGATCAACTGAATCTGGATATTGCCACCTGTTTATATACAGGTGTAATGACCGATACAGGTTCTTTCCGCTTTCCTTCGACCAAACCATCGGTACACAGAATGATCGCTCATTTAAAAGAACTAGGTCTGGATCATACTGTCATTCACGAACATATTTATGATAATTTTCTGGAAAACAGATTGCGGTTCATTGGCAATGCTTTGCTGAACAGGATGGATGTATTGTACGAGTTTAATACTGCTCTGATGTATATTCCTAAGTCTGATATATTGAAATATGATATTAAAACGGGTGATTCGGAGGGATTGGTCAATTATCTGCTCACCATACAGGGAATTAAGTTCGGCGCAATCGTTATAGACAGGGATGAGGAAAGAAAATGGAGCTTTCGTAGCAAAGGTAACTTCGATGTTAATACATTTGCACGCCTCCATTTTGAAGGAGGGGGGCATTTTAATGCGGCTGGGGGTAGAAGTAGTGAATCATTAGATCAAACAGTTAAGAAATTTTATCAGGTAATAAAACAATACGAAAATCAACTTCAATAATTAAAAAATGAAAATCATCACATCCATTGTAGCTGCTTCCATTTTGTTAGCGAGCTGTAGCCAGTACGAGAAAACCAAGTCAGGACTTACTTATAAGATCACCAGTGGTGGCAGTAAGGAAAAACTGAAACAAGGTCAGTTTGTAAAAATGAATATCAAGTTTTCAATAGGAACTAAAGATTCAGTTTTGAATTCTACCTATGATCATATTCCTGCTTATCTGATGGTAGATACAACCAGATCAGCTAAATATAGTTTTACCGAATTACTTCCGCTTGTTGCGAAAGGAGATAAGATCGAATTTGTATTAAGTATCGATACATTAAAGAAACTGGGAATGATCCCTGAGTACAATACCGTATTCACTAAAAACGGTACCATCAAAGGTAAATTTGATGTGATCAAGGTATTTACCAACGAACAGGAAGTAAATGCCGATTATCAGAAGGAAGTGGAAACAGAAAAGCAAAAAGAAATTACAGCTCTAGAAAAATACACCAAAGACAAGAACATTAAAACAGTGAAAAGTCCGGGTGGCGTTCTGGTTGAAATTGAAAATGCCGGATCAGATCCAAAAGCTGATACAGGTAAACAAGTTTCTGTCTTTTATAAAGGATATACAATTGACGGAAAAGTATTTGATACCAATATGGGTGCCACTGCAACCAATAAAAACCCATATCCTGTTGTATTAGGTAAACATGGTGTTATTCCGGGTTGGGAAGAAGGTTTGAAATTCTTTGGTAAAGGCGGTAAAGGAAAATTATTTATTCCTTCTTTATTGGCTTATGGTATTCAGGGAAATCCTCCTGTGATCCCTCCGTTTGCTAATTTGATCTTTGAAGTTGAAATTGCGGATGTTACTGCAGCACCTGCACCAACTGCAGCAACAGCGCCTCAAATGCCTGTTGCACCACATCATTAAAATAAAATAGATTGATTAAATAAATGGAGAGCCCTGCTTATAAAGCAGGGCTCTTATTATTGTTGATAGGCACTGATCAATTGTATTGTTTCCATTGCTTCTTTAACATCATGCACCCGTAAAATATTGGCACCGTTCAATAGACCAATACTGTTCAAAACAGTCGTTCCATTCAATGCCTCTTCTGAAGTAATGCCTAATGTTTTATAAATGGTCGACTTTCTTGAAATACCTAATAGTAAAGGCCTTTGCAGCATTTTGAAAACACTTAATTCTCGTAGTAAAGTAAAATTATGTGCAATGGTTTTACCAAAACCAAATCCCGGATCGATGATGATATCATGTATCCCCGCTAACCTGCATTTTTCTATTTGATGAATAAAAAAATCCAATACTTCTTGAACCACATTTTCATAAACAGGGCCCTCCTGCATAGTTTGCGGTGTTCCTTTCATGTGCGTACAAACAAAGGGTACTTTTAAATCGGCTACTGCTTTTAACATGCTTTTATCCAGCATTCCGCCACTGATATCATTGACAATGGATGCACCTGCTTCAACTGCATGTTTAGCAACGGAAGCATGATAGGTATCAATTGAAATAAAAGCTTGCGGGAATTTTTTAGAGATGGCTTCGATCACAGGGATCACTCTTTTTGATTCCTCCGCTTCGTCGATGAACTCACTTCCGGGACGTGTACTTTGTCCGCCGATATCAAGGATAGTGGCTCCTTCATTCAGCATTTGTTCTGCTGTTTGTAAAGCTGCTTCTGCTGTTGATTTTCGACTGCCACTATAAAAGGAATCAGGTGTTATATTGATAATGCCCATGACAATGGGAGCATCCACGATTAATAATCTTCCTTTGCAGTTGAGTGTAAACATTGTTTGGTTTGAATTATCTTGCGATACAATCAAAGATAATCAGATTGCTGAATATGTTTCAGAACGCTGATACATTCGATTTACAAATAAAAGTATCAAAGACATTAACAGCAAAAGTGTAATTCAAAAGCTAGTAAGTAAAAATGGCCAATACAAATCAACAGTACGATGAGGCAGTGAAGACCTGCAAAGAAGTGTTCATTAATAAAACAAAGGATTACGGAACAGCCTGGCGTGTGCTCAGGACCATCTCGGTGGTGGATCAGATCTTTATTAAAGCATTGCGGATCAGGACCATCCAGGATCTGAAAACACGGAAGATAGGAGATGATATAACCTCCGAATTTAAAGGCATCATTAATTATGCCGTGATCGGATTGATTCAACTGGAATTAAAAAACTCTCAGGTAGAAGACCTGCCTGTTGAAAAAGTGAATGAGTGGTACGATAAATATATTGATTTCGCAAAGTCGACAATGATGGATAAGAACCATGATTACGGTGAAGCATGGCGGGATATGAGTCAGGAAAGTTTTGCTGATCTGATATTGGTGAAACTGATGCGTATCAAACAGATATTGGCGAATGACGGAAAGACAATCATGAGTGAAGGGATCGATGCCAACTATGTTGATATTTTAAACTATTCTGTTTTTGCTTTGATACTAATGGCAGAAGGAAAGCATTAGAAATGTTGGATATTGAATTATAAATGTTGAATGATCAATGAAAACAGTATTGACGATAATAAGATGGGTTGTTGGTCTGCTGTTTATATTTTCAGGATTGGTCAAGGCGAATGACCCGCTGGGATTGAGTTATAAGATGCTTGAATTCTTTGAGGCATGGGGCTTTCATTTTCTCGATAATTATACTTTGACTTTTTCAATTGTGATGAATGTATGCGAAGTGCTGGCAGGTGTTGCCATTATCACAGGCTGGAGAATTAAATTTTTCAGTTGGTTCTTATTGTTGCTGATCATCTTTTTCACTTTCTTAACTGCCTATGTTTTATTCAGCGGAAAAATTAAAGAATGCGGTTGTTTTGGTGATTGTATCCCACTATCTGGCAGCAGCACTTTTATAAAAGATCTTGTATTGCTTTTATTGATCCTGCTGATCTTTATGAATGCTCAAAAAATTAAGTCAAATCTATCTTCCCAATTTTCAGTTAGTATTTTGCTGTTAACAATAATCGCAACAATAGCAGTTCAGTTCTATGTATTAAAACATTTGCCTTTCTTCGATTGTTTGCCGTATAAAAAAGGGAATAATATTCTGAATGAAATGAAAGCACCTGCAGGTTCTGTTCCCGACAGTTTTACGATTCGTTTCAAATACAAAAAAAATAACCAGTTGCTTGAATTTGATCAGGCTCATTTCCCGAATGATTTTGATTCCACATACGAGTATGTTGATCGCTTTGATCAACTGATCCGAAAAGGAAATGCAGAACCTGCCATTGCTGATTTTTCATTGCGAACTATTGACGGATTTGACAGTACAGCATTCATTCTGCATCAAAATAAAAAATACATTCTCCTGTTTGCTAAGGATTTTTCGAACATCAATGAATGGAAAAAAGACTTTGAGGAATTATTGGCCGTGGCAACATCAAAAAACGTACCTGTTTATATAATTACAGCAGATGCAGATAACGGCATTAAATTATTCAAGAATGTTCCCCTGTTAAAATGTGATGCAACCGTGATCAAAACGGCTGCCAGAGTAAATCCTACTTATTTTGTGATGCAGGATGCTGCGGTTTTGAACAAACTCAGTTACGCGGACACCAGGCTTCTATTGCAGGAAATTGCAAATACAAAATGACCCTCTTCTGACTTTTATCATGTTTTTTATTCTCTGCTTTTTTTTTAATTTACAAGTGTTGTAATAAGTCTTTCACCATTAAAAAGCAACCATGAAAACGCTGAAAGAAATCTTAGCAAAAAAGACATTGCATTTTAATTTCGTAAGCCCCGATGCAAATGTAATTGATGCCATTGCATTGATGAAGATTGAAGATATGAGTTATGTGATCGTTATGGAAAGTCATAACTATCTGGGTATTCTTTCAGAGAAAGATTATACTCAAAAAGTAGTGTTGCAAAATAAAAATTCATCAGCTACGAAAGTAAAAGATATCATGACCATTGATCTTCCTGTTGTTACCGTTGAAGACTGTTGCGAAAAGTGCATGGAAATCATGAACACTTTTAAAGTACCTTATCTTCCTATGTTCGAAGGACATTCTTTTAAAGGAGTGATCACGATCAATGACCTGCTTGCAGCATCATTGGAAGAAAAAACAACAGCAAAAAGAGAAGAAAATTATTTAAAGGATCAACTTAGTCCCAATAAGAACCAGCACTACTGGGTATAATCATTGAATAACTACCTGTGTAATTATATTCTCAGCAAATGCTTCATTTACCCGTTGGATGATCTGCGGCTTTTGATACTGCAATTCATTTTTAAGCGGACCAACATTAGTGCGTATAAATAATGTATGATTCACTATCTCTATCTTGTCGGTGTATTTGGCGATCGTTTTACCCATTAACTTTTCCCATATCTCTTCTATCTGTACCGCACGTATGCCGTTGCGCAGTTTGCTTTTATTTACAAATCCTTTTAATGCATCACCAATACTGTATTCACCCATGTTGTAAAGATAAACTTTGCGGCTAAGATTTATTTTATTTTTTAAATCAACTTTGAGACTTAACTCAACTTCGTTGTCTCGATCCTTTCAGTGAAAGAATTGCTCACTTGTACTTTCAAATCATTATTCCTCAATGAATATAATGTCGCCAATTAAATATAATACGCGTGCTTATATGCCAAACTGGTTTTAATTCAGGAACAGGATCACCAACCGGATACAAAACTTGTACTTTATGAGGGATATCAAATCCTGTTGATAATTGTATCATTAAACTTGAACTTTGATCCTGAGAAAATCTTCTCAATGTTCTGTATTCAATAACAGGAAAATCAAATTTTGTTGATCTGTATTCTAACGCAACCGTTTTAGAACTGGATGCTGGAATAAGAATTACATCTTTAGGCGTATTCAGTCCATAAAAAGATACGCCAACTTCTCTTCCTAATACAAATTGAAATCTTCCAATAGATGTTGCAATTCCTGATTGCCATGGAATAGCACCGCCATTGCTTGCAGAAACCGCCATTTTAGTTAAGGTGTTTGGAGATACTAAAAGCAAAACAGGCGCTGCAATTAACATATCTCCGGGGATTAACCAAAAAGGTAAACGCAATCTGAGGTTTAAAGCTGCACGTCCTGGTATAGCTGAGGTTATAGAACTTGAATAACCTGCGCCATTTGATGAATTTACAAATTCGTTGGTGGAAGCACCGTCTTGTCTCCATCCAAATTGAAGAAAAACCAATCCATCACCTGCCTGATTAATTACACCATCTAAACCCATTCCAATTCTTAAGTTGGCTTCTAAGGAACCAACAGCACCAATATCAGTTTGAGTTTTTCCAAAACCACCCATAATTGAAGAACCGCTTAGCGAAGGTGATATGCCAAAAAATAACCCCAATTCAGAACGAAATCTTGGTATTTCTCCTAAGCCTGTTGCTAATCCCGGAACAGGTGTCTTCTCTAAAATATTCACTAATAATTTATAATCAAATTTTCTTGATAATGTTAGTTTGTTTTTACCGACATTAAAACTGTCTGGAGTATTTACTAAAGCATTTTTATCATCTTCGTAGTTTACAATTATTTGTCCGTCTGCTGTATTTAAAACTTGTTCTAAACTTATGCGTACAGTTTCTGCTGCTGTTGCTGCATCCTGATCACGCATGTAAGCATCTCCGCTTAATACCATTCTTTTCCCATCCCATGTAACAACTTCCAAACCTTTTTCATTATAATAATCATGTGTTCCTTTTCTTTCTGAAGCACTACCCCAGATCCCGGCAACATGCCCAGCAGCATAAATATCTTCCAGAAAATGCAAAGCAAAAGCCTCATCAGCCAATGCTGCAAGTATTAACGCAGATTTTTCTTCTGCGTTTAGATTTTCTTTTGCATATCTCGCAGCTTTCAACATGGCACTTGAATGAAACCATGCATAAGCGCCTACAGCATTGAGTTCTGTTTTATTCGAAAGACAGGAAGTTAAATATGCTCTTGCATTCGTATTTACTTCTGGTCTTGCCAATAAGAAATGTACATTACTTGTTCCGGCTCTTGTCGCATATTCAAAATCGGCTCTTTGTAAACGAATATCTGAATTGCGGATGCTGTTGATATGCTGACTTTTATTTTTTGAATTTTTAATATCGATATCTAATTGCGCAGCAATATTGGCAACTTTTAAAATCCATTCTGTTTGCAGAACATTATGCAGCATTTCTTGCGGAGAACTGCTGTGGTCGCCTGCAATCGCTGACCATGATGCATAATCTAATTGTAAAGGTTTTAATCCTTGTGTTGGATCAATAACAGATTCGGTAAGTCTTGTTGTATAGCCCAATCTTGCTTCACGCCAGATCCTGTCTAATCTTGCACGATATTCGGGGCTGAGATTTTGAATGGCCAACAATGATATTTGCCGATGTTCAGGATAAACCCATGCGTATGTTCTATTTGTTGCTAGAACAAGAATGATCAATAAGAAACATTTTACAAATAATGTTCTCAGCATAATTACTTTTTAAGGGTAGAAAATCTGGTGGGTAAATATCTGTAATTTTTCGTATCTGCTTTTATTTTTCATGGCAACAGTTGTAGTTCCTTTCCAAAGAAATCCCTTTGGTAGCATGCTTATACTCTTGATCATAACTCGATCAATCCATATGCAGCACCAATCGCTTTCAGTTGCGATTCCATTCTTTCTGCATGCGTATCAGTAATAAAAACCTGGCCGTTCTCTTCGATACAAACTTTATGCAGCAGGTTGTGCATTCTTTCAGCGTCTAATTTTTCAAACACATCATCCAATAAGAGAACAGGGGTGAAGCCTTTTTGTTTTTTCAGTATTTCAAACTCAGCCAACTTTAATGCAAATAGTAAACTCTTCCTTTGTCCTTGCGATGCAATATTTTTAAACGATTGTTCATTCATCAAAATCTCTATATCATCTTTGTGAATGCCGAAGCCTGTACGTTGCAAGTACAGATCTCTTTGCCGGTTGATCTGCAGTAATTCAAGCAGATCATTTTTTAATAACTGACTGTCATAGCTGATCTTTATTGCATCATCTTTCTGTGCGATGCTTTGATACGCATTGATGGAAGCAGGGATCAACTCTTCTGTAAATTCTTTCCTTGCAGTAAAGATCGATCGACCTTTTTCGGCAAGCTGTTCATCCAAAGTATCTAAAAGCGATTCATCTAATCGATTGTTTTCCGCAGCCGCTTTCAATAAACTGTTTCGTTGCTGCAGGATCTTATTATAACTGATCAGCCATTGCAAATAATCAGCATTACATTGTGATAGGATAGTATCAATGAATTTTCTTCTTTCGTCGCTGTTACCGGTGATCAATTCAACGTCATCAGGCGCGATCATCACACAGGGAAATTTGCCGATATGTTCCGAGAACTTTTTATATTCCTCACCATTCGACCAAAATTCTTTTCTGTTATTTTCTCGAATGATGCAAACCAGTTCCTGCTCTTTTTTGTCCTTTAAAAAAATACCATCTACCCTTAATCCCGATTTGCCTTGTTGAACAATTTGAGCATCCTGTCTGGAAAAATAGCTTTTGGTAAAACATAAATAATAAATAGCATCAAGCAGATTTGTTTTACCACTGCCATTGGGTCCGCATACTGCAGTGATGCGCTGTTTAAACAGCCATTGTTGTTGTTCATAATTCTTG
>CAIKTE010000334.1 GCA_903830285.1 uncultured Chitinophagaceae bacterium | reverse complement strand
TAATACAAAATGTAGTAATTATTACTACATTTTTCATATTTCATCTATTTTAAATTCCGAAATAGATGCTCTTTAAATTTCTTTTTGGAAGTATTTTACTATTTAAATACAACGGTTTAGGTATTATTTAAGGGAATTTGAAGCATAGGAGGAATATATAGGATCAATAACGTCAGGTTTGGTATTTTTTGCAATTGCGGATTTGTTGTTCTGTACTAAATATTTTGTGTACAAGTTCATTTGGGGTTTGTCTGAATTTCCGGAAGGTTCGATTGACAATGGGTAATTTTTCCACCAACGACCAGCTGCCCAATAACATCCGCCAATATTATTGGCTGTTAGGTATTGAAGAAAATTATCTAAAACAGCAAACCAATGATTGTCGTTATTTGGTATTCCAAATTCACCCACGAAACCTTTTTTATTATTTTTCTGTAGCCATTCAACAAAATGTTTAATTCTATTTACCCCAGTCATTTCATTTGCACCACTAGTAGAATATGATTTTTTGTATTCCCCAGAACGGTCTTCGTCAAAATAACAATGAGCATTGAACATCATTCTATTTGCAGGGTCAATGAGATTTTTTAACTGATCATTATAATCAACCCACGTTTCAGGTCCAGAATAATTATCTCCATCCACTAAAATAGTGTGTGTTCTATCCACTTCTCTTATTCCATTTATAGCTTGTTGTGCAGATTCGAACCATGAATAATTTTCCATATGGTTAGGTTCACTCATAATGCTGAAAGCATAGATATTTTTCCTTTTATTTAAAGCTGTTGCTAATTTTTTCCAAACATCTTTATAATTGGCTCGGGAAATTTGAGGACTTCCTATGATATATTCTACATTATTGATTTTGTATCTCCCGTAATTCTGCATAATTAAAGTAACCTGAATATCTCTTACATAACATTCGTCTAAGAATTTTTCGATCAGTGAAAGTTCTTTTGTATCTAAAGGTCCACCTAATGTTCTTTGTATTCTTTCCCATCTGATAGGCAACTGAATAATCTGCACTCCTTTTTTAGCAAAATAGGAAACTTCATTTTCTTCAGGATATATATAGTTTGTATTCAAAATTCCAGGAAGATTATTCTGACCAAATTCTGCTCCGCAAAGCGTTACACCAAAGGGCACTTGACTAGATTGTCCATTCAAAATAGAAAAAACTAGAAGTAAAAGAAACGTTATGGAAGATTTGATTTTCATTATACATTATATAAAATCATTATATTATATAGCAAACCCATGCACTTGACTATTTTTTTATTTGAGTCAGGGCAATAAGCAACCTGCTGAGTATTTTTTCAATTCTCAGCCTTGCTATCAATCAGCAAAGAACTTGTGGAGGTTAAAAAAAATGAGCAAGCAGTACCAGATATGATACATTGCTTGCTCTTTTAACTATTTATAAGTACACCTGCCAGTATAGTATAAATAGCTTAAATCAAGAATCTTAAAATCGACCCAAGAAGGATACAATATTTGAGTCGTATTTTTCATAGAAATTGGTTTTATAGGTTTTCAATGGATTTTAAATTCGGGACCCTATTCTGAAACTTCTTTTATACTGTCTAGCATGTTCCTTTCTAGTGATTCCTTTTAAGCATTTACTGATGTAAAGGTGCTTTAGGAAAAAGACTAGTCAAATAGTGAATTGTGTGAAAAATAAGTAGTGTAAATGATGGACATGAGTAGTTAATAACACTCATTAAGTAGTTTTAATACTACAATAAATTGGGAAGGAGTATGACTATGGGATGTAGGCTTATTAAACCAGCTTGTGTTCTATAGCATATTTGATTATTTCTGTATTGGAGCGCATATGCATTTTATCTAAGATTCTTGCTCTGTAAGTGCTTATTGTATTTACACTTAAGGAAAGCATTTCTGCCATATCGGAAATACTTTTTCCTGCGGCAATTAATTTCATTACTTCAAATTCTCTATCGGATAAGCTTTCATGAGCTGCTTTATCAAAATTATCACCGTAAGAATCGGCAAGTAATTCTGCAATTTCGGGAGTAATGTATCTTTTACCTCTTAAGATATACTCTACTGCTTTAACCAATTCATCCGGTGCACTGTCTTTTGTAAGATAACCGGATGCTCCGGCTTTAATGGCGCGAACTCCGTATTCTTCTGCAGCGTGTACACTTAAAACGAGTATTGGGGTTTTAGGGGCGTATTCTCTTACTTCTTTGATGATTTCTACACCAGACCTTCCCGGCATTGTAATATCAGAAATGATAACGGTATAAGTTTCTTTTGAAACTTTCTTTAAAAGATCAACTGCATCAGGGACTTCGTCGATCTGAGCGTGTGGATATTCTTCTGTTAATATTAATCTTAAACCTTTTCTTACAACACTGTGATCATCTGCAATAAGAATTTTCATAACTAAACATTTTTAATAAAATAAATAAATATTTATAATTCAACCTCAACTTTAATTCGTGTGCCATTCTCTTTTGAACTTTCAATTGTCAATTCACCGTTGATCAATAATGCTCTTTCCTGCATACCCAATAATCCGAGTGACTTTGTTTTCTGTGAAGTATCGAAACCTTCTCCATTATCAATAACAATTAAAATTATTTTATTGCCTTCTTTTTGTATCGTACACTCAACTTTTGTTGCTGAAGAGTGACGCATCACATTCGTTAAAGACTCTTGACAAATGCGAAATAAATTCGTCTTCACATTATCACTCAACTTCACATCACCTATTTCGTTATTAAATTTACACTGAATTGTTGTTCTTTTCTGAAAATCTCCGCAATACCATTCAATTGCTGCCGTTAAACCAAGATTATCTAAAATGCTTGGCCTTAATTCCTGGGCTATCCGTCTTATTGAGTTTACCATATCTCCCAATTCAAGAATAGTATTATCCATTTTTGCTTTTACTTCTTCATTATCGCCTTTTATTTTTTTCTTCATCCAACTGAGATCAATTTTAATAGCAGTGGCCATTTGCCCTAATTCATCATGTATTTCTCTGGCTATATTGATCCTTTCTTCTTCCCTGCTATTTTGAAGGTGCGAAGCAAGATTCCTGAATCGGTAATTCAGCTTAATAAGGTTTTCCTGTATATTTTTTTGTTCGGTAACATCCTTAAAATAAACGGAGACTCCATCGGCAGCCGGATAAAAGTGAATCTCGATCCAACTATTAAAATTTGTAAAGAAGTCTTCAAAATAGATGTACTGCTGTGTTTTAATTGTTTTTTCATACGCTTTAAAAAAATTCTCGCCTATTTCTCCGAGTTCTTCCTCAATATTTTTGCCGATCAGGTTTCTCCAGTCTCGTTTAAATATTTCTCCCGCTCTCTTGTTTACATACGTAAAGCATTTCTGATTGTTTAAAGCAATAAATCCTTCCGTTACCCTTCCGAACACATCATTTAGTTCCTTGGTCTTGGCAATTACTTCGGTTTCCAGCTTTTCGTTGAAATTTTTAAGTTTTCCTTCTAATTGCTTTACCTCGGTAATATCATTAACAACTATTATAAAACCGTTTGTGATCTCGTTTTCATCTTTTAGATAAGTAACTGAAATGGTCACAATGAATACCTGCCCATTCTTTTTTCTATGTGTGCTTTCCGTTTTATAATAGCCCTGTTTTTCAAAATTCTGGACATCCTGCACTGAAAAAACAGGATGATAAGCCGGAAGGACCTTGTATTCCACTTTCCCCAGTATTTCATCTTCTGTATAGCCATACATTTTTTCTGCTCCTTTGTTCCAGCTTTTAATGCAGAAGTCATTATCTGTTGTATAGATAGCATCGTTGGTTGATTGAATAACCGAAGCCAAATGCTTTATTTTTTCCTCATCCTTCTTCTTCTGAGAAATATCCTTCGCAATCGATACATAAAATGTATTTGAATTTTTATCATCGATTTTAGTGATGGATACTAAGAGATTAATATCATCGCCATTCTTATTTGTATGAATTACTTCTCCATCCCATTTTCCTTTGTTCTCAATAGTAGTGGCAAATTCTTTTTTTCCGGCTTCATTCATTTTAGTGCGGATAATGGAATAGACATTTTTGCCAACAGCTTCTTCTTGCTTATATCCGTATATTTTCTCCGCCCCCTTATTCCAGGTTTGAATGATTTCGTTATTTGAAGAAACGATTGCATCTCCGGTCTGATTCATCAATGCAGCCATATAGCTTAACTGTTCATTCAGCTTTCTTTGACGGGAGAGGTCGCTTCTTAATTTGTAGAAAACGATAAGTCCAAGAATGATAATGACGCCAATTCGGACATAAAAAATATTTTTTAAAGTCTTTACCTCATTGATGATGTCGGTTTCCTCTTTTTGGTTCCGCCGATTTTCAATGACGTCTACTTTATCAGCAAAACTCTTCACTGAATCTTTTTTTAGCTTGCTTTCGTTTAAAACGATGATTTCGCTGCTGCGGCTTAGTTTGCCGTTTTTCTTTGCATCAATGATCTTTTCTGAAAATCTAAGACTGGATGTTATGGCAGTGATAAAACTGTCAATTAAAAACTGCTCCTCCGGATTCGCTATTTTTTCTTTCTTTAATGCTGAGATCTTATATGTAATCAGGGCACTTTGCTTCTTGAAGTCATCATCGGCATTTTCTTTTATAGAAAAGCTTTTTGCATCAATCTCAAAATGGACGGTAAGGGCGGTTAGTTGTTGGATTTGTAATAATAAATCCTGGGTTTGAATGAGGTCTTTTGTAGTCGTGTCTACCTTTTTAACTTGATTCAAGGAAATAATCGCCACAAGTGCAATTATTATTATAATAGCAATTGCACTGATAGTTAGGACTCTTTTTTGCATCGGTAATTTCATAGCGGTGTAATTATTGGAATTAACTTGCTTTACACCAAAAAGCAGATGAATGTAATTTCTTTATTTTTCAACTGCAAATATTTTATGGATAATGTAGGATAAATCACTACAATCACAACACTGTTTCTAAGGACTTTTTAATCCGGTTTAATTAACAGGTAATCCCCAATAAAAATTAATTTCAATCATTTTCTTTGCAGGTTGTTTACTTTGCAGGCATGCAACAATATCATCAGCTTCTTCAGCATATTTTAGATCATGGTGCTTCTAAAACCGACCGCACCGGTACCGGCACTATCAGTTGTTTCGGCTATCAGCTGCGATTTGATCTACAAAAAGGCTTTCCAATGGTGACCACCAAGAAATTGCACCTAAAGAGCATCGTTTATGAATTGCTTTGGTTCCTAAATGGAGATACCAATATTAAATACCTGAATGAGCATGGCGTTAGTATCTGGAATGAATGGGCTGATTCAAATGGTGACCTTGGTCCGGTTTACGGCAAACAATGGAGAAGCTGGGAAGGAGCGAATAATGTCGTAGTCGATCAAATTACAGATGTTGTAAACCAAATAAAGAGGAATCCGGATAGCCGCAGAATGATCGTAAGTGCCTGGAACGTATCTGAATTACCCAAAATGGCTTTAATGCCCTGTCATTCCCTTTTTCAATTTTACGTAGCGGAAGGGAAACTAAGTTGCCAGTTATATCAGAGGAGTGCAGACGTTTTTCTTGGGGTGCCTTTTAATATTGCATCCTACGCATTACTGACGATGATGATGGCACAGATATGTGGTTTGCAGTATGGTGACTTTGTCCATACTTTCGGTGATGTCCATTTGTATAATAATCATATTGAACAGGCTAAACTGCAGCTGTCTCGCGAATTGTATCCTTTACCTGTTTTGAAGATCAATCCTGAAGTAAAAGACATTTTTAGTTTCCAATTCGAAGATTTTATTTTAGAAAATTATCAGTTTCATCCGCATATCAAAGCACCGGTGGCAATATAAACGGCAACTTAGAACTGTCATGCCCTAAATAGTACTTCGTGAATCTAAGTTCGTAAATTGCAATATGATTATATCCCTTATTGTCGCTGCATCTTCAAATAATGCCATTGGCAGCAATAATCAATTGCTCTGGAAATTACCCAAAGACCTAACATTCTTCAAGAATACAACCTGGGGCAATGCCATAGTAATGGGCAGAAAAACTTTTGAATCGCTGGGCAATAAACCATTGAAGGGAAGATTCAATATTGTGATCACCCGACAAAAGGGCTGGACCGCTGAAGGAATCACTGTTGTTCATTCTTTCGACGATGCTGTTTTTCTGGCAAAATCCCATAATTACAAGGAACTATTTGTTGCAGGAGGCGGGGAGATCTATGCAGAATCCATTGAAAAAGCCGATCAGATCTACATGACCAGGGTTCATACCGAAATTGACGGAGATACTTTTTTCCCTGAGATAGATTCAAACAAATGGCAAATAGCATCCGATATTGAGTTTTCAGCCGATGCCAAACATGCTTATCCTTTCAGTTTTCAATTATGGAAACATAAATAACCCGTATGGAATTTGTTGATTCGGCTTATCGTTATTTAATTCCCATTCTTCTATTCATTCTTATTTCAGTAAGCAATAAATACAAAATTGTGTTATTCAGATTAGTGGCTGTTTGTAATGTATTACTGATCTTTCATTCTTTTTTTGTTGCACGACAATTGTATGGAATATACCGGCTGATACATGTATTCAAGCTTCAAGATGTTTCCTATCATTATCATTTCGGTTGGTTTGATGTGAGAATGGGCTTAATTATGCTCCTGCCGTTTTTGTTTGTGTTCAAAAGATTTCAGAAAAGTATTTTGCTGACTTTACTGCTGCTGTTTTTACTTTGGTGGGATAAAACTGACGTGCTATTGAATTTTGAAATTTCATCTTTCGATATTGTGCTGCTGATCAAAATTCTCAATTACGCTTGCCTCTATATTGCTGCTTATGCATTACTTTGGCTTTTGCAAAGATTACCTTACCAACAAGAAAAGATCTGATGTATTCGAAAACACAACTTGCAATAAAGTACCTGAACTATTATGCTAAATCCTCCAATAGTAAAGGTCATGGAATGCATTCTCCATTTGTGTTTGAACTGATCGATGAAGTGTTGAATGATAAAAGATCATTTTATGCTTATGAGAATATTGAAGGGTTAAGGCAAGCATTATTAATGGATGATCGTATTTTGCAGATCGAGGATCTTGGAGCAGGTTCACGAACCATAAAAGAGAATACAAGAACTGTTGCAACAATTGCAAAGTCTTCACTCAAGCCAAAAAAGTATTCCCAGCTTTTATTCAGAATAGTTGATCATTATCAACCCCAAACTATTATAGAGTTAGGAACTTCTTTGGGCCTCACTACTGCTTATCTGGCTTCTGCAAAAACCGATGCAAAAGTTATTACCATGGAGGGCGCTTCTTCAATTGCAAACATTGCAAAAGAAAATTTCTCTAAACTTAAATTGAATAATATTGATTTGAAACAGGGAAATTTTGATGATGTTTTGCCGGTTACACTGTCATCCTTGTCTACTGTTGATCTGGCTTTTATAGACGGCAATCATCGCTATCAGCCCACGGTAAATTACTTCAACCAGCTATTGGCGAAATCCAATAATTACAGCATTCTCATTTTAGATGATATTCACTGGAGTAAAGAAATGGAACAAGCCTGGCAATACGTTCAAGACCATCAAGCTGTTACCATGACCATCGATCTTTTCTTTATTGGAATTGTCTTGTTGAGGGATGAATTCAAAATAAAGCAGCATTTTTCTGTCCGATTTTAATTCTAGCCGGCAAGACCCTAAGACTCAAAGTTTGAATCAGAAATATTTTCTGTTAATTTCTGCCCTTATATTTCAAATAAATCGTATAAAAAACATACCGAATTAGCGCCGGCATATGGAATGCAATGCAATACCGGGCACATTCTTATCCTGCCTTCTGCTTTTATAAACCATTGTTTTTAACATTCTCTTCCACATTTTTCGGCCAGTATGATGATTGTCATTTTTCCTAATTCTAAATACGATAATTTCACGGCTCATAATTTTACCGAATGATCGCAGCGATACTTAAAGAACCGAAAGGAGAAAACAGGGTTTCATTATTGCCTGAACAGGCCGAAGCCTTATTGAAAAAGAATGTGGAAGTTTGGGTAGAAGCTGGTGCAGGCAGTGCTGCTTTTGCATCTAATGAAGCATACTCGGCGAAAGGGATTAAAGTAGGGGACCGCAAGCAACTCCTGGAACAAAGTGACCTTATATTTTCCATCAGTACATTAGCGGAGACAGATATTGCAGCTTTGAAAAGCAATGCTGTGTTGATCGGCGTATATCAACCTCTCTACAACTTCACAACCATGCAGCAATGGGCTGCAAAGCGTATTTCATCCTTTAGTCTGGATACCATTCCACGTACCACCCGTGCACAAAGTATGGATGTGCTGAGCAGTCAGGCTAATATCGCAGGTTATCGTGCAGTATTATTAGCATCTACCTTATTTCCCAGATATTTTCCCATGTTCATGACAGCTGCCGGAAGTATTCCTCCTGCTAAAGTGTTGATATTGGGTGCCGGTGTTGCAGGCTTGCAAGCCATTGCAACTGCCAAACGTTTAGGTGCGGTGATCGAAGTGTTTGATACACGCCCTGCCGTAAAAGAAGAAGTAATGAGCCTTGGCGCAAAATTCGTTGAAGTAGAAGGTGCAGCCGATGCCAGTAAAGCAGGTGGATATGCGGTGGAACAAACGGAAGAATACAAACAAAAACAACAGGCCCGAATTGCAGAAGCCGTTGCTAAAGCAGATATCATTATTACAACTGCACAGATCCCCGGTAAGCAAGCACCGATCTTATTAACTGAAGCCATGATCGCTTCATTGAAGAACGGCAGTATCATCATTGATCTGGCTGCGGCAACAGGAGGCAATACACCTCTGACCAAAAACAATGAGACAATCGTTACGGCAAATGGTGTTACCATTTTGGGCAATAGTAATCTTCCAAGCGGAATGCCTTTCGATGCCAGTAAAATGTATGGTAAGAATGTTTTGAACTTTTTGCAGCTCATCATCAATAAAGAAGGAGTAATGCATTTGAACTTTGAAGATGATATCGTAAAAGGATGCTGCATTACCAATAACGGGGAAGTAGTGAATGAAAGAGTAAAGGGTTTATTGGTTTAATAGCTTTTGTGTTATTAGTGTTGAAGAATCTCAAATCATAAATCTCAAATAAAGAATATCAATGGAAAATATTTTAAAATTGGTTACAGAGAATCAGCAGATGATCTATATCGTGATACTGATGGTGTTTCTCGGTATCGAAGTAATAGGCCGTGTGCCCAGTGTATTGCATACCCCTTTAATGAGCGGTGCCAATGCGATCCATGGTGTGGTAATTATAGGTGCCATCATCGTTATGGGTAAAGCAAGTACCGATAATTATCTGGCATTGGTATTAGGATTCTTAGCAGTAGTGCTTGGAACATTGAATGTGGTGGGTGGATTTGTAGTTACCGATAGAATGCTTGAAATGTTTAAGAAGAAAAAATAAAAAAGACTCATTTATTTACTCCAATTACAAGAAACTATGCAACTCGATATACTTACAATTGCTTACATCATTGGTTCGGTAACTTTTATTCTCGGCTTAAAAATGCTTTCCAATCCTTTAGCGGCACGCAAAGGAAATCTGATAGCGGCAGGTGGTATGTCCATCGCCATTTTTGCAACTATCTTTTTGTATCAAACCGAAGACGGACAAGGCTTACATAATTATGCCTGGATATTTTCAGGCTTGATCATTGGTTCCATCATTGGTACATTGGCTGCCAAAAAAGTAAAGATGACGGCCATGCCTGAAATGGTAAGTATGTTTAACGGTATGGGTGGTGCTTGTGCTGCATTGATCTCTGCAGTTGAGTTTGATCATGTGTATAGAGAGTTCAGGTTGGATTCAAATAGTTTTGCTGCAGTTGTTCCATTCGGTCATTATTTTACGATCAGCGCAGGAGCCATCATCGGTGGTGTTTCTTTTGCAGGAAGTATGATCGCATGGGGTAAATTGAATGGTAGAATCAAAGATTTTACATTCAAGGGTCAGCATATCGTTAACCTGCTCGTATTTGGTTTTATCATGGTTGTTGCAGGTCTTACTTATTGGTCTAATACATCTGTTACTAATATCTGGTTTTTAATAACAATACTTACGGCATTGGTATATGGTGTAATGTTCGTATTGCCCATTGGTGGTGCAGATATGCCTGTTGTTATTTCTCTATTGAACTCATTCACAGGTGTAGCAGCAGCTTGCGGCGGGTTTTTATACAACAATAAAGTGATGCTTACAGGTGGTATCCTGGTAGGTGCAGCAGGTACACTCTTAACGATATTGATGTGTAAAGCCATGAACCGAAGTTTGATGAATGTATTGGTTGGTTCATTCGGTACCAAACATGTTGCCGCCGGTGGTCCGGCAAAACAAGCCGGTAATTATAAAGAGATCACAGTTACCGATGCAGCCATGCTGATGAGCTATGCCAAAAAAGTATTCATCGTTCCTGGTTATGGATTAGCAGTTGCACAGGCACAGCATACCTGTCATGAACTGGAAAAATTACTCGAAGAAAAAGGAGTGGAAGTAAAATATGCCATTCACCCTGTTGCTGGACGTATGCCCGGCCATATGAATGTTTTATTGGCTGAAGCT
>CAIKTE010000333.1 GCA_903830285.1 uncultured Chitinophagaceae bacterium | reverse complement strand
TTAATAATTTTAAATATGAAAAGAAATACCATCATAATTTTTGTAATTATTGCAATTGCTATTTTTGCACTTTACCTTTCAAAAAAAGGATATGATGTAAATTCAGTTGTTAATCTACCTAAAACAGCGGATGTTTCAGTTGAATGTTCAAGAGTACATGACCTTTTGTTTACATCAACAGTTGATATTGTTATCAAAAATAATTCAACAAGGGTTCATAATAATGTAATGATTAAAATAATAGGATTTGATAATAACGGCAATGAAGTAAAAGAAAAGACAACAACTTTTGAACGAACATTAGAACCCAATAGTTCATTGTCAAAGCCTGTAACAATGCCAGCAAAAGTTAAAAGGTGTGATTGCCTAGTTTTAAATTCTGATATTAATTAGATTATAGCTCGAATAGACTTCCTATTCTTTAAGAGTGGATTTAAAAGTCAAAATCTTAAATAAAAATAATTGCCAAAATCCGCGTTACAGCTTATTGCTATCTTTGCAGCATGCAGATCAAGACAGCCAGTTACGTTATCTCTTCACCCACATTCGATAAATGCCCTAAACCCAGCATGCCGGAATATGCATTTATCGGCAGATCTAATGTGGGCAAGTCCTCCTTGATCAATATGCTGGTGAAGCAGAAGAACCTGGCCAAAACATCCTCCACTCCGGGCAAAACACAATTACTCAATCATTTCGAAATAGAAAGTTCAGCCAAAGAAAAAGCACCGAAGGAGAAATGGTTTCTGGTGGATCTTCCCGGTTATGGCTATGCCAAACGTTCGCAGAGCGACAGAAGAAGATGGGAGCAGATGATCGACGGGTATTTGCGTAAAAGAGAGAATCTCGTAAAAGTGTTCGTGTTGATCGATGCAAGACATTCGCCTCAGAATATCGATATTGAATTTGTGAACCAACTCGACAAATGGGAAGTTCCCTTTGCATTGGTCTTCACCAAAGCTGATAAAGAAAAACCCGCAGTAGTTGCAAGAAATGTAAAAGCATTTCTGGATAAACTAAAAGAGACCTGGCAATTTTTACCCCAGTCATTCGTATCCAGTGCAGAAAAAAATACGGGTAGAGATGAGATCCTGGATTTTATTCAGCAAAATAATGAACTGGTAAAAGACAAATTCATCTTTCCTCCAAGAGGATAGGGATCAATAAAAAATATTGCGTTTCGAGAAAATGAAAAAGTCAGTTTCACACATGGGATAAGAGAAGCATTTAAAACCTTGCGTCGCTGCGTCTTAGCGTCTTTGCGAGAAATAAAAAACATCGTTGCTCCGAAGGAGCCTCTTGGACGAGAAATACAAAATAATCTGGAGACAATTTTACTAACGAAGCGTTTACCCCATTTAACATTTAGCATCTAACATCCAACATCATCCACCATTAATTCACCGCTTTATCAGCGCAGCAACTGCTGGCAAAAGCTTCCGGCTTGGCTTTAAAGGCAAAGCCCATTCCCAGAATATACCCCATGGCTTCTTTTAATGCATCATTACTTTTAAAGCTTGGGTTGGTGTTAATGTCGGCATGCACTTCCATCTCCACCTGATACTTGATAAAAAGATCGCACAAAGCATAGGCAATATCAATGCTTTTGGCAACTTCTACCAGCATCCGTTCCTTGATGTGGTAACGGGTCTTTGTTTTTTCGTTGTGGATGTACATGAATCCGCCATTGTGTTCACGCAGAAAAACAATGACTGTTGCAAATTCGGTGTCTTCGCCTTTTACCTGACTGTCTGTGCCGATGCAAACTTTGAGATGTGTGTTCTTTGCCGTTTCTTTTTTTATCGCCTCTTCTACAGCATCTTTAATTGGCAGGTTAATGGTCTCACCGTTAAACTTTCTCCAACGCATAGTATTAAGGTTTTTTGAAATTAAGCAGTAAAGCCTATTCAAAATACAAGTTTGGAATAATATATTATTAACAACCGTTAATAAGAGCCTTTAGCTGATAGCTGTTAGCCAATAGCTAAAGGCTAACAGCTAATAGCCTAATATTGTCCCGTACTCAGCATCACCAAAGTACATGCTTCCAAAGCCTCGATACCATTGGCTTTGGCGAGATCGAATAATTCTTCATTCTCTGTACCGGGATTAAAGATGATGCGTTTGGGATGAAGTGATAGAATATAATCGTAAAGATCTTTCTGATGCTGTTCGTTCAAATACAGGGTGACAGTATCGACCCCTTCGATCTTGGGACGATCAGTCAAAATGCTGGTATTGCCGATAGTACCCTGTTTTCTGCCAAGTGCAATAACAGGATGCTGATGTTTTGTCAACTTTTCCACTGCTAAATAACTGTAACGGGAAGGATTATCAGATGCGCCAAGAACGACTGTTTTCTTCTGCTTATTCATACTTCAAAATTATGAATTAAATATGCAACCACATTTTCAATAACAGTTCACTAACTTTCTGTCATGAAAAAAGTTGCTTTTGTTTTTATATCCATTCTTTGTATTCAGTTAATTCAGGCACAAATAAAACCATTCAAGTTTGCTTTTATCAGCGATACACATATCGGATCGCCGAATGGTGGCGCGGAAGAAGATCTGCGGAGAACGGTTGCCGATATCAATCAAATAAAGGATCTCGATTTTGTGGTGATCACCGGGGATATCACTGAATTGGGCAAAGATGAAGAGATCAAATTGGCTAAAAAAATACTGGATAGCCTGCACATCAAATATTATATTATTCCCGGTAACCACGATACAGGCTGGAGCGAAAGTGGCGCTGTAACTTTTGGGGAAGTCTTTGGCGACGATAAATTCCTATTCAAATACAATGGAATTGTTTTTATGGGTTGTGCATCAGGTCCGTATTTGCGCATGAGCGACGGACATATTCCCCGTGATGCTGTTAATTGGATGAAGGATGAATTGAAAAAGATTGATACAGATCAGCCTCTTATTTTCCTGAATCATTATCCTCTCGATAACAGTCTGGATAATTGGTATGAAGCGATTGATGCGTTGAAGACACGCAATACCATTGCCATTCTTTGCGGACACGGACATGCGAATCATGCGTATGATTTTGAAGATATTCCGGGTACGATGGGACGTTCCAATCTTAGGGCAAAAGAAAGCATCGGTGGATATAATATTGTAGAAGTGAATAAGGATTCCATCATTTTTTCTGAAAGAAAACCCGGATTGAAAACATTGCCTGCCTGGAGAAAGATCAGGATCGAGGATCATCATTATAGCAGAGTCAATAAAAATTTTGAACGGCCATCCTATGCAGTGAATGATACATTCACTGTCGCGAAAACAAAATGGGTATTCAGCAGTGATGCGAATATCATTTCCACGCCGGCTGCCAATGATAGATCTGTGATTTTCGGAAACAGCAAAGGTGTGATCCAATCAGTGAATAGTACGGATGGAAAAAAGCAGTGGGCTTTTGCAACCGGCGCTGCTATTTACTCTTCTCCTGCACTTTTCAAAGAAAAGATGGTCATTGGTTCTGGCGATGGTAAAGTTTATTGTTTGAATGCAACAACAGGGAAACTGATCTGGCAGTTCCGGGCAAATGCAGCAGTATTGGGATCCCCGTTGATTGAAAATAATGTGGTTTATATAGGAACCGGTGATCATCATTTTTTTGCGCTTGATATGAGCAGTGGCAAACAGATCTGGGTTTTTACCGGATTGAACGGGCCTATTATGAGTACTCCTGTCATCCATGCTGAAAAGATCATTTTCGGTGCATGGGATACCAATTTGTATGCGTTGAATAAAACAAACGGGCAACTGATCTGGAAATGGAATAATGGTTCGCCTGTCCTTAACTATTCACCCGCTGCCTGCATTCCGGTCATCAAAGACAGTATTGTTTTTGTGGTAGCACCCGACCGTTACATCACTGCGATCAATATCAATAACGGTTCAACTTTGTGGAGAAGCAATGAATCTACGGTCCGTGAATCCATTGGCATTTCAGAGAACGGGAAATGGATCTATGGAAAGACCATGAATGATACGATCGTTGCTTTTGATGCTTCTGCTGTGAAACAGAAAGCTGCGTGGAAAATGAATTGCGGTTTTGGGTATGAGCACGTTCCAAGTATGCTCGTAGAAAGGAATGGGGTTGTTTTCTTCGGGACTAAAAACGGAAAGGTATTTGCGATCGATCCTGCAACTCAAACCATTCTTTGGATACATAAGTTGGATAATTCGATGATCAATACTGTAAGACCAATTGACGCGCATCATCTCATCGCCTCAACCATGGATGGTAAAGTTGAAATGATAGAAACACAATAAAAAAAACTGATGAATGATGTCGTGAATACAAAAGATAATATTTAACTTTCCTTTCTTATCTTTTCACTATCATTCAAACAATACATTTTATGGCAAAGTCAAGCAAAAAAAAAGCTGTTAAAAAAGCCGCTCCTAAAAAGAAAGCAATAGCAAAAAAAGTTGTTAAGAAAGCTGCAAAAAAAGCAGTTAAGAAAGCAGCTCCCAAGAAAAAATCTGCGGTAAAGAAAGTTGTAAAAAAAGCAGTTGCTAAAAAAGTAATAAAAAAAGCTGCTAAGAAAGCAGTAGCTAAAAAAGTGGTGAAGAAAGTTGTGAAAAAAGCAGTTAAAAAAGCGGCTCCTAAAAAAGTTGTAAAAAAAGCTGCCCCTAAAAAAGCGGTTGCAAAAAAAGTGGTGAAGAAAGTTGCACCTAAAAAAGCAGTTGTAAAAAAAGCTGTGAAGAAAGTGGCACCTAAAAAAGTTGCTCCGAAACCCGCACCGGTAGTGGCTCCTGCGCCTGCACCTGTTGTTGAAGTGGTTGCGCCAGCAGTTGAAGTAACTACCACCCCACCTATTGAAGGATAGTTTCTTGATCAATAATTTTTAAAAAAGATCAATCATCTTTTTTATCAAAATAGTAAATATTCCTGCCGTTATTTTTTTGAATAATGGCAGGATTTTTTTATATTACAATGAATCTCATCATTAAAAAAAACAACAGCATGCGCGTATTATTTGTATTTATTTTTTCTGCATTTGGGTTATTATCAGTGGCTCAAACATCTTCGCGTATAGCAGAGAAGACAAAGAATTTTAAACGCTATGATGGATACTTTAGTTTTTGGTGGGATGCTGCAAATGGAAAGATCTGGTTACAGGTAGATAAACTGGATCAGGAATTTTTGTATGTGAATTCTTTGCCCGCAGGATTGGGATCAAATGATATTGGTTTGGATCGCGGACAGATCGGCAATTCCAGGATCGTATATTTCAATAAAGTGGGAAAGAAATTATTGTTGGTGCAACCTAATTACAATTACCGTGCACTGAGCAATGATGCCAATGAGAAAAAAGCAGTGAAAGAATCATTTGCACAGTCAACGATCGCCGGTTTTACCATCGAGGAAGATGAAGGCGATAAAGTGTTGGTGGATGCCACTTCTTTTTTTTACGTGATGCACATGGTGTGGCCGACAGGATTCGTCAAATGAAACAAGGCACTTACACATTCAATGAGGCAAGATCAGCCATGTATATGGCCAATACAAAGAATTTTCCCTTGAATACAGAGTTTGAGGCAAGCATCACATTTACCGGAGGCTCGGATGCAGGAAGATTTGTGACCAGTGTATCACCGTCTGCAGAAGCGATCACGGTTCGTATGCATCATTCCTTTGTTCAGTTACCGGATAATAATTATAAACCGCGTCGTTATGATATCCGCAGCGGATATTTCGGGATCTCTTATTTTGATTACAGCAGTCCCTTCTCCGATCAGATACAGCAGATGTTCATTGCACGACATCGGCTCGAAAAGAAAGATCCAACAGCAGCTGTCAGCGAACCCGTTAAACCTATCGTGTATTATCTGGATAATGGTACACCCGAACCCATTCGTTCTGCTTTATTGGATGGTGCCCGTTGGTGGAATCAGGCATTTGAAGCAGCGGGATATAAAGATGCATTCATCGTAAAGGTATTACCAGATGATGCCGACCCGATGGATATCCGTTATAACATGATCAATTGGGTGCATCGTTCTTCACGTGGCTGGAGTTATGGGGCATCAGTTACCGATCCCAGAACAGGAGAGATCATTAAAGGTCAGGTTACATTGGGATCATTGAGAGTGCGACAGGATTATCTCATTTTCACCGGATTACTGTCTCCTTATGAAACAGGGAAACCTGTTCCTGAAACCATGAAACAGGCTGCCATTCAGCGTTTGCGGCAACTGGCGGCACATGAAGTGGGACATACACTGGGCTTACAACATAATTATGCATCCAGTTTTAACAACCGCGCTTCAGTGATGGATTATCCGCATCCCAATGTATTTGTAAATGAAAAAGGGGAAATAGATTTTACGAAAGTATATACCAATGAAATTGGTGAATGGGATAAACGCGCCATTACTTATGGCTATGCACAATTTGCAGCAGGAACGAATGAAGCAACTGCATTGAATGATCTGTTGCTGAAGAATACGAATGATGGCATTCTGTTTATTGCCGACGCTGATGCACGTTCTGCAAGCGGTTCTCATCCCTATGCACATTTATGGGATAATGGAAATGATGCGGCAGATGAATTAAAAAATGTATTGGCCGTTAGAGAAAAAGCTTTGGAACATTTTTCTGAAAATGCTGTTCCTGTAAATACCCCTCTCACTAAATTGGAAGATGTATTGGTGCCTGTTTATAATTATCATCGCTATCAGCTCGAAGCAGTGTGCAAACTGATCGGTGGTATGAATTACAGTTACAGTGTTCGCGGAGATCTGAATCAGCAAAAGCCGCAGATCCTTCCCAAAGCCATACAGGATAAAGCTTTGCAGGCAGCATTGAATTGCTTGAATGCAGATGTATTGACATTGCCTGAAAGGATCATTCGGTTGATCCCTCCTCGTCCGCCAATGTATTATAATGTGGGTGAATTGTTCCAGAAAAGAATGGGAATGAATTTCGATGCATTATCAGCAGCAGAAGCATTGACCAATTATGAACTGGAATTTTTATTCAATCCTGAAAGGGCCAATCGATTACAGCAGTTTAAAGCCGAAGCCAATACTTTAGGATGGGATGCCGTATTGGATGCTATCATCAAAACAACCTGGAAAACAAACCTGCAAATTGGATTGAAGAAGGAAATACAATTGCAAACGCAGCAGATGGTGCTAACCTGGATCCTGGGATTAAGTCAGAGTGAACAGGCAAATTATTCAGTTAGATCCATTTGTTTCGATCGGTTACAAAGCATTAAAAAATATTGTGAAGAGCAAATAAAAATAACCCCTTCTTTAAAACCGCATTATTCCTATGCCGTTGAAAGGATCAATAAGCCCAAAGACATACAATTGCCTGTGCACAAAGAAATTGCACCCGGTGCCCCTATTGGTTGTGATTGGGAGGAATAAGAGAAAAAATAATTAATACGAAATATATTTTTCATAAAGAAATAAATATCACTGTTTTTCTTAGAGAAAGTAGATATATTGTATGACAAAAGTGTGACAGTTAACCCCCCTAGTAACTCTTAGTCAAATGAATCAAAATAAATCAAAGACATTTATTTTCAGTGGATTTATTATTACAGCAATAACATTGCTTACGTTTTATTTACTAACTTATTCCAGCCTTAAAACTACCGTTTCCCAAAGCAGAGAAGAACAGATCGTTTTAAAGATGATGCGGCATCTGGATGATCTTCAATTAAATGAATCAGATATTGAATCAACAGAAAGGCCTTCTATTCTCTCAGCAGAAAAGAATAAAGCTGTTGTTCAGAAATTTCGGGAATCAGCAATAAAATTTACAAACGAATTAACGGAGCTCAGAAAATTGTCAGATAGTGACCATTTACCCCGAAAAGAAATATTGCAACTGGTAACATTGGGAGAAAAGAAACTGTCTTTTTCTGAAGAGATCTTTGGATTAAGCACTAACGGAGATCCCAAAGTTGCTAGTTCAGAATTAATAGCTCGGGAAGACCGGTTTGATCCCCCCTTCCGGGAGCAATACAATAAAGTATCTGACTTTGGCAGAGATCAATTAAGATCATTTCAGGAAGAACATGATGCCAATGCGAAAAGTACATTTCAGCTTTTCGGTTTGCTGGGAATGATTGCTTTGATGATCATGGGCTATTTGTATTACAGAATATGGCAACGTTCAAAATTAATAAATACTATTTCCGAAGAATTGATCACGGTCAATGACCGATTGGAAGAACGTGTAAAGAAGCAAACGAGTTTAATTTCAGAAATGTATGAAAGGATCAGCGACGGTTTCGCTGCATTTGATAAGGATCTAAATATTACTTATGTAAATAAGTTTTTTGAAAATCTATTGAATACACCTTCTTCTGAAATAATTGGCAAAAATGTGATGAAAGATTTTGCCAATTTTGCTGGAGTAGATATTCTGCAAAATGCTGTATCAAGCCAACAAGATATTCGGACTGATATTTTCAATGAAAAATATAATAAGTGGTTTAATATAAGCTTCTATCCTTCTTCTAATGGTGTTTCGTTTTTTCTAAAAGATATCAATGAAAGAAAACAATTTCAACTGCAATTAGAACAATCTCAGGGAGAACTCAATAGTTTATTCGAAAATGCAAAAGATGTAATTGGGATTGTAGATAGCGAAGGGAAGATCATAAAAGTCAATTCCGTTGTAGAAGATATGTTCGGTTATACAAAAGAGGAGACCTTGAGTATGAATGTGAATGACTTTTTATTTCCAAAAGATCTGAGCAAGAAGCCTTTTGAATTTGAAAAAGTACCACAAGAAGGTTTTTTACTGACGGTAGGAAAATATAAGAAGAAGGATGGCACTGCTTTGTATGCTGAAATGAAATCCAGCCTTTTGCCTGATGGAACATACATGGGCATCATCCGCGATATAACAGAAAGAAAACTGCAGCAAAATGAGATCAATAAACTAATTGACATTCTCGATAACTCATCTGCCCTGATCGGTACGATGGACATGAATTTCAGGGTAACTTATATGAACAAAGCCACAAGAACTGCAATTGAAATAGATGACGATGCTGATCTGTCAGAATTGAGCCTCTTTACTTTTTTCGATAATAAAACAGCACCTATTGATGAAACTATCGCCGAAGTAATGTCTAGAGGATTTTGGAAAGGCGAGAATGTACTGTTAACAAAATCTGGAAAGGAAATACCCATCATGCAGGCAGTGTATCTGCACAGGAATGAAAAAGGTGATCCTTCTTTTATTTCAAGTAATGCCATTGATATTACAGAATTGAAGACCAAAGAAAGAGAATTAGAAAAATTAGCTAACATAATTGAATATTCACAAGCCTATATATTGGTCGTTGATGTGAACATGAATTTATTATATGTGAATAAAGCCGCAAAGGAAAAATTAGGGATCAGAGAAGATGAAGATATTACAAAGCTGTCCGGTCTGGATTTCATTCCAGATGAAACAAAAGCGAAAATGAAGGCTGAAGAGCCAAAGCTTATAGCAGAAGGCAAATGGTTAGGCGAGGCAAATTTTTTAAATAGGAAGGGAGAAATAATTCCCGTTTATGAAGTGGCAATAGTACATAATGATAAGTCTGGTGTAATGCAATACATATCACTTACACTAGTAGATATCTCTGAATTAAAGCAAAAAGAAAATGAATTAAGGAATCTTACAAGCATTCTTGAAAATTCACCTGCCTATATCACAATGGCTAATATTGATAAGCAATTTGTGTATGTTAATCCGGCTTTCAGAAATGCTTTCGGGATACCGGAAGATGAGGATATTACTAATCTGAATGTATCGCAATTCCGCACTCCTGAAACAAAGGAGATCATTAAAAATGGTGACGATTCAAACCTGAATAATGGTAAATGGGTGGGTACCAATTCTTTTGTTTCAAGAAGCGGGAAAGACATCCCTGTTATGGAAGTAATCGTTGTGCATAAAGACAAAAAAGGAGAACCGGAACGAATATCATTTACTGCGATCGACCTTACAGAACAAAAAAAGGTAGAAAAGGAATTGATGAGGGTTAATAATGAGTTGAGAGAATTATCGATCCATTTACAAAATCTGATCGAACGAGAACGTACAGCCATAGCAAAGGAAATCCATGATCAATTTAGTCAAAACCTGGCAGCACTGGGCATGAATGCAGCATGGCTTAGGTCGAATGTAAAAAACGAGAATTCCAAAGTACAGGAGATCATAAAAGAACAGATCGCTATTGCAGAAGAGGCAATTGAATCAAGCAGAAACCTGTATAATTCGCTGCATCCAACAATGCTGGATGAGATAGGATTGGAAGCAACCATAAAGTGGCACACCAAAACCTTGCTGAGATATTCAGATATTAAAACTGAAATTCAATCTAATGTTGAAGACGAAAAATTCACCAAAGAGATCAACCTCGGTTTATTCAGGATCTTTCAGGAAAGCCTGGCTAATGTATTGCGTTATTCAAAGGCAACTCATCTGACAATTACGATCCATAAAAATGAAGAAATAATAACGATGACCATTGAAGATAATGGTATCGGCTTTGACATAAATAAAGTGGATGCTTCACAAAGCCACGGATTATTGGGGATCAGAGAAAGGGTGTATGCAATGAGCGGAAGATCTTCGATTGAATCGACACACGGAAAAGGAACCAAAGTGGAAGTACAGATACCTTTATTTGTAGTTGAAGAAAAAACAATGTCAACCGGAAATAATTAGTAGACAATTTCAGATAAAAAAAGATCCGCTGTATCAGCGGATCTTTTTATTTAACCAAATATATTTTCTTATACTAACATTCTCAATGGTTCTTCCAGCAAGCTTTTCAGCGTTTGCAGGAATGCAGATCCGGTGGCACCATCTACTACTCTGTGATCGCAACTCAATGTTACTTTCATGATATTGCCAACAACGATCTGGCCGTCTTTTACAATAGGCTCCTGTGATATACCGCCAATAGCAAGTATACAGGCATCAGGCGGATTAATGATGGCAGTGAACTGATCAATGCCAAACATTCCTAAATTGGAAATAGTGAATGTGCTTCCTTCCCAATCGCTGGGTTGTAATTTTTTATCTTTTGCTTTTTGTGCGTAATCTTTTACCTGAACAGCGATCTGGCTTAAACTTAATCCATCCGCAAAACGAATAACAGGCACCAATAATCCTTCTTCTACTGCAACTGCCACACCAATATTGATATGATGGTTGTAACGGATCTTATCGCCCAGCCAACTGCTGTTCACTTTTGGATGCTGTTTCAAAGCCACTGCTGTTGCTTTTAAAACAAGGTCATTAAAACTGATCTTGACCTTACTGGTTTCATTGAGCTTAACACGTGCTGCTACAGCAGCGTCCATATTAATACTCATCGTTAAATAAAAATGAGGGGCAGTAAATAAACTTTCACTTAATCTGCGAGCAATGGTCTTACGCATTTGCGAAACAGGAACTTCATCAAAACTTACAACACCGGTTGACTGGTTGATAGGTTGAGATGTTGATTGAGTAGAAGTAACCTCGGTTGGCGGTTGACTTTTGACGGTTGCCGGAACATAATTATCAATGTCGGTCTTTGTGATCCTTCCATTATCACCGGTTCCCTTTACAAATTTGAGATCAATATTTTTTTCAGTAGCGATCTTCTTAGCTAAAGGAGATGCAAAGATCCTTCCTTCATTCACTACCGCAGGTGCTTCGGTTGACTGATTGGCAGGTTGAGCTGTTGCGGCAACTTTGGTTTCTGTTGCTGCTTTCGGACTTTCAGACTTTGCAACCTGCTGACCACCTGATTTAACAGCTGCAACAATTGCATTTACATCCAGACCTTGTTTACCGATGATGCATAATAGGTCATTGACCTGAATTTTTTCACCTGCTTTAGCACCCTGAAACAACAACACACCATCTTTATAACTTTCCAGTTCCATGGTGGCTTTATCAGTTTCTATATCAGCCAGCACTTCACCCTTTTTTACAGTATCTCCAACATTTTTCTGCCATGCTGCGATCACACCTTCGGTCATGGTATCACTTAAACGAGGCATCAATACCACTTCGTCCATTGCACTAATATCGATCGCTGATGCTGCAGGTGTTTCTTTTTTGGCTGGAGGAGCAACGGGTTCTTCTTTTACTGCTGCTTTTGCAGCAGGGGCAGCAGCACCACTATGTTCTGCAATGATTGCACTGATGTCTTCACCTGCTGTTCCTAAAACGGCTAAAAGGTCATTGACCTGAAGTTTGCCACCGGTTGCTGTGCCGATATGTAACAATACGCCGGCCTGGTAACTTTCCAGTTCCATGGTGGCTTTATCTGTTTCTATTTCTGCTAAGAGATCACCCTTTTTTACAGTGTCTCCCACTTTTTTGTGCCAGCCTGCAATAACACCTTCGGTCATGGTATCGCTTAATCGGGGCATTAAAATCACTTCTGCCATAAATCAATTGCTCTTTAAATTGAGCTGTGAAATTAAGGTAAAATGAATTTGCGGCAAGTGTTAAGCCCTGTTTTTATCAAGTTCACTTGTTTAAGTAGGACAGAAACCTGTTAAAATTATTTTTTTAGATTTATAAACGCCTCCATACTCCATTCACTGCCGCTTCCAATATGAAAGCGATTTGCAAAGCTATCCTGATTCAAAGCGAGAGAAAGCTGCATCAGACTGTTGAGATAAGCTAGTGGTTTTCCTACAGCAACCGCAGCAAAAGTTTGGCTGTAGGGAGCATTGCCTTCAAACACTTTTTTATTTTTATGATAAATGATGCAATGAAGCGTATCTCCATATTTCAGGTCGAGGTTTTTAACCAGATCAGCAGGAATATTGGTCCAGATATTTCCATATTGTATATCCAGTATAGAAATATTACCCTTTAACTTTTTGCCATCCAACACAGCTTTTTGGTAAGGAATGGTTACCACTTTTTTGGGAATTAATGGACCCACCTGTTCGAAACTAATGGCACCTGATGCTAATCTGGCGGCTGTGTAAGCATATACATCCCGTCCATGAAATGTATAAGAGGCTTCAGAATTCTTTCTTCTGTTAACAGCTTCATCGATCTGGCGGATCTCTGCAATGCCTAATGATCCTGCAATTAATGTAAGTGTTCCATTATCGGGTGTAACTATAAAATGACCGCTGTTTGTTTTTAATACAACCGATTTTCTTTCAGTGCCTACTCCCGGATCAACGACAGAAACAAAAACAGTTCCGGCAGGCCAATAAGGAACGGTTTGTTCCAGTCGATAAGCAGCTTCCCAAATATTGTAGGCGGGAATTTCGTGCGTGAGATCGTATAATTTCAGATCGGCTGAAACACCGTTGGCAACGCCTTTCATGGCAGATACAGCACCATCCTTTAATCCGAAATCAGTTTGAAAAACAACAATATTATTTTGTGCTGAAAGATCAACTGCAACGAATAAAATAATGATGGATAATATTATTTTTTTCATAAGAGTGTCATGTATGATGGTAATGCTGTTTTTCTTACTGCCATCAGCTTAACTGATGAGATGATTGAAATGTAAAGACGGTTATATGAAAACCTATCTACAAACAGGAAAGCAAAAGCCTATATAAAAATAATTATTGCCCCTGTGCTAATGAATACGCTTTTTTGTCACCCCACATATTCAATAACTCCAATGAACAGATCTTGAAATTGCCGCTTAAGCTAACATATAGACCTATAATATCCTGCTGATTTAAAGGAAGTCCATCCAATGATTCAAAACGAACATTAAATTGGTTAACGAGATTGGTGTACACACTTCCCGTAGGCCAAACCTGTGTTCCGCGATTGCTGATACTGACCAATTTGAATTTAACGCCAGCATGCCTCAAACATTTTGTGGCGATCTCCTGAGGCTGCTCATTACTTGCGATGAACATATCTACGCCGCAAATGGTTTCATCATTCCTTTCTTTAGAAACCATCATTTCGTTCTGACTTAATTTAAATAAAGTAGGAGTTGGTTTCTGATCTTTTAAAGAAGGCTTCGCATTGAGTGCAGGAAGTTTGCCAAAATTTGCAATGATGGCATCAGCAAAAACGGTAGTATTTACAGAAGGAATATTTTTATCGCCAAAGTCACCGGTATGAATTCCATTTTCCAAAGTATATAATAAAGCGTTTTCTAACATGGCAGCACTTTCCATTAAACCCAAATGACGCAACATACCAATGCCACTTAACAGCAATGAAGTGGGATTAGCAATATTTTTTCCTGCAATATCAGGTGCTGTTCCATGTACCGCTTCGAAGATGGAAATATGATCACCAATATTCGCACTCGGAGCAAAGCCAAGACCACCCACGAGCCCGGCGCAAAGGTCACTAACAATATCACCTTGTAAATTGGTCAATACCACTACATCAAAAAGATCCGGTCTTGTAACTAATTTCATACATAGATCATCCACAATAACATCATCAGCTTTTAATTCGGGATATTCTTTTGCCACTTCATAGAATACTTCCAGAAATAATCCATCTGTAAGTTTCATGATATTGGCTTTATGTCCGCAGGTAATTCTTTTCGTGCCTTTTTTCTTAGCCATTTCAAAAGCATACTTGATCAGTTGTAAACTTCCGGGGCGTGTAATAAAGCGACGGCTTAAGGCCACATCATGCGTAAGCATATGTTCTACACCGCCATAAGTATCTTCAATATTTTCACGAACAATAGTAAGATCGATCGGGATCCCAGCTTTGCTAAAAACGGTATTTACGCCATGAAGGGTTTGAAAAGTCCTTTTATTGGCATATGTATTCCAGGTTTTTCTGGCGGTAACGTTGATACTTTTTACGCCTTTTCCTTTGGGCGTTTCCATTGGACCCTTAAACAAAATGCCCAATCGCTCAATGGCTTCCTGCGCGTCGGGTGTCATACCGTTGCTGAAACCCTTATCAAATACCCATTTGCCCATATCAACGAACTCATATTCCAGGGGCACTTTTGCAGTGTTGAAAATATGAAGAACTGCATCCATTATTTCAGGACCAATTCCATCTCCTTTGGCAACTGCAATTTTTGTCATATAACTTTTTTTAGATGATCTGATGAGAAAGTAGCGCAAAAATAAGCAGGGAAGGGCCACTTATTTTTAAAGAGCTCGTATTTATTGCAAAATAAGTATAGGTAATTTACCATTTAGGGTTAAATAATGCCCATTAAAGAAGAATTATCCATTTCATTTCTTCAAATTATTATCTTTACTGAAACCGATTTTTTAATGGTATCTAAGATTTCCGAAGGCATTGAAATAAGTGTAGAAACTTTCTACCAGTTTGATTACAGTAATCCTGCTAATCATGAATTCATGTTTGCCTATCGGATCACCATCGAAAACCACAATCCTTACACCGTTAAATTATTGAAAAGACAGTGGTTCATATTCGACAGTAATGGTGAACATCGCGAAGTAGATGGAGAGGGGGTAGTTGGTGTTCAGCCTGTTCTAAAACCTGCTGAACAGTTTCAATATGTGAGTGGTTGCAATCTAAAAACAGAAATGGGAACAATGAGTGGTTTTTACACAATGGAAAACCAAAATAATAAAGAAACATTTACGGTTAACATACCTTCTTTCGAAATGATCGTTCCTGCCAAGATGAATTAATTGGCTTTATACTTCGATTCTTCAAACAATTCCTTCGGATCTTTTTTCATTAACTCAGTTAAAGAAACTGATTTGTTCTTGTCCATCCATTTTTTTACGATCTGCCATCCAATGAATTGCCCGATAAAACCCGGAGAAGCAGGGCCTAATTCAGGGGTACTCGGACCGTCATTCACATACACACCGATGAGATTCGATTCTGTTTCATACAATAAATTATTTTCTACAAAAAAACTCCAGATATTTTTTTCATTACTAAAACAGCCTTCCAGTTGTTTTTCAGTGTAACCCGTTTTTAAACTGTCAGGTGTTTCGGGTAACAATGCATCAAGTACATATGCTCGTTTTCCGGTCTCAACCATTTGCTCGATCAATGGCCGGCCTGTTCCTTTGTAAGGATACATATCATCTACGATCCCTTTCATGCAGTTAACGGGAATATAGTCCGGTTCAAATCTTCTGGACTTATAATCGGGATAAACATTTCTGATATATTCTGTTTGATAGGCAGCGAAATCCTTGCCCAGATAAGATTGCAAGCCAATGGCCACACCACTTGCTGTAATGGCGTTTGCTGTCCCGTCAAGCGGACCGATGAAAGTGATAATGGCAGCTGGTGTTTTATAAGCAGGGAAATAATATTTCAAATATTTAAATCCGGTTTCTATTTGTTTTTTATAAATATCGAAAGAGGGGATCTTTTTTTGGGATGCATCATACACGGTCTGGTAATCTTTTTTAAATAAGCCTACATATCGTACAACACTATCAGGTTGTGGTAAAGCACCCAGAATATTGTATAAATAATCTCTCAGGAAAGAAGGATATTTTACATTGAGTGAATCTAGTGAAGCAGAAATATGAATGGTATCCATTAAAAAAAAGTCTTTCTCGAATCTTTCTACTTTCACATCGATCTTGATGGAAGAAACATCTGGAATATTCTTCTTGCTCTTACATGCAAAGGTTGAAACGATCATTAAAAGAATGCATACTTTTTTCATTACACGAATTAAAGAGAATTACACGAATTCACACAAATGATTCTGTTAATAATTCAAATCTGAACAGTTCCGATGTATGATTCGTAAAATTCGGAACAATTCATGAAATTTGTGAAATGAAGATATTTCTCGCACAGCAGAATTACCATATCGGCAATTTTGAAAGCAATACTAAAAAGATCATTTCTGCCATCGAATCTGCGAAACAACAGGGTGGCGATCTGATCGTTTTCAGTGAAATGAGCGTATGCGGTTATCCTGCAAGAGATTTTGTAGAGTTTAGCGATTTTATCAATAAATGCTATGAAAGCATCGATATGATAAAGCAACATGCTGATACGATTGCTGTGCTGATAGGCTCTCCTGCTCATAATCCTATTAAGGAAGGGAAAAATTTATTTAACGCAGCTTTCTTTTTATACGAGAAACAGATCAAAGCAGAAGTACATAAAACCTTGTTGCCTACCTATGATGTATTTGATGAGTACCGGTATTTCGAACCTGCTTATGATTGGAAAGTAATAGAATTTAAAGGAAAGAAATTGGCCGTAACCATTTGTGAGGACATCTGGAATATCAATGATAACGTATTGTACAGAATTTGTCCGATGGATAAATTGATGTTGCAATCCCCTGATGTGATGATCAATCTTAGTGCATCACCATTCGATTATACACATGATGAAGACAGAAAATCGGTGATCAAAGCCAATGTGCTGAAATATAAGTTACCGATGTTTTATTGCAATGCAGTGGGAAGTCAGACTGAAATTGTATTTGATGGCGCTTCCCTCATATTTGATAAAGACGCCAATCTCTGCAAAGCATTACCCATGTTTCAAGAATCTATTGAATCAGTTGTATTGAATAATGACGGGACCATCGATGCACCCGTGATCGAGCCTGCCAGCAGAATGCCGAATAAGCAATTAAATCCGGATGGTCTGGAAGAAGAATTGAATATTGCACAAATACATGCAGCATTGATCCTGGGTATCAAAGACTATTTTCAAAAGATGGGATTTACAAAAGCCATCATTGGATCGAGTGGTGGGATTGATAGTGCAGTTACAGTAGCATTGGCCTGCGAAGCATTGGGAAAAGAAAATGTAAAAGCGGTGTTGATGCCTTCACCTTATTCAACCGAACATTCTGTTGATGATGCCGTTCAGTTAAGCCGTAACCTCGACAACAATTATGAGATCATTCGTATCAATGATGTGTATGAATCATTATTGTCATCTGTAAAACCTTTGTTCCATGATCTCCCGTTTGGGTTGGCAGAAGAAAATATGCAAAGTCGTATTCGGGGTAATATATTGATGAGTATTGCCAATAAATTTGGTTATATTTTATTGAACACTTCTAATAAAAGTGAACTGGCAACAGGGTATGGGACATTGTACGGTGATATGGCAGGAGGATTGGGTGTGCTGGGTGATTGCTACAAATTGCAAGTGTATGCATTGGCAAAATATATCAATCGTAACAAAGAGATCATCCCCGAAAATATTATCACTAAAGCACCCAGTGCGGAACTAAGGCCGAATCAAAAAGACAGCGACAGTCTGCCTGATTATGAAGTTTTGGACAAGATCTTATATCAATACATCGAAAGAAGAAATGGCCCTGCTGAAATAAAAGCACAAGGATTTGATACAGCATTGGTTGATCGTGTACTGAAATTGGTAAATATGAACGAGTACAAGCGAAATCAGTTTTGTCCCATCATACGTGTCTCACCCAAAGCATTTGGTGTGGGAAGAAGAGTGCCCATCGTTGGAAAATATTTAAGTTGAGGAAGGTCGATTTTCTTCTATTCTCTTAATTGATTCTTCGATTTTACTTAATCTCGAATTAATGTTTTTTATTGCCATTATTGCTCTATAAATTAAATAGGGAATCCCTATGTAAATTATTGAGCCAAATAAAAGCACTATTAAATGTTGCAGACTGAAAAAGTCTCCCATAGTAGTGATTTTATTACAATGTATGAAAACTTTAAGCCTGTTTCAAGGAGAAAAACCCCGTAGAAATTTATTTAATCATGCATCACCAACAGCATTTGGTGTGGGAAGAAGAGTACCCATCGTTGGAAAATATTTAAGTTAACCTGCTACAAGGGGTAACATGGATTATTCTTTAATATTTTCTGCATTTTTGACAGAAATCCTTCATTTTGAGGGTAAATTAACCATGAATTATATAAGGCTTTTATTAGGCTTATATAAGGCTTAAGCGCCAAGATGACATAAAGACTTGAAGTTTTCTACTAATCGTCAAAATTCTCCCGATCCCTTTTCAAAAAGATTAATCATGTATCACCATCAAAGGAACATGGCTGTGGAATGCGAGCATTTTTGTATGACTGCGTTTAAAGATATTATCGAATAGTCCATGTTTTTTAGGAATGGTGATGATAAGATCGATCTTTTTCTCAACAACAAATTCATTGATACGTTCTGTAAAATCTCCGGGATCAGCAAAATGATATTCGGGAGAATATCCTGCAAATAAAGTATCCAGCATCAAACTCTCAAATTTGATATCAGTCACTGTCTCTTTGCTGCGATTATCAACATGCAGTACGAACAGTTTGGCATTCGTAAGATCCAATAATTGTCTGATAGGCTTAACAGGAGTGGATTCAACTACTTTATGAAAATCACATGCAAACAATACTTTGTCGAATTTCATGAACCTTGCATTTTGAGGAATGATCAGTACCGGAATATTGATATGTTTTGCAACATTAATGGTATTGCTTCCAAAAAAGTTTTCCTGTAAAGCACCCCCACCGGTAATACCCATCACGATCAGATCTACTTTTTGTGTTTTGGCTAATTCGATGATGCCATCAGTCAATAATGCAAATTCACTCACTGTTTCTAAAGTAATGCTGTCATTCGCGTAATCTATTAATTCAGCTTTGAAATTATCGAGTGCTTCGCTGCTTCCTTCTTTAATGGCTTCAAGGTCTAATGCACCTAATGCAGGTATCATCGGATCTGCAACAACACTAAAGCCGCTTTGATAAGTATTATACAAAATGATCTTTTGCGCCTGAATCTGTTTGGCTAATTCAATGGCAAAACGTGCTGCGTTTTTTGCAGTAGCTGAAAAATCGGTAGGCACTAATATCGTTTTCATATTACTGATTTTGTTTACTAAAGTTAGAAATACACTAGAGAAAAAACTATGATATTCATCAGCAATAAAAAAGCCCCGCAATGCTTGCAGAGCTTTTTTCACAGAAGTTATATTTGCAAAACAAACAGAGGCTACAAATTTTCAATGATACCTGCAATGCCTTGCCCGCCACCAACACACGCACTTACCATGCCGTATTTTTTATTCAATCGTTTCATATCGTTCAAAACCTGAATGGTCAATTTGGCTCCTGTACATCCTAAAGGATGACCTAAGGCAATGGCACCACCATTAATATTTACTTTGTCTGTATCCAAGCCTAATTCACGGATAACAGCCAAAGATTGAGATGCAAATGCTTCATTCAATTCTATCAGGTCAATATCATTCAAACTCAAGCCCGCCTGCTTCAGAACTTTTGGAATAGCTGCAACAGGACCAATACCCATGATGCGTGGATGTACGCCCGCACTGGCACAATTTACTAAACGGCCAATGGGTTTCAATCCCAATTCATTCATCATCTTTTCACCCATCACGATCACAAAAGCTGCACCATCACTGGTTTGTGAGCTATTGCCTGCGGTCACAGATCCACCCAAAGCAAAAGCAGGTTTTAATTTTGATAATCCTTCTACAGTAGTATCAGCTCTTAATCCTTCATCAGTATCTATTATATAGTTGCGCACTGCCTTCTTTCCCTTCTCATTCAAGTAAACGTCTTCTACATTGATAGGAAGGATGCCGCTTTTAAAATAACCGTTCTCAATCGCGTTCTTTGCTTTCATATGCGAATGGTAGGCAAATACATCCTGATCTTCACGATTCACGTTATATTCTTTGGCTACTGCTTCTGCCGTTAATCCCATGCTTAAATAATAATCGGGTTCATCCTTAGCAATGGCATAAGAAGGAACAGTTTTCCATCCTGCTGTGGGTACCAGGCTCATGCTTTCTGTTCCGCCCGCAACAATACATTCTGCCATTCCTGTACGGATCTTTGCAGTAGCCATTGCAATACTTTCCAATCCGCTGGCGCAATAACGATTAATGGTGATGCCGGGCACTTCAATGCCCAATGCCTTTGCGGCAATAAGCCTTCCGAATTGTAAACCTTGTTCCGCTTCCGGAACAGCGTTTCCCACGATCACATCATCGATTCTTTTGGGATCTAATTGTGGTGTGGCAGCCATCAATCCTTTGATAACTTCAATGGCTAGATCGTCGGGGCGAAAAAAACGGAATCCTCCTTTTTTACTTTTTCCAACAGCGGTTCTGTAACCCGCAACAATGTAAGCTTCCTGCATGGCAAACGTATTTTGAAAGCCAAATGTAATAAAAAGTTGTTTATGCAACTAAATCTTAAAATAAGTTTTTATTAACCCGCTGCAAGATGCAGCGTATCGTCTGTTGCCAAGCCTTTTTGCCGAAAGGCTGCTTTATTACAGGGATCATTTTCTATGAAATATTCTTTTAAACCCTTTAATCAGCAAATCATTGTTCAGATTATCTTTGCAGCATGTATTATTTGTTACGCGATCTTTTATTTCATTTTCCTCCTGAAGAAGTACATTATTTTTCGATGAATATGCTGCATAAAGCCTGCAGTATTCCGCCAATTAAAAAGATCATCAGTAAGAATTTTTCTCTTCAACATCCATCTCTCGAAAGAGAATTATTCGGGTTGCATTTTAAAAATCCTGTTGGCCTGGGTGCGGGTTTCGATAAAAATGCATCATATCTAAATGAACTGGAAGCATTGGGTTTTGGGTTTGTTGAAATAGGAACAGTCACACCAAAAGCACAACCGGGTAATGAACAACCAAGAGTGTTCCGTTTGCCAAAAGATAAAGCACTCATTAACCGAATGGGTTTTAATAACGAGGGCGTAAATGCTGTTCGCAATAGACTTGAAAAATGGAACAACTCCCGACTCACGACGCCTGACTCCCGACTGATAATCGGTGGAAACATCGGCAAAAATAAAATAACAGCCAACGAAGATGCCTGGAAAGATTATGAGATCTGTTTTAATGAGTTATTTGATGTTGCAGATTATTTTGTGGTGAATGTAAGTAGCCCTAATACTCCAGGTCTTCGTGAATTGCAGGAAAAAGAATCATTACGCAAAATATTATCACATTTGCAAAATATCAATCAGTCAAAAACAAAAGCCAAACCATTATTATTAAAGATCGCACCAGACCTTACAAAAGAACAATTGGATGATATCATTGATCTTTCTGTTGAGATAAAATTAGATGGATTGGTTGTAACAAATACAACTATTGGTCGAACAGGACTTACAACAGCAGACAGCAGACTCAATGAAATAGGTGCAGGTGGATTAAGCGGAAAACCCTTAACAGCCAGAAGCACAGAAGTTGTTTCCTATTTATCGCAACAGACCAAACAACAACTACCCATTATGGCGAGCGGTGGTATTTTTACCGGTGCTGATGCCAAAGAGAAATTAAATGCAGGGGCAGCATTGGTACAGGTATGGACAGGTTTCATATATGAAGGACCGATGATCGTAAAAAATATCTGCAAGAATTTAGCAGAATAAATATTTCATAACAACCATCTTTAGAATATTAAAATGCCCCACTATTTGTGAGGCATTTTTTATTTCGATCATTAGTTCCTTTAGAAATCCAAACCTAAGGCAAAGTACCAGATAGGGCTACCTCTGAAAAATCCATTCATCGGCCAACCTGCATCTAACTTTAAGAAATATCCCAATAATGTACTGCGAACTCCAAATCCATATCCCGCAGCAAAAGGGCCAATACCACCTGAATCAAAATTTACAACAATAGGGTTGGTGGCACTTTGTGTTCCGTAATAAACAGTAGGTCTTTGAATACCATTGAATTTTCCATTCCATGCTGTACCGAGATCAAAGAATTGCACTACTTGAAAATTTCTTATGAATGCATTATTGATCGGCTTGTTAAACAATGTAGTGAAAACAGGCAGGCGGAATTCACTGTTGAATACCATAGCATTATTTCCATTCGCTGCATTTTGATTGTAGCCACGCATGTTTAATGTGAGCGACTGGAATGCATAAGTTTGATCCGGTGCCGGTGTTAAATTATTAAACCGTGGACTTATCCAACCATCAACACCCCCCAGATAATAAATTATTTTTTTGTTGCCCCAACTGAAATCAGCTGCTGCGCGTCCTGCCCAAATAAAATTGCGATAAATTTTTACATAATGTCTGTAATCATATCCCAAATTATACGTGGTATTGCCCATACCTGTAGTAGGCATATTAATATCCTGATAAATTTTAAAACGTGTACCCACCCAAATGTTTTGTGCAGGGTATAAAGTATTGTCGTGTACAAATTCTAATCTGCCTACAGTATATGTAGTATTACTGTCCGGATATGAAAGACCATAGGGATCTGGCGAACCGTTCCCATAATTAAAAGCTCTTACAGTAGCTCTGTCGTTTCTTGCACCTAATGTTAACCGAAGACTTTGTACCTCATTAAAAGGATAACTTAAATTGATCTGATATAAATTGGTTACTAAAGACGAAGGGTAAAAGTATGCAGGGCTGGTAGAAGGAAATGAACCGTAATCCGTGATATTACTTCTGTAATAAGTCATGCCCCAATCTAAACGGCGGCGAAGATTTTGAAAACTAAAGAATATATCCTTGTCTTTTAAATTGGTTCCGAAGCGATAGCCCCCAATGAATTTGATGTCTTCAAAAAGATCGCTTGTTCCTACACGGAAACTCCAGTTGATGTCACTTCCATTGCTGAGTTGAATAGGACCATTACCACCTGTGTAAGGTTGATAGCGGTTGATCAATGTAACACTATTCGTAATACCACTTAAAATATAATCAGCACTGAATTTCAAACGATAATTATACAATTTTGATTGGCTGAGTATCGTTTTTTTGGTTTCCTGTACAATAGCCGCATCGTGTAAATTTTTTAAAGAAGTATCCGGTTTTTCATCTGCAAATTCTGATTGAAAAAGGATCTTCTTTTTAACTGTTGCAGTATCTGCTTTATTTGGTTTTGTATAAACTGTTGCTTTGCCTGCAATTAATTTATTGTCATTCATGATCTTCTGCATATACTCTGTAGGCTTGGGATTTACATTGCGTTTTTTCAATGCATCCTCATTTACTTTCAGTTTATACAGGAATTTATAATCACCTTCTCTTCTTGTTTCACTTACCTGACCGTTATTGCCTGCGATCCTCGTTTCAAGTAATGAACTTTGATAATTGGTAATAGGGAATGTATAGGTAGAATCTTTGTACACCTGAAAATAACTGATACTGTCAGGCTGCTGTTTCTGCCAGGCCATTAAGGTTGAATCCATTTCTTTAGGAACAGGATTGCGTAATAGTTCATCACCTATATAATACAAAGTGTCTACGCCATTGCGCTGTGTAGAGAAGAAACCTGCCCATCTGTTTCCAACACCATTTTCATCCGATACATAAGTGAAATGACTGGTATTATACTGCATGGGATAAGTGGCATTGCCATATTTCAAATTCGTTAACTGAGCGATCTGTTTCACTTTGCTTTTGTTGAGTATATCAACCAGATAAATATTGAATCTGTGTTTACTGGGTAATACTGTATCATTATCAGGAGCAAGCGGACTCGGACGATTGGATGAGAATATAATTCCTGAACGATTAGGGAATGAAACAAATGTTGGATTCAGATCATCATAAATATCATTAGTGATCTGTTCCGATTTTTGTTCTTCGATCTTATACGTATAAATATCAGAATGACCATTCTTCACCGCACTCATCACTAAAGTATTTGCATCCAGCATGAATGATGCATCCAGTATCTGATCGAAGCCATCAATGTTTTGTTTGAAACGTTTGTATTTCGCGATCACATCATACACAAACATTTTTGTATGACCTGATTCCCAATAAATACATAATAGTCTTGTTCCTTTTACATCCCAGGCTAATATGGGATAATTAGGATTGATATCACCTTGATTGGTGCGAATACCTTTATCGATCAACACTTTTGTATCCCAGAAATTCTCCACGTATTTAACTCTGTATACTCCTTTCTTGAATTCAACCACCGCATAATTATTATTACGCGGATTAGGATTAGCCTGAAAGCGGAAATAATCATGTGTACTCACATCTTCCGTGATGCTTAACGCACCTTTGGGTGCATTGCGGCGTTGACGGATATCTTTATAATACCTATCCTGTTCAAACTGAATAAAATCATTCAATACTTCATTGAATTTCTTTTTACAGATCTTCAAAGAAGCGTTGTTCAGATTTTTATACATGCGTGCCAGGTATAAAAAGTAAGTAACGTTTTCCTTTTTGTATTTTTCAGCGAAATAGTACCAGAACCCATGCCCTGCAATGGCAGGTCTTGCAAATGCAAAATTGTAGAATGAAGTATAATCGCCGCTAAGCATGGCACTCTTTAATTCATCGTCTTTTTCAGTACTCCAGTTTTGTGCAGCATAAGCAATATATCCATCAGTGAGCCATTTGGGAAGATCCAATAAAGCCTGATTGCTGGCTACTTCACCAATATCATCGCCAAATAATAAATTATCGGTCAATACTTTTGCAATACCCTGGCGGATCTGCAATTTTAAATGATCATGATTGCCATCAAAATAGAGCACGATCTTATTGTTCACCAATTTGGTTAATCCACCTGCATTTTGCCAGTCGATACCAATTCCGATATTGCTTTGTTTGTATTCGTCATAACTATTATACACCACGATATTGCTGCGACGCTGTAAAGAATATTCAATAAAGTTTTCCAGAGAGGGTAGTTCTTCTTCTGCTACCTGTGCCACAAATTTTCCCAGTTCAGTTCCGCCTTGTGATACATAAGTATTGAAGTTGGGTGACTGATAAAATTTCCATTTAAACTTTTTGAATTGTACACGGTTCTTGCCAAATTCAACAGTGTTTACCTGAGAGATGGCAAAAAGAGGTATTATGGATAAAACCAGTAATAAATATTTATAGATTCTGTTCATTTGCATATCCTGTCATAATTTAGAAAACTGAAACGATCAAAATGATGGCAAATAAAATGAGAGAGTGAAGTTATTGGCGAAATCATTTCAAACATTTCAATGTCTGTTAAAATTAGGTAATTACTGTTAACCAAATAAAATAGGTTTATGTTTCAAATCAAGATGTTTACTTTCAGCCCTGTTCAGGAAAATACGTATATTCTTTATAACGACAAGGGTCATGCTTTGATCATTGATCCCGGATGTTATTTCGGCGCTGAACAGGAAACGTTAGAAAGCTTTCTTTCTGACAATTCGCTGCAACCGGTACAGTTAATAAATACACATTGCCATCTTGACCATGTATTCGGTAACAAATGGGTCTTCAAGGAATACGGATTGGAACTATTCCTTCATCCCAACGAAGAAATCGTATTATCCGTTGCTCCCGATTCAGGTATCAGGTTTGGCTTACCATTTGAAAATTATGCCGGTCCACTCCATTTTCTACATGAAAACGACCTAATCCATCTGGATGATGATATTTTAAAAGTAATTGCTGCCCCCGGTCATTCTCCAGGCAGTATTTGTTTTTATTGCGAAGCACAACATTTTGTGATCGGCGGTGATGTGTTGTTTCGTGAAAGTATCGGAAGGACGGATCTACCCGGCGGGGACCATGCCACGCTTTTGAAAAATATCCGTGAAAAATTATTTGTACTCCCCGATGAAACAATTGTATATCCGGGGCATGGAATGCCAACTAAGATCGGATATGAGAAAGAGAATAATCCCTATTTGCAATAAGACTTATTCTTGCATCACTTTATTATAAGCCATGATAAAGATAGCACCTAAGTTTTTGTGCGGGGCTACATAATCATCGAATTTTTCCTTAGTATCACCCACAAATCTTGACTGCAGATTCTGCCACATCATGGGCCAGTTTAAGTCCTTACCCTGCCTCAGTGTTTCAGTGATAGCCTCTATCAAAGTGATATTTACAACACCTGTCCCAACTTGTTTGCTGGCAATGATCTGTGCCGTAGGACAAATGGTCAGCACCTTATTCAGGCTATGATAGCCACCGCAACTGCCCAGCAGCACCAATTTTGCTGAAGATGGTAATTGCTGAATGGTTGACTTAACGTAATAACTGTGACCACGGTGCAGAATAACAGTTGGATCCTGGCCCAATGAATCTATATAATAGCCCATATTTTTTTGGGCTTCTGCATCCAGGTCTTTTTCTGTATCCAATGGCCTGTTGGCATAGATGATAATGGGTGTTCCTTTTACAGAACGAACTTCAGCCCATTCGGGTTTTCGGGTAATTTTCCAATTGGCATTAGTATAGGTTCTCAAAAATGAATTGAAAATATTTACACCGTCTTTATCGCCATAAAAGAATTGCTCAATGATGATCTTACCTGTTGAATCTTTTAATAAAGAAACCGGCATTTGAAACATAGGCGGAATCCCAAGAGAAGCAAAAGCATCTGTTTTAGAACTGTCCATCGAAGTAAAAATGGTATTCAGTAATTCGTAGATCTTTTGTCCGCGTGTATTGCCCGATTTCTTATTTTTTACCAAATTGCTCTGGACCTGCGTGACCAATAAATTTTTAAGCTGAACATTATTGATGCTGGCATAAGAATCTGCAACATCCACCGCATCTTCCAGTGAATTGCTTTTTTCCAGATCATTCACAAAACTCTTCATCAGGGTTTGCGCAGTTTCCTGATCCATTCTGGATAAAAAATCATCCAGCACATTATAGGCAGCAGCCATACGGATGAATTTTTTATAATAATCATGATTTACCCGGTTCAACAATGTATCTCCCCGTTCCACGGTCATTCTTTGCCAGATCCTTTTATATACACCCAGATAACTGCTGGTATAGATCTCTTCTTCACCCAATACGCATAAATAATATAATTCTGTTGCTGAAAGACTGTCTAATTTTCTGAAACGAACTGCATCCAGTTTCTCTTCATGCAAAGCATTGATCTCATCGATATAGATCTCAATGGCTTTAGATCGCAGTTTTTCAGTAAGCACATGCATCACAAAAGGGGTATCCCCTTTTTGTGCCCTTGCGGCATAATCAATTTCTGTTTTTACCAATAATTGATAGTAAGCAGATTCGTGATCAGAAAGGGATTGAAGCGAATCAAAATTTAATTTCTTATGATAGATCTCATCCAGAAATGGGAAGAAAAATCTTCCTGTAGGCATGGATGCCATATTGCTGATGGTTTTCACCAGCGGATCATTCACTTTTTTTATTTTCTTACCTAAGGCATCGGGGGCGGAAGCATAATTGTAAAACTCTTCGGGATTTCTATAGGCCATGATGATCAGTAAACTGTCTGCAAATGGAACTGCAGGATGCTGACTCAATATGTTCATGATATTTTCAGGGTTCCGCTGACAGGCTTTTAAGATCAACAGATTTTTCGAATCGTTGATGCCGGGATTATCTTTTAGTGAAAAGTTTTGAAGCAGTATTCTTCCAACTTCCATTTCATTATTTTCAACAATGGGTGTGATAGGTTGGTGATGCAATTCGCTCACCATGGCTTCTTCATAGGCCAGGATCAGATCACCCAATAATATTCCTTTGATGTTCTTGAATTTATAATCGCTGATGAAATCGGTAAGCATATCGTTGATACCGCGCAGCCATTTGAATTTTGCACTTTCATCGATGCTGCTGTCTTTTTCAACGATGGCCTCCATATTGTCGATCCTTACTCTCAGAAATTGCGTCAGCTGTAAATTCACATCAAAATCATCTGTTGCTGTAAAAATGGTATCGGTCTTGGAATTAAGGTGAAGGATGGCTTTCTGGCTATTATCGATATTGTCATGAAATAACTGCCTGTTCAGCGGAACTTTAGGCATCGATATTTCGGACTGCGCGACTGCAGTAAAAAAGAAAAGAGAACATAAAATCTGAAGGTATAGTTTATTCATCTGCATATATCGCAACAAAAATACAGCCTATTCCCTTGCTGAAGGCATGGCAGTTAACAATTAGATAATGTTTATAATGATCGATAATGTAGAATACGCAAGTTAAATTTGTGTAAACTTAATGTTAAGATGGAAACTAAGGGTAAAAGAATACTGATCGCTGATGATGAACCGGATATTCTGGAAATAGTAAGCTATAACCTGGGAAAGGAAGGCTATGAAGTATATACTGCCAAAGATGGTAATGAAGCAATTGAAAGAGCAAAACAATTAAATCCCGATCTGATCATCCTGGATGTGATGATGCCTAAAAAAACAGGCGTAGAAGTTTGCAGCATACTGCGTTCTCAATCCTTATTTCAGGAAACAATGATCATTTTTTTAACGGCATTAAGTGATGAAGCTTCTCATATCAAAGGATTGGAAACCGGTGCGGATGATTATGTAAGCAAACCCATCAGCCCTAAAGTATTGGTTAGTCGCGTAAACGCATTGTTCAGAAGGATCAATAAGGATGATGGAAAGACCCTCAAGATCGGCAATATCAGTATCGATCCTGTGAAGTTTATAGTAGAGATCGATGGAAATGAAGTGATACTTGCTAAAAAGGAATTTGAACTGCTCTACTTACTGGCATCAAAACCCGGACGTGTCTTCTTACGCAATGAAATACTTTCACAAGTTTGGGGAATGGATGTGATCGTTGGCGACAGAACCATTGATGTACATATCCGTAAAATTCGACAGAAGCTTGGCGTGGACTGCATTACAACTGTTAAAGGTGTTGGTTATAAATTTGAGATTTAAATGCAGGTTCATAGTTCATGGCAAATAGTTCATAACTTCCAGCCATGATCCATGAACTATTACCTATCCGCTAACAATGTTTAAAACAAAAAATCTTTCGCCTCAACAATTATCTGCTTTAACAGCATTATTCCTGTCTGTTCCCATTGCACTTGCATTTTTCCTCATAGAAGATAAATGGTGGTTTGGAGTTGCTGCACTATTGCTAACATTTGCCGGCAGTTATTTTCTGATCCGCTTTGTACTGGAATCATTTATTTACCGGAAAATAAAACTGATCTATAAATTCATTTATCAAACCAAGGCCAATAAAAGAGAAGAGACCTATTATAAATATATCCTCCCTCAAAAAGGTATCGATGAGGTAAGAGAAGATGTAGAAAAATGGGCAGAACAAAGAAGTGAAGAGATCGAATTGCTGAAACGTAATGAAGAATATCGTAAGGAATTCCTGCAAAACCTGGCCCACGAATTCAAGACACCCATATTTGCCATTCAGGGTTATGTGGATACACTTTTGAACGGCGCTTTGGATAATCCTGAGGTCAATAAAAAGTTCCTGGAGAATGCAGCACGTAATGTGGACAGGATGGTAAATCTGGTGGAAGACCTGGACGAGATATCAAAACTGGAAAGGGGAGAACAACCTTTATATAAAGAAAACTTTGTGATCCAGGACCTGATCAAAGATGTATTTGAAACATTGTCCATCAAATTGACCAAGCGACAGATCAAATGCAGTATCAAAAAAGGCTGCGAAAATCCCATAACTGTTTTTGCAGATAAAGAGAAGATAAGACAGGTGTTGAATAATCTGGTGATGAATGGAAATAAATATGGTAAGATGAATGGGACCATCGTAGCCAGTATTTATAAAACCGATGGGGAGCATGTATTGATAGAAATAAGTGATGATGGTATTGGTATTGCCGAAGAACACCTCTCCCGAATATTTGAACGTTTTTACCGAACCGATACGGGCAGAAGCCGCAATGTTGGCGGAACAGGCCTAGGCCTTGCCATTTGTAAGCATATCATCGAAGCACACGGACAAACAATTCACGTGCGCAGTAAACTGGAGGTGGGCACTTCTGTAGGTTTTACCTTAAGAACAAAGAAAGATTAATGGGGTACTCAAAGGGGAATTTCTGCTATAATTTCACAACCATTCCCTGTAGAGGATTTTATTGTCAAAAAGCCTGAAAATATTTCAACACGTCTTTTTATATTACTCAATCCTATTCCATCATATTTTTTTAATTGAGTATCAAATCCCTTACCATTATCAAAGATTTTCAATACAATTTTATCATTTCCAATATTTACAAGTATTTGTATAAAAGTAGCTCCTGAATGTTTCAGGATATTTTGTAACTGCTCCTGAATTATTCTGTAAATATTTAATTGAATATTAGGATCTATTGGTTTGCCTAAAGTATCCATAATATTGAAATGGATATCGAATTTCTTGGAATTATTAAAATCCTGCAAAAGATTTTCTAGCGATTCTTTCAATGAATGATCTTTACTAACAACAGGAGCCAATTGATGCGATAAGGCTCTTAATTCCTGAATAGAAGTTTTTATATAACCCCTTGTTTCTTCCAAATATTTCTTTTCATGTTCGGGTAGATTTCTGATCATGCCGGAAGAGAATAAGGAGCCCACTAAAATTTGCATGATGTTATCATGTAATTCCGATCCGAGAAAGAATTTTTCTTTTTCCTGTGCAAACAAAATAGTTTTATTTATTTCCTGATCCTGCTTCTTTTGTTTTGTTATATCTTTTTTGATACCTATCCAATGCGTATATTTCCCTTCAGCATTTCTAACCGGAGCAATTGAAACTGTTGACCAAAATGCTTTTCCATTTTTCTTGTAATTAAGAATTTCCATTTCGTATGGCTCATAATTTAAAATGGCTTTTCTTGTACGATTTAATTCATCCCTGTCTGTTTTTTTACCTTGAAGAATACGTGGTGTTTGCCCAATTAATTCTTCTTTTCTGTAACCGGTCATTGACAAATAGGCATCGTTAATATATATTATTCTTGGGCCTGTGAGATCGTTCTGATTTATTTCAGTTATGATAATACCTTCACTTGCGTGTTTAATGATCGTATCTAATTGGTTTAATTTAGTCTCTTCCTCTTTGCTTTTAGTGATTTCTTTTCCGATCGTTAAAATGGACTTTCTTTTTCCATCAGCTTCAAATAAAGGAACTTTGCGTATTTCAAAATATCTAGTTTTTCCATCAGCATCTTTTATTTCTTTATTGAAAAAGGACATTTTGCCGGCTTGCCATGTTTTCTTATCCTCCTCTATGGTTTTTTTAATTGAAGCAACCACTCCTTCATCAACTGTTTTGGCTAATTCTTCACTTGTTTTTCCAATCCAACTACCATCCTTCATCTTAAAAATATCTTTTGCAGCTTGATTGGTAATCAGCCATCTGCCAGTTCCATCTTTAAATATAATAGCATCCGGAATGGCTTCAATCAAGGCAATATGTTGTTTGAAAAGATCTTTTAATTGCTGTTCATCATCTGTTTTTTCATTTTTTTTCTGATTACGAATACTTTTTTGCAAGGGTTGAAATAAGAAAACATAGTTTATGGGTAAAATAACTATAGTTAATAGAGTAGAGTCTATGAAAGCCAGGGTCCAATTTGAGAATAGAGGGAGAGATCTAAGGAATAACATGATCAGCATTTCGCTTATAAATATCGAAAATGCAAAAAGTATGAACAGATCCGTTTCCGAACGTATGATTGTATGGATATTGCTCTCTTTTTTTTTGGAAAGCTCCGTAGAAATTGGATCTTCTGTTCTAAGGGTTTTCATCTGTTCTAATAAAATTCAGCCATGCCTGCCTGGGTTAGCAAATCAAAATCTAATCACATTTAGTTTAGCGAGCTGGTTATTTAACTAAAAGGGGGGAAGGATTTAATATAGTTAAATATTTTTCATGGGTAATTTACAAAAAAAAGAATACATAAACAAAAAAAAGCCCCTATAAAAATAAGGGCTGCGGCATTAGAAGGATACTGTACTAACGATTGCTCAATTACTAACCTTAATAAACTACCTGCACAAAAATCTAACCCCTGTATTATCCTGATATGAACTGAGTGCTATCAAATTATGAATTGACTATCAGCCCGCTGCATCTCAATATTAATTAATTATTAATTCTGCGTTAATGACAAGCCTTCCAAACCATACCTTTACTTTTGTCCAAAATTTCCAAACATGGGTATTAATACCATCGGCAGGATCTTCATGCCAAAGAACAAAGTGTTTTACGAGTTATTCGAGCAGGTTGCCGAAACAGTTGAAGAAATGGGTTTTATGATGAAAAAGCTTGTGGCTGAACCGGATTACGATAAACGATTGCCAATGACCAAGCAGATCGAGGATCTGGAACATAAGAACGACGATCATACACACAGAATATTCACCGAGCTGGGCAGAAACTTTATCACCCCTTTTGACAGAGAAGATATTCATTATCTGGCTACTTCTTTGGATGATATTGCCGATTTGATCTATGCTTCTTCTAAGAAAATGAATTTTTATCATGTTAACCCCAATGACAGCGGCATTCAGAAAATGGCGGAACTCATTGCCCAGGGTTGCAGCGAGATCAAAGTAGCTGTCTATGGTTTAAGGGATATGAAAGATCTAAGGAAGATGACAGAAGCTCTGGTAAAAGTAAATAGTATTGAAAATCAGGCGGATGATGTATTTGATATGAGTATTGAATTACTCTTCCAGTCAGAGAACGATTTCAAGGAAGTGATCAAGAAAAGAGAGATCTACCAGGCCATGGAAATTGCTACCGATAAATGCGAAGATGCTGCCAATGTGATCGAATCCATCATTATTAAATATGCCTAATTCTTATCGCAAGTCGTATATCGCGAATCGCAAGCAATACTTGCGACTAACGACTAACGATTAACGAACAAACGATACTATATGCTTACTCTTCTCATCGTTATCATCATACTGGCTTTTATATTCGATTATATCAACGGCTTTCACGATGCGGCAAATGCAATTGCCAATATTGTATCTACAAAAGTGCTGTCACCATTACAAGCAGTACTGTGGGCAGCGTTCTTTAATTTCGTTGCCTTTTTTATCTCTAAATATTATTTCGGCGGATTTGGTATTGCCGATACTATTTCAAAAAGTATTACACTTACTACGGGAGATCCTTATGCATTATATGTGATCCTGGCAGGATTGCTGTCTGCTATTTCCTGGAATTTGATCACTTGGTGGTTTGGTATACCATCCAGCTCATCACATGCATTGATAGGAGGTTTGATCGGGGCAGCAGTGGCACATTATCATACTTTCAATGTGGTGAATGCATCTAAGGTAATTCCTATTATCTCATTCATCGTATTTGCACCATTGATCGGGATGTTCATTGCCTTTATCATAACCGTATTGATCGTGAATATTTGCAAAAAGAGCAATCCCTATAAAGCAGAGAAATGGTTTAAGAGAATGCAGTTGGTTTCTTCAGCATTGTTCAGTATTGGTCATGGTGGTAATGATGCACAAAAAGTAATGGGATTGATAGGTGCAGCCATGGTGGCTACTCACTATATACCCAATATCAAAGCCATTCCTGATTGGGTTCCGCTATCCTGCTTTTTAGCCATAGGATTGGGTACGATGAGTGGAGGATGGAAGATCGTTAAGACCATGGGAACCAAGATCACAAAGATCACACCTCTGGAAGGTGTGGCTGCTGATACCGCCGGTGCCATTACTTTATTCTTGACCGAATATTTCAAAATTCCCGTTTCTACCACACATACTATTACGGGTTCTATCATCGGTGTTGGAGCTACCAAAAGATTAAGTGCAGTACGTTGGGGCGTTACCGTAAACCTGCTCTGGGCATGGATACTGACCATACCTGTTTCTGCAATACTTGCATCGATTTTCTATTTCATCATCACTTATTTTATGTAAGCAGTATAAGAATATAATTTATTGTATTCTACTCTCTTATTGCGTACTTTGCTGTAATAATAATTTCTATGAAAAAGATTTTAGTAACAGGAGGTAGTGGCTATATTGGCACACACACTATTGTTGATCTGATCGAGAACGGATTTGATGTGATCTCTATAGATGATAATTCCCGTTCCACCGTTTACGGGATGAATGGTGTTGAAAAGATCCTCGGCAAAAAAATAAAGAACTATAAGGTTGACCTGAAAAATTTTGATGAAACAAGAGCCGTATTTCAGGAGAATACCGATGTTGTTGGTGTGATCCATTTTGCAGCTTATAAAGCTGTTGGCGAATCGGTTCAATTTCCGTTGATGTATTTTGAAAATAATTTATTCTCGCTTATCAATCTCTTGAAATGCGTGAAAGAATTTAATGTTCCTCATTTTGTATTTTCTTCCTCCTGCACTGTGTATGGCAATCCTGATGCCATCCCCGTAACAGAATTATCGGCTATTAAAAAAGCAGAAAGTCCTTATGGTGCTACCAAGCAAATGGGTGAAGTGATGCTGCAGGATTTTTCGAAAGTTGAAAATGTATCCTCTATTTTATTGAGATATTTTAATCCGGTAGGCGCTCATCCTTCTTCATTGATAGGAGAACTGCCATTGGGTAAACCCATGAATCTCGTTCCTGCCATCACTCAAACTGCCATCGGCAAAATACCGAAGATGTTTGTATGGGGGCATGATTATCCAACCCGTGATGGCAGTTGCATCCGCGATTATATTCATGTTTGTGATATTGCACATGCACATACACTGGCCCTCGAATATCTGATCAACAAAAAGAATAAGACCAAGTGCGATGTGTTTAACCTAGGTACCGGTGATGGTGTTACGGTATTAGAAGCGATCAAGATGTTTGAAGAAGTAAGCGGTGTAAAACTGAATTATGAATTAGGTCCTCGTCGTGATGGAGATGTGATAGCTATTTATGCAAATAATGATGCAGCGGTAAATGAGTTGGGATGGAAAATTAAATACGGCATCAAAGAAATGATGGATACTGCCTGGAAATGGGAACTCCGTATTAAACAGGAAGAAGCATTAATGACACAAAAAGCAGATTTGAATTAGATGTTTTAAACACATAGAAACATAGTTTAAGAAAAGGGCACATAGATTTTTCTATGTGCTCTTTGTTTTTGCTATGTTCCTATGTGTTTAACTCTTTATACTTGGTTCGCCATTTTCTCACTGTTCTCTGCCATTTGCAAGGCTTCAATGAAATCTTCTATTTCGCCATTGATCACGGCATCTAAATTATAAGAGGTTAGCCCGATGCGATGGTCTGTAACCCTTCCCTGTGGCCAGTTATAGGTTCTGATCTTGGCACTTCTGTCGCCGGTACTCACCAATGTTTTTCTTTGACGAGATATTTCATCTTCCTGTTTACGAACCTGTTCTTCATACAATTTGGTACGCAGCATCTGCATCGCTTTTTCACGGTTACCTAATTGAGAACGTTCGGTCTGGCACATTACTACCACACCGGTAGGAACGTGCGTCAGGAATACTTTTGTTTCTACTTTATTTACGTTTTGTCCGCCTGCACCACCACTTCTCGCGGTTTCCATTTTCACATCACTATCCTTCAATTCAAAATCCACTTCTTCTGCTTCAGGCATAACGGCAACTGTTGCTGCCGATGTATGTACACGTCCCTGTGTTTCTGTATTCGGAACACGTTGCACGCGATGTACACCGCTTTCAAATTTTAATGTACCATATACATCTTCACCTGTTACTTCAATGATCACTTCTTTATAACCGCCAACAGTTCCTTCACTTTCACTTACGATAGCGGTCTTCCAGCCTTTCTTATTGCAATAACGCAGATACATACCCAGCAGATCCCCCGCAAATAAACTTGCTTCATCACCACCGGTGCCGGCACGAATTTCTATGATCGCATTCTTATCATCCTGCGGATCTTTTGGTATCAATAATTTGGTGAGGTATTTTTCTAATTCGCTTTTACGTTGTTCTAATTCCGGCAATTCCATTTTTGCCAGTTCTTTCATTTCTTCATCAGTACTGTTCAGGTTCTCTTTTACGAATTCATGATCGGCCAGCACTTTCCTGTATTCTTCATAGGGCTGCACGATCTTTTCGAGTGCACGGTATTCTTTACTGAATTTGCTGTACTCTCTCTGGTTATTGATGATCTCAGGGTTGGTCAGGGCTACGCCTACCTGTTCAAATCTTGCTTTTATGGCGTCTAACTTATCTAACATAGCACATTTTTCGGTTGGCAAAAGTAAGGAATGAGAGGGCAATTGCCGCAATTGATTCTGTTTCTGCGACCGTTGAGTATTATCTGGTCATAACTATCTTTTGGGATGGGTTTGGTTTTACACGTCTTCGCTTCCTGTCTTGTTCGGGTCAAGTCCACTAATTAATGGACTTGACTCGAAGGAGTCACGAAGAAGACCAAAGGAATTTATTAACTAAAATTGGTTCAGCTTCGTTCCTTGCTATTATCTCGCTCGTATCTTTTGGCTGGTTTCTTCGAGGTTTCTTCGAGAGGCCTGCAATAAAACAGCTAGAAGGTAGCAAGGGGTTACGAAGGAATTACGAAGAAAAGGATACCCACGACCCCTAAAGGGGGGTGTTTTGATTTGAATAAACTTTCAGGATCAGGAGATTACCAATCCTTGGATCTACAGCCATCATTTAGTGCAAAAGGAAGCGATCTTTCTTCTTCTGGAAAGAAAGAGGCATTATACGCACGAATTTAAAATATGCGTATATTTGATCTATGAAAACTAGATTAAACCTTACAATAGATAACAGCCTGCTCGAGAACATGAAAGGGTATGCTGTAAAACAACAAACAAGTGTTTCAGAGTTGGTGGAAGGATATTTTAAAACAGTAACAAAATCATCTAAAAGAAAAAATATCATTGATCTGGTAGAGCAACTTGACAAACCCGTAATAGAAAAT
>CAIKTE010000332.1 GCA_903830285.1 uncultured Chitinophagaceae bacterium | reverse complement strand
GCGTTTTTTTATTTTGAATTAATTAGAATGAAACATCGATTCATTTTTGCTAATTCTACCATTTAATATTATTGTTTGGTAAGCGTAATTGTTCCAATTTAAAAATTCACTTGTATTAAATAAGTGCCACTTGCCAACGGTGCTCTGCAATTACCCCCGTTAAAAACAAAAGGAAATGCTAAAGTCGTAGCGTCACCTGAAGCTTGTTCTGTTTTTATACTCCATTGGTCAGTCCATGAACCATCATTAACTCCGATCAATTTGTATTCACCATCCCCAATAATTGGTATTGTAACTGAATAAGAGGTATTGCTAAGCTTTGTAAATTTTTGGCTTGCAGTACTGCCTGCTGCTATCGGATTACCCCATCCACCACCTACTGCACTACCAACAATATATAAAGTGCCGGTTGGATTGTCAGGATAAGTTGAAGGAGGATTCACTGTTGGTGGCGGTGCCCAAGGTGTAACAGTAAATTGCAACACATTAGAAACCAATTTGGTATTTGCAACAGAATTAAGAGAAGCAGTAATTCTTACCTGAATCGTATGCTTGATACCTGTTACTAAAAGCAATTGATTAGTCAACATAGTATTAAATGCAGCATCCAGATAAGTTACCCCTAGATCAGGACTGATGGATGTTTGTACCCTGTTAGGATTGGTAAAATTTGCACCTAATGTATCAATTTCCAAAAGATATGAAACACTTTGAGAACTGAGACCTGTTGTAAATTTATAATTTGGATTTGTCCATCCAAAACCCACTGCAACATTGGTTTGAGTTGTTGTGGACAGAGGAATAGTACCTGATACTGTAGAGGTTAATGTCGGTACAGATCCCCCCGTAAAGTAGTCCATGTTTTCATCCTTTTTACAAGATGCAAAGAGTGCTACTCCCATGCCGATGAAAAAGAGATTTTTAAATAATTTTTTCATAATAATTTATTTTATCAGATATTTTTAATTTGTTTTTTTAACTTATTCATCATTGAATGAATTAGTATCCTGTGTTTTGAACAAGATTGGTGTTTGACGAAATTTCAGCAGATGGTAATGGAAATAATTTTCTAAATGCTGAAACTGAAGTACCTGATTGAACACCACCTTTCCAAGGCCATAAATAAGTTCCTTCTACAAATTGATTGAAACGGATCAAGTCAGTACGACGGAATCCTTCCCAATACAATTCACGACCTCTTTCATTTAAAATATCTTGTAACGTTATACTGGTGAATGCGGTTGCCTGTGCCCTTGTTCTAAGTAAATTAACATAAGCCAAAGCTTGTGTTGCACTACCGCCTGCTCCACCTTGTAAAGTAGCTTCTGCATAGATCAAATATTGCTCAGCTAAACGGAATAAAGGAAAATCAATATCTGAAAAAGCTAAACTCTGTCCTAATGCTCCTGTACGTGTTATGTTTTTGAATTTTGCTACAGCATAACCATCGGTAAATGTTGGGATACTAGTGATATCTAAATTTTGACCGGCTGTGTAGAATTCTGCACGTTTGTCGCCTGTGCCTGTTGCATCAGGGAAAAGAGCGATCAAACTCTTGGTAGCACGATTACCTGACCAACCTCCATCAATACCAAAAGTACTAGCTCCCATAGAACCACCAACAGAAGCGTGGGTCAAGAAAGTAGTTCCGCCATAGTTCTGTGTTTTTACACCATCGTAGTTTACAGTAAAAATAAACTCGTTGGTATTTAAGTTATTATCAGCAAGCATTAATTGCGTGTAATTCGGAATCAATGAATACCCCCCTGCAATCACTTTGGAAGAATAATAAATAGCACTGTCATAATGAGGAGTACCTGTATAAACATTTGCATTCAAATAAACGCGGGACAACAATGCCCAATCGGCACCCTGATCCGGACGACCATAAGCATTTTGCTTTGCAGCTACCAATGATCCGTCAATTGCCTTTAATTCTCCCACTACATAATTAAATATGTTTGCACGACTCATTTGCTTTGGCAATACAGAACCCAATGGCATTGTTTCGTCAACAAACGGAACATTACCGAAAAGGTCCATTACTATTGAATATTGGTAAGCTCTTAAAAATCTGGCTTCAGCCCTATACTTTCTGATCGTATCGGCACTGGCACCCGTAATACCATGTGTTGTAAGATTTGCATCTGATGATTGATTGATGAAATCATTACACAGGGTAATTTGATAGTAAGAACGATAATACAAACCTAAAAGAATGGTATTGCTGGCAGACCAGTTCATTGCATGAAAATCAGGAACACCTGGATCGCCCCAAGCACATACTGCTTCATCAGTGGTTAATTCCTGGGCATTCCAGTACAAACGAACAAAGTCAGATGTACCTTCATCAATGCCCTGAATATCTCCGTTTCCTGCAGGGCCTTGATTGCCCGTTAAAGCAAAGCTTCCCACAACTTTTGCGTAAGCTTGTGTATAGCCAGCTGAAGTACTGTAGACTTGCGCAGCAGTAATATCATTTGTTGGAAGAAGGTCTAACTTCTTAGAACAAGATGCAAGACTACCGGTAAGGAACCCGGCTGCTATCATTATTTTAAAAATATTTCTTTTCATATTAATTTTTTTATTGTAGTTATTTGCAATGGTTTAAAAAGTTAGGTTTAAGCCGAAGACAAATGTTCTTGGACGAGGATATAAATTATTATCTATACCACCATACACTTCAGGATCTATTCCTTTGTATTGTGTGATCACAAATACATTTTGAACATTTGCATTTAAACGTAAAGAAGCTTTATTATTAAACACTTTGCCTACATTATATCCTATATTGATATTATCCATTTTCAGGAAAGAAGCATTTTGTACAAAATAATCAGACATGTAATAGTTGGTGCCGGTACCGCTGAAATTAGTGTACAATACATCTGATGATCCGTTGTTGATATAACCGATCGGATTCATGATATTTCTTAATGTACCTGTACTTGAAGCTCTGTTGTTGTACATGTAATTATCTAAATTGGCACGCAATACAAAACCTGCTGACCATTTCTTTGCAGTGATATTGGTACTGAATCCAAAGAATGCTCTAGGATCAGGGCTCTTGTAATGATACAGATCGTTTTGATTGATCAGTCCGTCTCTGTTGTTATCTTCAAAAAGATTATCAATAGGTTTATTGGTTGCGGGATCATACACTTGTTTATAGGTGTAGAATGAATTCTTAGCGTAACCTACTGACTGGATCTGAATGGTATTACCTGTACCACCTGCAATTCCACCTGTTAACACACCTGCATATTTAGGATCATCGGAGATGGTCAATTTGGTGATCTTGTTTTCGTTATAGGTGGCATTGAATGCTACATCCCATGTGAAATTCTTATTCCTTACGGGTTGAAAATTGATTGTGAATTCTACCCCTTTATTGGTCATGCTACCAATATTCGCAACGATCTGATTAGAGAAATTGGTACCTGCAGACTGCGCGATATTATTCAACAGATCTGTAGTTTCTCTGTAATAATATTCGATACTACCACTGATGCGGTTATTCATGAAACCATAATCAATAGCCACGTTTGTAGTTGCTGTTTGTTCCCATTTTCTATTGAGATAATAACCACCGGGTCTGTACATCTGGTAAAAATTGCTTCCCAGTTGATATTGCGCCTGTGAATTACTTAAAGCATAGAATGATTGATAATCGTAATCATTGATACCATCCTGCTGACCGGTAACACCATAACCTATACGAAGTTTTAAGTCAGACACGACTGAAGAATTTGCTAGGAAAGATTCATTCTTGATCTTCCATGCAAATGCACCGGATGGGAAAACACCCCAACGATTAGCAGGGCTGAATTTTGAAGAACCATCTTTACGGATAGAACCTGTTAAAATATATTTGTTTTTGAAAGTATAGATCGCTCTACCCAGATAGGAGATCAATCTGTTTTCAGGTTCATTGTACAGAAAAGTTGGTGATGATACAACTGTACCATCATAAGTAATATCAGGGTAATTATTAGTATGTGTCAAATAATCCTGATACTCATAAGCTGCTAATAATTCTATCCTGCTGTCTATTGATTTAATATCCTTAGCATAATTCAAACTGTAGTTTAACAATGTATTTGTCTTGGTAGTTTGATATTGTGTATTATACCCACCATGGTATTTACCGGCAGGATCTTTATAGCGATTGTAATCGGATGCAGCACTATCCGGAGTAACATTTGTTCCTGAACCATCAGACACATCATAACCGGCTGTAATTACTGCGTGCAACTCAGGTAAGAAATGAAATTTATAATCTATCACAACATTACCCACACTTCTTTTTGTAACACCTTTGTTAGATCGTTCCATCAATAAACCTAATGGGTTTCTTGGTGCTAATTGTTGCAAACCTGAAACAGAACTTGGATTTAACCATTCCCAATATCCGCCAAAACGGTTACTGCCTGATCTAACATTTTGAGTAGGGTCAAAACTAACAGCTGCACCGATAGCACTCTGATTAGCAAATTCGCTCGTACTGTAAGAACCTTTTAAATTCAGATCAATTTTTAAATGATTTTTAAAGAAAACAGGGCTGACATTAATACCTAAAGAAGTACGTTGTAAACCATCTGATTTCAGCATACCATTCTGATTCATATAACCTAAAGAAATGCGATAAGGCATGGTTTTTAAAGTTCCTGCAACGCTTAAATTATTGTCGGTTGACATAGCAGTTTGAAAGATCTGACTCTGCCAATCTGTATATGCCGGGCCTATTAAAGATACTAAATTAGGAAGCCCGTTTATACCGGCGTTGTTCGTTACTAATTGACGTACCTGATTAGGTGAAAGGATACTTGCCGAATTGGCGATCGTACCTGCAGATAATTGTGTACTGAAATTAAATACAGCTTTTCCGCTCTTGCCTTTCTTGGTAGTGATCAGAATTACACCGTTAGACGCTCTTGAACCATAGATGGCTGCAGCAGATGCATCTTTTAAAACGGTAAATGTTTCAATGTCGTTCGGGTTGATCAAACTCATTGGATTGGCAACACCTGCGATGCCGCCATTCTCAATTGGCATTCCATCAATAACATACAAGGGGTCGTTACTTGCATTTAATGAAGCACCGCCACGAATACGTATAACTGATCCTGATCCGGGAGCACCACCATTAGAAGTAATAGAAACACCGGCTACTTTACCGGAGATCAATTGTTCAGGAGTTGCAATATTACCACCCTGAAAATCTTTTGAGCTTACCACTGATACGGATCCCGTCAAATCTTTTTTACGAACCGTACCATAACCAATTACTACCACTTCACCCAAGGCCTGACTTGTTTGAACAAGCGAAGCATTTGCTGTTGTTCCGGTGATAGCGGCTTCATAATTAGCAAAGCCAATGGAAGAAATAACCAATGTTGTAGCTGAAGCCGGTACTTTCAATCTAAAGTTTCCGGTTGCATCTGTTTGGGTAACAATCTGTGTACCCTTAACTTTTACGGTAGCATTTTGCATTGCGCTTCCGTCTTTCGAATCAGTTACCTTACCGGTAACCACCTTGTCTTGCGATAAGGCTGGTAATGCGAAAAATACCAGCGGTAATACCATCGCAGCAAGCAGTCGTTTTACATTCATAATTTTTAGTTTACTGGTTTAACAAGTAAAAAATTTAGCAATCTATGTTGAGTTTTAATTCACAGTTTATGGCAGTATTAAGAGAGAGTGTACTTTTTACACAATAGCTATAATACAGACAAATGTTAGTTTCCATCCGTTGCTTCACTATTTAGTTATTATAAATTTTTCTGTCGTTCTTTTTCCATTCAATTGCAACTGCAACAAATACAATCCATTACTGAGTTGCCCCGTATTAAATCCGTTACTGTTCAATAAGACGGTTTGTTTTCCTTTCACTCTAAATCCACTATAAATGGTTCCCAATTTTTTTCCGTTCATGTCCAGCACTATAATTGATGCATTGCCACTCTCAGGTAAATTATATTCGATCGTTGTTGAAACATTGGCAGGATTGGGTGCGATGAATAATTTCAAAGCATTCGCATCATTATTCACAGTTGCAACAGCAGTTGCCAGAGAACCATTTGCATTTCGATTCGTATAAACATAGTATTCGCCCGGCTGCAGTGTGATGGATTGTAAGGCCCCGGTAGCAGTGATGATCGAACCGGTCAAATAACTGTACCAGGTTCCTGCAGTTGGAAATGCTACACTGCCTGTTTGTGCAACCACATCAAAATTTCCTACTACTACAATATTGAGTGAATCGCTTGTGATCTTCAATGACTTGAAAGTAGCAGCCAGGTCATATGAGATCGCCCCTGTTGTAAATGTTGCAGCATAATTGCTGGTATTTCTGAGTTTGAATAATTTCGAATACACATCAAACAATGCTTTTCTGTTGGCATCGGAATAATAATTCCATGTGACAGGCTTCATATCTAAACGGCAGTTATTATTAATAGTACCGTTAACACAGGTGTTGATACTGTAATCATATCCCAATTCACCAAATTGCCAGATCATTTTCGGTCCCGGGATCATCGCAAAGATGGAAGCAGCCATTGCATTTCTTTTTAATGCTGTGGCAAGGTCTTTCACATTATAAGCACCACTGCTGTTGCCACTATTGATATTTTTGTACATCAATCTTTCTTCATCATGACTTTCCTGATAGGTTACCAGATTAGGCTGTGACCAGTTTCTGTTCGTATACACTCCCCAACTCAGATCAGCACTTGTTGAATAACCCATGGTTGCCTGATTGTAGTTATAATTCAGATTTCCCCAGACCAACATTCCATAATTCGCTTCTACTGTTTCTTCCGAATTATCGGCAAACATTTCTAAAATGCAATATGCATTTGGTGAAACGCTTTGCATCTTATCATAAATATTTTTCCATGTGGCTACCCTAGCGGTATCATAATTTGCCATGGCAGCATCATTACAATTATTGCCCAGAGAATCACAGGTTCTTTTTTGTGTAAAGCCTTTTGCCAGATCCCATCTGAAACCGTCGACCTTATATTTTGTTAACCAATGTGTGATCACACGGTTACGGAAATCAATGGTAGCCTGACTTAAATGATTAAACTGGTAGCCTACATTAAAATCGTGTGTTGGATATTGATTGAACCATGGACTATTGAGAGCTGGTACAGATTTAGTTCCATCCCAATACATTTGGACCATGGGTGATGAACCGAATGAATGATTCATGACCATATCCATCACAACTGCCATACCCTGCTGATGACAGGCATCGATAAATTGACGTAATGCAGTTTCAGTTCCGTAATATTTATCAGGAGCGAAATAAAAACTAGGATTATAACCCCAGCTATTATTGCCTTCAAATTCATTGACAGGCATTAACTCAATTGTATTAATGCCTAACCTTTTCAAGTAGGTAAGTGTGTCTTTCAGTGTTTGATAATTTTGAGCAGCCGTAAAATCTCTCACTAATAATTCATAAATAATTAGGTTTCTCTTATCGGGTCTTGTATAACTGCCGGCCTGCCATGTGTATGCAGGTTTAGCTGTTTGTAAAACACTAACAATATTTCCTGTTGCAGCAGTGGGGAATGATTTTAATCCAGGATAAGTTGCTGATGGTATTGAAGGATCGTTTGCTTTATCTAATATTTTTTCGGCATTATAGTCTGCAACTGTTAATGCATTATCAATCACATATTGATATGCATATTCAACTCCAGATTTTAATCCGGTGATACGAATCCAGTAACGCAAACTATCCAGCGTTTCATTCATTTGATAGGCGGAAGATTGCGTCCAGTTATTAAAATCGCCAACAGCAATGATCTGGGATTTATGAGGTGCATATAATACTAATACAGCGGACGTATCACCTGATTCATAATTTATTCCATCCACAGCTCCTGCAGGCAGTGGCGCAAAAACAGTTGATGATGATACATAGAAAGTAGAAGTATCCGCAACTGTAGTGCTTCCGACAGTTGCATTTGCGATGATCGTTTGTGTTCCGACCGTAACAGTTGCATTCGATGCTAGTGTTTGTACTCCTGATGCAGTTGCTAACTGAGTGCCATTATAAAATAAAGTGACAGCGCTGCTTTGATTGGCGTTTGCTGTTATTGAAATATTATCACCTGCTTTTTTTGTTAACGGAACTAATGCAGGGCTGTATAATGGTTGTCGAATCGGAACATCCAATCTTACCGCTAACCCGGTTGAAGAATACACAGGAATATACATATCCGATCCATCTGTGTTCGCTTGTTTTATTGAGCCTGTACCACTTCTGAAAAGAATGGCGATCTTCTGAATTTTTTCATTCACATCGGTCACACCAAAGAAAGTTCTTAATCCTCCCGTGATAACATATTGCCATTTATTATTACCCAAATAAGATGTATGAATTTGAGAATTCGTAGTTCCCCAGACAGAGAATGTTGGAACATGTAACCAGTTGGCGGATGAAGTACTGCTTGATGTAATCAATCCAATATGTACATATACATCGGATGTTGTTGCGTAATTATTTAAACCCTGATTACCCTGGCTTGCATCACAAATAATGGTAACGGTTGATGAAGTATCTGTAATAAAAGATGGAGACCAACTTAATAGTTGGGCTTTGCCGGATACAGCAAGCAAGAAGCAAACTATACAACAAATAATTCTCATAGATGGCATTACAACGATCTCGCAATCGTTTGTTATATGTGTATAACATACACATTAGTTTACAAATATGTGTACATTTTACACAACTAAAAAATTTTTCTTTATGATACTTATCATGAGTCGATCCTGCCGGATGAAACTCTATAAAAACTGCATAACTAAAGATTTAAACATCAATCGTTTGCGTTAGAATACTGCAGATTCGTTAGTAACTAATCTAATTTGATGAGCTATCTTTAAAATCAGTCTAAAAATTGCTTATGTCATTTTATAGAATCATCTTTTCTGAATACCTTACTAAAGCTGATGAAACGGCATTGACTCATTAACCTAACGAAATCTTATGTTGTTTAAAAAACCGCAACTCAGTTTTAGGCAGATCATTAATATGAATGTTGGATTCTTTGGAATTCAATACAGTTTTGGATTACAGCAAACTGCCATCAATCCTTTATATACTTTTCTCCATGCCAAACCGGAAGAATTGCCCTTATTGAATTTAGCAGGGCCTATGACCGGTTTACTCATTCAACCTTTAATTGGTGCTTTGAGCGATAAAACCTGGCATCCGCGATTTGGCAGAAGAAAACCTTTCTTTTTGATCGGGGCAATTTTTTGCAGTCTATGTTTATTCGCTTTCCCATTCAGCAGTGCATTATGGATGGCAGTTGGACTTCTATGGATACTAGACGCAGCCAATAATACGGCCATGGAACCTTACCGTGCCTTTATTGCTGATAAATTACCTCCCAACCAATTGGCAACGGGTTTCCTAACCCAAAGTTTCTTTACAGGTTTGGGTATCACATTGGCAAATGTTTCCCTGTACTTATTTCAACAGGTGATTACCGGAGAAACGCATGCGGGCATTCCATATTGGGTATTCGGTTCTTTCTTTGTTGGGGCTGTTTGTTCCATTGGAACCGTTGTATGGTCCGTTATCAAAACGCCAGAAATTCCGCCAACACCCGAAGAATTAAAACAGATCAGAGAAAATAAAAGAGGATTGTTCGATCCTTTCATAGAAATATTCTCTGCCATAAAAGACATGCCCAAAACATTATGGCAATTGTCGCTGGTCTATTTATTTCAATGGTATGCCATGTTTGTTTACTGGCAATTCATTTCACACAGTATCGCAAAATCAGTTTGGCATGCCAACTCAGTAGACAACAGAGCTTTGTATCAGGAAGCAACAGGATGGACAGGATTAGTAAATGGTTTTTATAATATCATCACATTTTTATCGGCATTTGCCCTGGTTGGTCTAGCAAAAAAGTATAATGCAAAATCGGTACACGTCATTTGCCTGCTACTTGCCGCCATTTCATTGTTTATCATTCCAACCATCGAAAATAAATATTTGTTGTTTGCACCGATGATCGGTTTTGGTATTGCATGGGCAAGTATGATGGGCATTCCCTATATCATGGTTGTAAGCAGTATCCCAAAAGAAAGGTATGGCGTTTACATGGGTATTGTAAATATGATGATCGTGATTCCGATGATCTTACAAACCATTTCATTCCGTTTCGTGTATGAAAATTTTCTTGGAAAAAATCCATCCAATGCTATCACGTTTGCTGCTGTGCTGCTGTTATTTGCGGCATTAGCCACTTTACGAATAAAAACAAAAAAGAATACTGATCCGGAAATAAATATGCCAATGGCCGCAGGTCATTAACCCTTATCTCGTAAAAGGGTATTTGGAGGATTGATACATGCTAAGAAAATGAAAAATGTATACAATAAAAAATGAGTCAAATGAATAATGATACAAACAGCCCTTTAGGGGCCGGGGGTAAAATTCTTTGTATAGGAGAAGCATTGATCGATATGATCTGCACCGATAAGGGCAGCCCATTATCTGATGGAAATAATTTTCTTAAAAAAGCCGGGGGGGCGCCAACCAATGTTGCTGCAGCAATTTCTGCATTGGGGGGCCAGGCAGAATTGGCTGCTAAAGTTGGTGTCGACCCCTTTGGTAACCATTTGATCGATGTAATGCGAGAATTTGGTGTATCAACCAAATGGGTCATTCAGGATCCAACACAATTTACCACGTTTGCATTTGTGTCATTGATGGAAAATGGAGAACGTGATTTTTATTTTAACCGCGGTGCCGATGGACAATTGACGGAAGAAGAGATCAACAGTATTGATCTTTCCGAATATGCGATCATTCATTTTGGTTCTGCAACAGGTTTTCTTCCCGGGCCATTGAAGGCAGCCTATAAAACACTTCTAAATAAAACATTTGAGAAAGACATTTTTGTAAGTTTCGATCCTAATTATCGGCAGCTGCTGTTTAAAAATGATACACAAACCTTTATTGAACAATCCTGGTATTTCATGAAGCATTGCCATTTCTTTAAAGTAAGTGATGAAGAAGCGCTCTTGCTTACAGGAGCAGCTACTGTTGAAGAATCAGCAAAGATCTTTTCAGAAAAAACAATTGCTGTGTTCGCCATCACATTGGGAAAAGAGGGAACCATGCTGGGGTTCAACGATCAAACAATTATCATCGAAAGTATTCCTGTGAAACCCGTTGATACAACAGGTGCCGGCGATGCATTTGTTGGCGCTGTTTTATATCAGCTATCAAATAAAGACCTGGTGTCGATCAAAGAACTTTCTTTGAATGAATGGAAACATATCATCACCAATGCAAATAAAGCCGGAGCAAGAACCTGTGAGTATTTGGGTGCCATGGAAGCATTCAAGCATTTAAATAATCAAATCTTTCAATAAGCAAAAGAATTGCCGTGTATCATTATCAATTGCATCAACAAATAACAGAAAGCCTGCAACAAAACAAATTGGATATTGCAGGTGCCGATAATTTATTTTATACACGCTTTGTTGCCAATACTTCTGCGATCAGTTCTTTATACAATGAATTGTATGGTCATCATGCAAAAAGCAAAGAATTATTTTCTGCTTTAATTGAAACCATCTCCAACGGATATAAAAAAAGATCTGACTTATTAAAGACCAGAGACGAACAAAAAGAGATCTTGGGTCATTGGTTCTTAAGTAATGAAATAACCGGAATGAGTTTATACGTTGACCGCTTTTGCGGCAATCTTAAAAACATGGAAGAAAAACTGGGTTATTTTAATATGCTCGGTGCTAATCTTTTGCATCTGATGCCCATCTTTGAAAGTCCGCAGGGTGAAAGTGATGGCGGTTACGCGGTTTCAGATTTCAGAAAAGTAGATGAGCGATTTGGTAAGTTGGAAGATCTCATTCATCTGCAAAAAAAAATGAGTGATGAGCAAATGTATCTCATGCTCGATATTGTTTTGAACCATACTTCACATCGGCACGAATGGGCGGAGAAAGCCAAGCAGGGCGATAAAAAATATCAGGATTATTTCTACATGTTCAATGATCGTTCGATACCCGATCAGATGGACAGGACCATGCCTGAGATCTTTCCGGAAAGTTCGCCCGGTAATTTTACTTATGTGGAAGAATGCAAGAAGTGGGTAATGACCGTTTTTCATAAATACCAATGGGATCTCAATTATAGTAATCCTGCAGTATTTATTGAAATGCTGGATACGATCTTATTTTACGCCAACCTTGGTGTTGATATTTTACGGATCGATGCTCCTGCATTTATCTGGAAGCAATTAGGAACCGGCTGTCAGAATTTACCGCAAGCACACAGCATTTTAAGATTGATCAAACAATGTGTGCAGGTGGCAACACCGGGAATGGCATTATTGGGTGAAGCCATTGTAGCACCCAAAGAGATCATGAAATATTTCGGCACAGGTCTATACACTGCTAAAGAATGCGACTTTGCTTATAACGCCACACAAATGGCTTTGCAATGGGATGCTTTGGCAACAGGCGATACAAGAGTGATGCTGGCTGCACAACATGAAATTTTGCAAAAGCCATTCGGAACATCCTGGATCACTTACACCAGATGTCACGACGATATTGGTTTAGGTTATGATGATTATATGATCGAACAAACGGGTTATAATCCTTATGAACATCGTAAATTTTTAAAAAATTATTATTCAGGCATACAGGAAGATTCGCCTGCAAGAGGGGCGTTGTTTTCAGTGAATCCCAAAACACAGGATGCACGCATCAGCGGCTCACTCGCATCTTTATGCGGATTGGAAAAAGCATTGCAGGAAAATAATAAAACTGCAATCGAGTCATCAGTGAGGAAAATTTTATTGATGCAGGCGCATAGTTTTTTTATCGGTGGATTGCCGATGATCTTTTATGGTGATGAACTTGGTTATACAAACGATTATTCTTATTTACAAGATGCCGGAAAGAGTTATGATAACAGATGGATGCATCGCCCGATCATTGACTGGCAAAAGAATAAAAAGATTGCTGTTGAAGGAACGATAGAACATCGCATTTTTTCATCCATACAACAACTCATCAGTATCAGAAAAAAATTAGAAGTGGTTGCTGATCATAAAAACTTGAACTGGCTTACACCCCATAATATTCATATTGCAGGATATTTAAGATCCTCAGCAGATAAAAAATTATACTGTCTGTTCAATTTCAGCAATGAAGCGGCATATCTCACATGGTTCGCATTTAAAGAACACGGTGCTGCGCCAACCAGACTTTACGATCATTGGCAGGATAGATATCATGATGTGGGATACAATCATGAATTCCTTATCATTGAGCCCTATTCCTTTTGTTTATTGGAGCCGCAATGATTTGAAAAAGCCCTTCAGTAGAAACTGAAGGGCTTTCCAATATTCCCCCTAAACAACCAAATATGAAATATTAATTAGCCCCATCTGCTTTCGCTTTTTGGATGGCGTAATTTCCAACACTTGCCCCCACTGTTAATCCTACATTGCAATCACTTTTATAATGAATACCACCTACCAATCTTGAAGTAGAAGCTTCCTGCGCCATTGCAGTATATGCATTCGCCCTTTCAGGGATCAGATATCCCAAAATAGTTGCAGCAGCTCCGCTGAAAGTTGAATGGCCGGATATATATGCAGGAAAATTCGGAATACCCGTTATTGTTTTTATTGCAGGATTCAACTGTGTTGGTCTTGCATTGAAATAAAAATATTTAGTACTCCAGCAAACAATGGCCGCATCCATCAAACTCATATTCAATAAGGCCATATTACGTGCCCATCTTACTTCACTATAATTTTTGGTGATAAAATCTTCGGCTGCGATGGCATCCCAATGGCCCGGAGGTGTATAAGTGCCCACACCGTCGGCCCAAAAATGAACAATGCGAGTATTGTCTCTCGTTGGATTTTTTACATACCCGTATACTTCATTTAACTCGGTTTTCATTTGATCACCTGTTGTTGCAGGTGGTGGTCCCGGTCTTAATGCACTTGTTGTTGCAGTATCAAAAAGAAACGGTGTTACTTTCCCAAATACAGGCAGCATTGGCGGACGCTTTGGTGTTTCCAAACTATACCAAGGCGTTTCACCTCTTGCAATTGTATTCGTTTCAAGAGCTGTCCAGATGGTTTGGTTACCTACTGCAGCACCTGCACCGTCTGCCCTTCCTCTGGCAATAAATGCATCAGCAATTTGCCGGCCCAATGCATCGCCTGCAATGATATCACTGCGTGATGCAGCACCACTCATTACTGCGGCTTGTTCCTGTTCAATTGCTTTTTGCTGAATATTCGCAATCTCATCCGGGAAAAATAAGATCATCATTTCTGTTGTAACACCTGCCAACACTGCTGCTTCGGATGGATAAGAAGGCAATGTTGTTTTTGTGACAGCAGCATGAACTGAAGTGTCCACAACATATGGTGCAGGTCTGTTGAATTTATTTTTATAGTACCAGCATGCAACCAATGCATCATATTGTGCAGCACTGATATAAGCATAAGCCCTTGCAGCATATGGAGGATTAGCAAAAGGAAATAATGGATACGCAAAAGGATTGGCAGAACTTGGTATAGGATAAGTTCCATCGGGATTCTGATAAGGAGGCAAATTATATTTTGCTACCAGTTCACGCATGATCTCATTCCATCTTAATACACCACCTGCAGCCCAATATTTTATTTTATCTGCCTGATCGGAAGTCAGATTTTTTTGATAGCCTTTAATTTCATTTAATTCTCCGATGTAAGCAGGATTGGTAACAGGCAAAGGTGTTGCTACTGCAAAAGTATCGGGGCGTTTCAGTAAGACAGTTTTCCATGTTCCCGCATTCAGATCTATATTAGAAGGATTGAGTGGCGGAAGATTTGCCGTTCTTCCTGAAACATTTTTGTTACAGGCAATTAATATAATTGCTGCTGTTATGATGGAGAATGATATAAATGTTATTATTTTTTTCATGGTTTTTGTTTGAAGAAGTTGATAAAGCTGTTTATTTTTTATTCTTCTTTTTAGGGCTAAAATCAACTACATAAAATACACCGATATTAAAATTGGTGGCCTGCCCTGAATTTCTGCCGGCAACGGTATAATTAGCCCCGCCTGTTATAGCAAGCTCTGAGATCTTTTGAAGTGTGTATTTAAAGTTTACGCCAGCAGTTGTTGCATTCATTTGATTGCTCAGAAAAGGCATATCATTCTTGCGTATATCAAACCCTGAAAGTGTTGTCATATTCGAAACAACAGCTTCTGCTATCAAATGACTGCTTCTGTAACCGATCCTGAAATTTTCACTCATCATATCAGGCATTTGCACTTCATTACTTAAAACAAGGGCTGTGGTATAATAGGATGTTCTATCGATAGTTACATTGCTCCTGTATGTATAGGTTGCAGATGCGGTTGTAAAGAAATTTCCTAATTGATAATCCACCATCACTTTTCCCGATAATGTTTTGCTGTGTAATCCGATGGAAAGCGGAAGAAAATCAGCCACATAATTTGAAACAGGTAATGATGCACCACCTAAGAGATATAATGAGATCGTTCCTTTTTTCAGGTTCTTTTCAACGGGCATCCATTTAACCCATGCAGAAAGATCCTGTATGCCTTTCATACCGTGCATTGTTCCAGCTGAAGCTTTCGTTTCTATGTATGGGAGATTGGCGATGATATTTAATTTCCGGTTAACGCCATAATTTTCCATGATGCTGTACATATTGGAAGAAACAGTTCCCAGATTAAGATTATCTCTTTTAAAGGTTCCTTCCCAGTAATTCTTCCAGCTGCTGTGCCCATACATGATCCCGGAACATAAATTATTTTTCGACATCATAATAGCATCTTCGTCTGTTTGTGCCTGCAAGACATTCATGAACGCAAGCATCATGACCGATACGAGTACCAGTCGTCTTTTTTTAAAAACGGTTTGCATTATAGGTTAGGTTTTGATTGATTAATATGAGTTTGAAAATGTTCTGTGCTGAAACACAGAACCGCTTAATCTTGACTTTTTATAAAATTTTTATTTTCTTAATAGATCTGTTTAATTTAAAATCTTACACTAAATCCGATGTTCACCGCATAATCCGCAAATGCAGCATCACCATGCGTATACTTTCCGGTTTGTGCTGTTGTAATTAGATCGGGAACGCTTTGTGTTCTGTTACGAATCCATGCAACAGGTACATATGCGAACAGGTTCAATTTTTTTATCTGGTAAGTAACACCGGGTTCAACTGAAATGATATAACCCGGTCTTCTGAATCCGCCGCTCCCGCCGATCAGATCCCATACCGGCAAGCATTCTTCACGAAGCCCGATAGACGTTGTAAAAGCATTTATTTTAAAAGAAGCTCCTGCTCTGATCATAAACTGATCGGGTACGCTCATTACTTCGCTTCCGTTTTTAATGGTAGATGCAGAAGGCGTTCCACCACGTGCCGTAGATGTTCCGTTCTGTTCGCGCGGATTGCTTAAATAATAAAAATTACCGTAAAGACTGGTAGTATGAGAAAGTGTATAAAAGGTATTCAATTCAAAAGTGATGCCGGTACCGCCGTCACCTAACTGAATGGACTGATCAACGGCACCAAGTCTTGTTGTACTATCTGTTAAATGAAAATAATCCTGATAATTATAATTTCCTGTTGGCAATTTAATACCCAATCCTGCCTGCACATTAAATTTAGATGCTTTTTCGGGGTCCAATAACCAACGGTATACTGCAAAACGAATATCACCTGTACCAAAAGAATGGGTAAGATATCTGCCCACATTATTATGTTCATATAAAGATGAACGTGAGTTGGATTCGATCGGAAGATCGATCATAAAAGACCATCTCGCATTGATCTGATGGGTAAGGGTGATATCACTTGTGAACTGGTGATTGATCACTTCTGTTCCCAATTCCTGTCTTTGTGTTTGTTCATCCACTCCGATGAAATGTTTGTAGGATCTAAAGTAGCGGTTGCTGATACTGAGTTGCCATTTGCTGCTGTCGCCATGCGGCATGGAACAATAGCCTCCGTTACTGCGGATAGCAACACAACCTTGACTAATCGATTTTGTGGCAAAAAACATCATAATAATGATGATAATAGATACTTTTTTCATTGTTAGGTTTTTAAAGTATTTAAAATAGAATTGCTTAATATTCTTAAAAAGGCCCCTCTTGTAGAAACAAAAGGGGGTGTTTGTTTATGAACTTTATCGAAAAATTTAAATATTTTCTGTTTTGTTTTTTTCTGTTTTAAAAGTGATCGCTTAATATGGTTTTAAAAAGAGCTCTTAAGTAGAAACAAAAGAGCGAATATG
>CAIKTE010000331.1 GCA_903830285.1 uncultured Chitinophagaceae bacterium | reverse complement strand
TAGGAAGTGATGAACTGTTCGTACTCACCCAGTAAATTATTATAAAAAGCCCGGGATGTTAAGGTCAGTTTTTGTGCCTGGGATACTAATGTTTGGATGATCCTGGGGTGACAATGACCCTGATTAACGGCCGAATAGCCACTTAAGAAATCATAATAACGTTTGCCATCTACATCATAGAGAAAAACGCCTTCGCCTCTTTCCAGCACAATAGGAATGGGATGATAATTGTGCGCGCCGAATTGGTCTTCCAACTGCATAAAATAGGCAGCTTTCTCAGACTGGGTATGAGTTAACATAAAATATAATAATTAGAAAAATGAATTGAAATACCGAAATGACGATGCTATTGCAGCAAAAATGATAATCCCTTTGCGGGATGATCGAGAAAATCAAGATTTTGATGAAGAAATTTCATATTTGTTTCAATTCGAGAGCAAGATAAAAATTATTTCTTGCTTTTAGGGTATTTTCTTGCAGTTTTACAAATAGCAGATTGCCACTTTCTTCGTACTAAGTCCGTCAATTGACGGACTTAGTACGAAGAAGATACGAAGAGGCTACGAAGAAGACCACCGCAAAGTAGGGATGAAGTGGCGTTCATCTTCTATGGCTTAAGAAAGGAAATTTGTGGATAAACAGCCCTTTCTTATCAACCAAATGGAATTTATCCTTGTAATGTGAAGAAATTATCTAAAAAACAGTTTTTTTCTATTGCTATTTAGTACAGGTTCCCTACCTTTGCCGTCCCGAAAAAATCAGAGTTATGGCAAGAGTATGTCAGGTTACAGGAAAAAAGCCGATCGCTGGTAATAGTGTTTCTCACTCAAACATTAAGACCAAACGTCGCTTCTTACCTAATTTACAGACCAAGCGTTTTTTCTTCGCAGAAGAAGATCGTTGGGTAACATTGAAAGTTTCTACTGAAGCTATCCGTACCATCAATAAAAATGGTTTGAATTCAGTAATCAAAAAATTAAGAGCCGAAGGTTCTAAAATCTAATTACAATGGCAAAGAAAGGCAACAGAGTTCAGGTGATCATGGAATGTACCGAGCACAAAACAAGTGGCAAACCAGGTACAAGCCGTTATATTACTGTAAAGAACAAGAAAAACACTCCTGAAAGACTGGAGTTAAAGAAGTTTAACCCTATTTTGAAAAAAGTAACTGTTCATAAAGAAATTAAATAGTCATGGCAAAAGCAGCAAAAACAGCGATCAAGACCAAAGACCAAAAGGCCGCCGCTGAAGCAAAAAACTGGACAAAAGTAATCAAGGCTGTTCGCAGCCCTAAAACCGGTGCATATACCTTTAAAGAAGCGATCGTGCACAAGGATAAAGTAAAAGAATTCTTAGCAAAGTAATTTTGCCGATGAAATGATAAGAAGCTGTTTTGACCTTGTGTTGAGACAGCTTTTTTGTTATTTGTATAATTTTATAGCAAGCATTAAAGCTTTTCTTTATTACTTGGAAATAAATATGTTTAGGTTCTATAATTAAGTTATGGTTTGTCACTCTGAGGCTCTCGAAGAGTGCTCAATGGAATGAACGCTATAAAATCATGTTTCGAGAGCCTCAACATGACATCGCGGTCCTTAACTTAACGAACATTGTCCTTTTATAAAACGCTTTGACTATTTCAGTAATAGGAGCATTTTTAAATACTTAATACCTCAAACCTCATAAATCAAACGGATATGGGTTTCTTCGATAAACTATTCGGAAAAAAAGAAAAGCAGAGTCTGGAAGATGGTTTACAAAAGACCAAAGAAGGTTTTATTGCTAAACTCAGTAAAGCCATTGCGGGTAAGACCACTGTTGACGAGGAAGTACTGGATAATCTGGAAGATGCTTTGGTGAGTGCAGATGTGGGTATCGAGACCACCATTCAGATCATTGACAGAATAGAGAAAAGGGTTAAACAGGATAAATATATCAATACCAGTGAGCTCAACAGTTTACTGCAACAGGAGATCGAAGCGGTGTTGGTGGATGCCGATGACCAGTCCTACAAAAATTTCGAGATCCCCGCCGGTAAAAAGCCCTATATCATACTGATCGTTGGCGTGAACGGTGTGGGCAAAACAACAACCATCGGTAAACTGGCTTATAATTATAAAAAAGCAGGACATAGTGTGATACTCGGTGCCGCAGATACATTTCGTGCCGCAGCGGTTGATCAGTTGACCATCTGGAGCGAAAGAGTAGGTGTGCCGATCGTAAAACAAAAGATGGGCAGCGATCCCAGTGCCGTGGCATTTGATACGGTACAAGCTGCCATTGCAAGGGGTAGCGAAATTGTGATCATTGATACAGCAGGCCGTTTGCATAACAAACTGCATTTGATGGAAGAACTGACAAAGATCAAACGCGTGATCGCTAAGATCATACCCGATGCACCTCATGAAGTAATGCTGGTATTGGATGGCAGTACCGGACAAAATGCATTGGAACAGGCTAAACATTTTACGGTAGCAACAGATGTAAATTCTATTATCATTACCAAACTGGATGGTACTGCAAAAGGGGGCGTGGTGCTGGCTATTGCCAATCAATTCAAGATCCCCGTTAAATTCATCGGTATCGGCGAAAAGATCGATGATCTGCTGATATTTGATAAGCATGAATTTGTGGACAGTCTCTTTAAATTATAGTGATTTTCATTTCTTCAAATCAGAATAATTGTTATAATTGTAAAAACAATTTAACATGAAAAAGATATTGATCGTATTAACTATTGCATTTGCTCTAACCGGTTCCGCAAATGCACAATTAGGCAGCATGGGTGATCTTGCCAAAACAGCAAGTGCTGCAGGTTTTGACGTAAACAAATTAACTGCAGGCATTATGGGTAAATTGACTCCTGCTTTGAGTTTAACTTCTGCTCAACAACCACAGGTATCGGATGCTGTATCTTCTTATCTGGGACAAAAAGCGAATATTATGCCTTTGCAGGCATCAGACCCCACACAATATCAGCAAAAACAAAGCAGTTTATTCGGTGGTTTAAAAAGCAAATTAAGTGGCATCTTATTAAAAGATCAGATGACGAAATTGATAGGAATGAAAACGACCGATCCTACCAATGCGCTTTCTCAATTATTCCATTAACAGTTACAGATCGATATAAAAAACCTCTGAATAAATATTCAGAGGTTTTTTTTGTTGGAAAAATAAATAGAACGAGGATGACACGGAATTTGCTGATGAGAACGGATTTGATGCCGCTTTGCGGCATTATCAGCGAATATCAGTTTCATCTGTGTTCTATTATTTGCTTTAATCCTTGTTGGTGAAAAAACCAATATGGACGAAAATAATATCACCCCTCCGGGGTTTTGGATCTTGCATTGTTAATATTTGTCTACCAAAATGCCGCTCCTCAGGAGTTAAATGCATAAGAATAAAGCCAGATTCATACAATAGCTAATTTTTAAAGCCTCAGAGAGGCGATATTTTGGTAGAAATATGATTTAAGTAACGTTCCTTAAGCCCCGGGAGGTGCGACATTAATTATAAATAAAAATGAGTGTCGCCTCTACGAGGCTTAAGAAAAGTTCTTCAAAAAAAGTTTGTTGCTAAAATGTAGTGCCGATGGCATTTTCATCAACAATGGCGAAACATGTTTGGTTAGTATTAGCTTGTGCTATGAATTTAAAAGATGCTATACAGAAGTTGGCAGAAAGTCAGCATTTAATTAATAAGACCCCCATTGGGTTTAGTAATAGTCATACTGTTAAACTTTTGGTTTGCTCAAAGCATGGAGATGTTGGCGCTATAGTAAATAGTATGCGTTTAAACAGCATCAGCAATGAGGAAGCCTTAATATTAAATGGTTCTATAAATGATTTGTACATTTTCGCGGGTGTTTATGATAAAGAAACAACAAGGGAAGTTTTTACTGAAATAAGTAAGCTTTCATTTTAACCCAAACCTTTTTATGTCGTTGTTGATGAAAGCTGCATGAGGAGTGGCATTCATTGTATAATTACAAAATGTTTTGTCATGCTGAGGCTCTCGAAGCATGATGAACGAAATGTATCAATTAATTGAATTCACCCTTCGAGAGCCTCTCCAACGGAGTCCTTTGGACAGGGTGACATCTCGTTTTAAAAGTTATGCCGTTGTTGGTGAAAACAGCAAGGAGGGCGAAAATCATATTATAAAGTATACCTGATCCCTAAACCGCCCCAGCCGCCTTCAAAATTATTGGTGCCTATTAGATTAAAAGAGGGTTGCCAATCAAAACTTATATCAATGGGTGCTCCTTTGATCTTATAATCCAATCCGATCACACCATCAATGCCAAAGTCAACACCATTTTGACGAGTTGGATAATCAGTGGCATACTTTGTATTATAAAAACCAATATGCGCACCCGGACCGAGATACCATTTTAGTCCTTCTACCGTATTGATATTTCCGGTGATCTCATATAATCCCGTTGCTCTAAAACCATATTGCCAAAAATAGGCGAGCCCTTCTACCGCAGCATTGGGTTTGATGAAATGTTTTATATCCAATGCCCCGGGGAATACTTTTACACCAATGGCTGTTGTATAATCACTGCCTGTATTAATTTGCTGACTGAAGCTGATGGAATTGATGGAAATGAATGCTAGAATTAATAGGATCTTATTCATAAGGATTAATTTGAAACAACATTAGACAAAATCATGCCAAAAGATTCCCACTGAATTCATAAAAAACAGTTAGAAAAATTATTTTAAACTTTCTTTTAGTTTTCTGAGTAGGTTTGCGCTATGCATTCATTTAACGAACTTGTAAAAATATTTGCAGAACGGTTTGCGATAGAGCATTTTCCGAAGCATCCGGCTACACTATATGAACCCTGTGATTATTTTTTATCACTGGGAGGAAAGAGGATCAGACCGGTGATCTGTTTAATGGGAAATGAATTGTTTGCAGATATCAATCCCGATACATTTCAGGCAGCCATAGCGATAGAACTGTTTCATAATTTCACTTTGATACATGATGATATCATGGATGCGGCCAGTCTGCGCCGCGGCATGGAAACCGTGCATAAAAAATACGGAGATAATACTGCCTTACTTAGCGGAGACGTAATGCTGATACGTTCTTACGATTATATCAACAAGATCAATATCAATTATCTGCCGCGCATTTTAGCATTGTTCAATAAAACCGCCAGAGAAGTTTGTGAAGGTCAGCAACTGGATATGGACTTTGAAAAACAGGATCATGTTTTGATGGATGATTATATTGCCATGATCAGTTTGAAGACCTCTGTTTTACTGGCAGCAAGTTTGGAAATGGGAGCGATCCTGGGAGGTGCCAGCGAACATAATTGCCGGCATATCTATGAGTTTGGAAAAAATCTGGGTATCGCATTTCAGATACAGGATGATTATTTAGATGCTTTCGGCAATCCCGAAAAATTCGGAAAGGATATGGGCGGAGATATCCGACAGAATAAAAAGACCTTTTTGATGCTGCATACTTTAGCAAGCGCATCTGCAAATCAAAAAGAAGCATTACAGGAATTGATCAGTACAAACCCTGCAGATAAAGTAGAAAAAGTGCTGGCCATTTACAGGGCCTGCAATGTGGATGAATGGGCTAATCAGTTAAAAGAAAAATATCTGCAAACAGCCATGCAGCATCTGGAAGATATTGCTGTATTATCTATTAGAAAAAAATCACTGATCGAATTAGCAGCATTTTTAATACAAAGAGACTATTAATTTTTATTACACGAATGCTATCGAATTACACGAATTAGGAAACAAACTTTAAGAATTCGTCAAATAAACTAATTCAGAAAATATACCCCTATTAGATTTATTGTTCGTGGTCTTCTTTTGAAGAAAGCTAAATAAAAGCATAGCCCCGGTTGGGTGTTTTCACCAACCGGATTCAATTTATCTTCCTACGATCAGCTGCATAAAATATTAGTTAAAGTGATGGTCTAAATTTCTTCCGAACACCTGTTGGTCAGCGACCAGCAGAGGCGAAGAAAATAGAAATGCCACGAATGCACGAATAAATATAATGTACAATCATTCCTGTTAGTTCGTGCATTCGTGGCAGTAAAAAACTGTGGATAGTACTGTGTTAATTGCATGCATTAAAGTTACCAAATGATAGCTTTTTATAAAGTATGTAACTCACCGAAACCGGTTGGTGAAAACACCCAACCGTGGCGTCGGTAATTCATTGACTTTTCTTTAGAAAGGAACATTAGCAAAGATTAAATTACAACAATGGATAAATGGGATTGCTTAAATTATGTGTATTAGCCAAAATTCGTGTAATAAAATAATATTCTAAATACATTAGTTACTATCTTCCCATTTATCAAAATCATTCGCATGTCGCTTTTCAGAAAGAAGTCTATTGAAAAAATAGTAGCCGATACAGAAGCAGGATTAACGGACGGTCACACGCATCAGCTACATAAAGTATTGGGTGTGCGTGATCTTACTTTCATGGGTATTGCTGCGATTATTGGTGCAGGGATCTTTTCAACGATAGGTACGGCAGCTTTTAACGGCGGACCGGGTATCGCATTCCTTTTTATCATTACGGCTGTTACCTGCGGATTCAGTGCCTTATGTTATGCTGAGTTTGCCAGTCGTGTGCCTATTGCAGGCAGTGCTTATACTTATGCGTATGTTAGTTTTGGAGAGATCGTAGCATGGATCATCGGTTGGGCATTGATACTGGAATATGCGATCGGAAATATTGTGGTGGCTATCAGCTGGAGCGGATACTTTGATAATCTATTACAGGGATTAGGCATTCATTTGCCTGCCTGGTTGCTATCTGATCCTATCACAGCTTCTAAGAATTTTGATGAAGCGATCGCTGCAAGCAATGCACATCAGCCATTAAGTGAAGTGATGCAATATGCCATTGCTGCATGGAACAGTGCGCCTGTTTTTTTAGGCAAACATGTTTTCATTAATCTTCCTGCATTTGTAATTGTGGTACTCATCACCATATTAGCATATATCGGAATTAAAGAAAGTAAGAAGACCACCAATTTCATGGTGATCTTTAAAATAGTGGTGATCATTTTAGTGATCGCCATTGGATTCTTTTATGTAAACACGGGTAACTGGCATCCATTCATGCCCAATGGGTTTGGTGGTGTGCTGGCCGGGGTATCGGCGGTATTCTATGCCTATATTGGCTTTGATGCGATCAGCACAACAGCGGAAGAATGTAAGAATCCCCAACGCGATCTGCCGAGAGGCATGATCTATTCTTTGATCATCTGTACTGTATTGTATATTTTGATCGCTTTGGTATTGACAGGGATGGTTAAATATTCAGAATTGAAAGTGACCGATCCGCTGGCTTATGTATTTGATAAATTGAATCTGCAATGGATCGGCTATATCATTTCCATCAGTGCCGTGGTAGCAACCACCAGTGTGATGCTGGTGTTTCAGTTAGGGCAGCCCAGAATATGGATGAGCATGAGCCGTGACGGATTATTGCCTAAACGATTTGCAAAGATCCATCCCAAATTTCATACACCTGCATTTGCTACCGTGATCACAGGGATCCTCGTGGGAATTCCTTCCTTATTTATGCCCAGCAGTTTAATGACGGATCTTACCAGTATCGGAACACTGTTTGCATTTGTATTGGTTTGCTTTGGTGTATTGCTCTTGCCGCGATTGGAAAACACCACACAGGGAAGATTTAAATTACCATATATCAACGGAAAATATATTCTGCCCCTGATCGCAATTGCATTTATCTGGTTGTTTCATCAAAGACTGCAGGATGCATTTTCCAATTATTCAACACAAGGTTATCAGGAGTTCCTGTTTCTTTTATTTCTGGTGATCACTGTGGTAGTATCCACACTTAGTTTTATCAGAAATTATTCTTTGATACCCAATCTGGGTGCATTGTGTTGTTTGTATCTGATGATCGAGATCCCTGCCATCAGCTGGTTATGGTTCTTTGTGTGGATGAGTGTGGGATTGATCATCTATTTTATTTATGGAAAAAAGAACAGTAAATTAAAAAAGGATCTAGGAGAATGAAATATCAAATTGGTGACGAAATATTAGTGCTGCACAGTAATGAAGAGGGCAGGGTAGTGGAGATCATGAATGACAAGATGGTGATGATAGAAGTGCGTGGTGTAAAATTTCCCGCCTATATGGATCAGATCGATTTCCCTTATTTTAAACGCTTCTCCGAAAAGAAAGTGGTAGAAAAGAAAAAGGAAAAAGTTTTTGTAGATAATATTCCCAAAGAAAAACCAAGACCCAGCGAGACCAAAGTGTCCGATGGTGTTTGGTTATCATTCATCCCTAAATTTTCGTTGGACGAATTCAATGATGAAGTGGTGGATCTTTTGAAAATTCATTTGATCAATCGTACCGATAAGAATTATGCCTTTCATTATGCGCAGAAATTCACGAATGAAAGTGATTTTGAATTGAATACAGAGATACTTGCATTTCATGATTTTTATTTGCATGATATTTCTTTTGCAACGGTGAATGACAGTCCTTCTTTTCATTTCGATTTCAGTTTACTGAATCCCGAAAAAAAGAAAGCACCGCATTTTGAAACATCTCTGAAACTAAAGCCCAAACAGGTATTTCAGCGGATAGAGGAAATGAAACAAAAGAATGAACCCACCATTCCTTATAAACTCTTCGATGTATATCCGGATAAAATGGATGACGATAAATTTGAATTAACGGGATTAGCTGCTAAAGGATATAAAGTATATGAAGCCAATAAGATCCGCCAGAATTTAGAACCTGCGAGAACGGTGGTTGACCTGCATATGGAAAAGTTGTCGGACAACTGGAAGCACATGAGCAATTTCGAGATCCTGTCCATGCAGCTGGATGAATTTGAAAAATGGTATCATCTGGCTGTGGCACATCATCAGGTTTCGCTGATCATCATTCATGGTGTGGGTAGCGGTAAATTGCGTGATGAGATCCATGATATCTTAAAGACAAGAAAAGAAGTGAAGACCTTCATCAATCAATATGATGCCCGTTTCGGATACGGCGCTACCGAAATATTCTTCCAGTATTAATGATCGGGTCTTTGGCAAGATCCTGAGAAAACAACTGTCCCAACAATATAGCCCACGCCATGCAATCGTCATTTATTTGACAGCAATGAAAAATCATTCTTAAGTGAATAATTATTCACTTAAGTTTGCGAAAGTGAAACCTAAAGACGAAAAGAAGACAGAGCACATTTTTAAAGCCACTTTACAGTTAGTAAAAGATAAAGGGGTGGCGGGTATCACTATGGGAGAAATAGCCAGTGCTGCTAAAATAGCCACCGGAACTTTATACATTTATTTTAAGAGCAAGGACGAGTTGATCAATGCCTTATTCACGGAATGCAGAAAAGCTTCTGCTGAGATCTACTTTAAGGATTATGATGCAAGCCTGCCTTTTAAAACGGGGTTTAAAGTGATCTGGTTAAACCTGATGAAATTCAGAACAGAACATTTCGAAAAAGCGGTATTCATGGATCAATGTTATCATTCCCCTTTTATTACAGAAACAACAAAGCATATCACCAAGGAAATGATGCATCCTTTGTATAAATTAGTAGAAAGAGGCAAGGCGGAAAAGATCATTAAAGATGCAGACAGTTTTATTCTGCTCACTTTTATGGTGGGCGGTATCAATGAATTTGTAAAGCATAGCAAATACAGTGGCAAGAAAATAACGAAGGAATTGATAGAACAAATGTTTAACCTATGCTGGGATGGATTAAAAGCATAAGGATCGATCCTGCATGATCGATTTATTTAAAAAATTAGGCGAATGGCGAAATTTTCAGCAGACAAAATCATTGTGATCTTTACGGTTGTTTCAGCTGCATTGCTGCAACTGATCGATACCAGCATTGTGAATGTATCGCTCACGCAAATGATGGGTAATCTGGGCGCCACATTCGAAGAGATCGGATGGGTGATCACGGGATATGCTGTATCGAATGTGATCATGATCACGCTTTCGGGATGGATGAGTGCCAGGTTTGGACGTAAATATTATTTCGCTGCCAGTATCATCTTCTTCACGATCGCTTCTGTGCTTTGCGGGTTGTCGTCCAATGTATGGGAATTGGTAGCATTCAGGGTCTTGCAGGGCATTGGAGGAGGAGGTTTATTATCAACTGCACAGGCTATCTTAATTGAAACATTTCCCAAAGAAGAATTAGGATTGGCCAATGCCATTTATGGGGTGGGAGTAATTGTTGGTCCTGCCATTGGTCCGACACTGGGTGGATTTATTACGGATAATATGTCCTGGCAATGGATCTTCTTTATCAATATTCCATTCGGCATATTGGCCACCATCTTAACCTTGATGTATGTCAAAGAGCCTATGATGAAAGCGAAGTCAGTCAAAATGGACTGGCTGGCATTGGGATTACTGATCGCAGCCATAGGTTCCTTACAGATCGTATTAGAAAAAGGACAAAGTGAGGATTGGTTCGAAACAAGATATATCACTGTGTTAGCTGTAGTGGCTTTAGTAACAGGATTGTTTTTTGTGTATCGTGAATTGACGAAAAAAGACCCGATGGTCAATTTACGTTTATTCAATAACCGCAGCTTTGCAACAGGAACTTTATTCAATTTTGTGCTGGGATTCGGTTTATACGGTACAACATTGGTGATACCCATATTTTGTCAGGGCTTATTAGGTTTTACGGCATTGCAAACGGGGTGGCTGATGCTGCCCGGAAGTTTGGCAACCGCCGTGATGATGCCTGTTGTAGGTATTTTACTGAAAAGAAAACTGATGCACCCTGCCGTGTACGCAGGCCTGGGACTATTCTTATTTTTTGTGTTTAGTTACAGTATGGGTATGTTGAATACGCAGATCGGGGAGCATGATTTTTTCTGGCCATTGATCATTCGCGGTTTTGCCATGGGATTGATCTTTATTCCGCTCACCACCATTTCCCTATCTAATTTAGAAGGTACTGAAATACCGCAGGGTACTGCTTTAAGTAATATGGTAAGACAGTTGGGGGGAAGCATCGGCATTGCATTGATCACTACTTATATCAGTATCGATACTACAAAACACTATTCTTATTTATCAGAAAATATTACTGCAACAGATCCAGCCACACAGGATAGGGTGAAGATGCTGACCAATGCTTTTGTTGGTAAAGGATTCGATATACAAACAGCCACTGCAAATGCGTATGGTTTGATCTCTAGAACTATATTCGGTCAGGCCACTTTCTTAACCTATAAAGACCTGTTCACTTATCTGGGTTTATTCTTTTTATTGCTAATACCTTTGTTGGTGTTATTCAGGAATAAGAAGAAGCCTGCTGTTTTGGATGAAGCAGAGATGGATTGGAATATAGAATAATTTCATGCTACAATATATTGTATGAATCATATTTTAATGGCACTTGATTTCAGTGAGTTTTCTCCCGAAGTGGAAAAAGTGGGATATGCTCTGGCAAAAAAGATCAATGCATCGGTTACCCTGGTAACGATCATTAATAAATTCATTGATTATGTTCCTTTAGATACGGGTCAGGTTTTTGAGAATCAATGGGAAGCCCGAAAAGATCTTGCCCTAAAGTCATTAAAGGAAGTGGAAGACAGGCATACCGATGTTCCTACAGAGATCATATCATTTATCGGTGATCCCAAAGAAGATATCATTGAACTCAGCATACAAAAGCATACAACTTTCCTGGTGATGGGAACTCATGGGAGAACAGGGATGATGCATTTGGTAACAGGAAGTACGGCAGAATATATAATACGGCATTCGGTGGTGCCTATTATTGTTGTACCCATCAATAAAAAAAGGCATTGATATTCTCGCCCCTGTTGGTGAAAACACTATCAACGGCAAAAAGTTTATATATTTTAATGTTGAAGCTTATGTCATGCTGAGGCTCTCGAAGCATGATGAACGAGATCTTTGTTATTTAACTTCACCCTTCGAGTGCCTCAGGGTGACATCTTATTCTTTAACTTAATTCGTCTATGTTGTTGATTTCACCAATAACGGCATAAAACCCCATTGTTATGAGGGATATGTTTTCATTAACATTAAAAAGTCTATAAATTTGATATAGTAAATAATTTATACAAAAGGAATTGATGAGAAAACAGCATTACCTGATCTTCAGTATTATTTTGTCTTTCGGCATATCGAGTGATCTATTTGCTCAAACAGATTCAACTGTTCGTCCCGTCAATATTGTAATTCCCGATTCCATTGCTGTTGATCCGCTGAAGATCTCAGAAGCAGGATATGTTTCTGAACGCAAAAAGATCCTTTCTGTTCATGCAGCCGGAAAATTATTGAAGCATTCCGAAGAAGTACACGACTTTACTGCAGCAGCTATTGCTTTTCTGAGTCTGGGTGATGCTTATATTGCTCATGGTAATAATAAAAAGGCATTGGAGAATTTAGAACAGGCGCTAAGACTAAAAGATACATTGAGCGACGATAAAAACCTGTCGCATCTCTATTACGATCTGGCCATTGTGTTTACACATCTCAAACAATATCCCCTGGCATTGCAGTGTTTTTATAAAACGGGCTATGTATATCAACAAACATTTTTCAAACGAAAACGTAAACGAATATTTTCAGTAGATACTACCATTGATGCGCATATGGCAGACCTGTACAATATTAACAGCATCGAAGATTCTTCAACGGCGGCCATTTTTTCGGATGGGAATATTGACAGTTTGATCCTGCATACGGATACTGCTGCATTGAAGAATAATCCTTTGGCAGAAGATTCACCCTACACAGAATATGATGCTGTTACAGATGCTTTTTATGATAATAAGCCTGCTACTGCATTTGGCGTATTGATACATATCAAACAACCCACAGCAGGAAAGGATAATATCTTTGATAAGCTGAGTACAGTGGGGCATACATTCATTACGCTCACCAAGTTCAATATAGATAGCAGTATCGTATCCAAAACATTCGGCTTTTATCCCGAGAAAGATAATCTGCTTTCCGCCACACCCATCATGCCTTCCACCAATTCTGTTTTTAAGGATGATGCTTTGCACGACTGGGATGAAGTGGTAGGGAAATTCGTATCTCAAAAACAGTTCATCGAGATCCTTGATTTTATAGAAGAAACAGGCAGCAGAAGATATAATCTCAACAGTAATAACTGCACCGATTTTGGATTGCATATCGCATCCCTTGCCAAGATTGAAATAAAAGATACCAAGGGTTACTGGCCATTGGGCAGGGGTAATAATCCCGCGAGTACGGGACAAAGTATCTTAAAAGGAAAGTTCAAGAACCTCGACAATAATTCGCAGCATGGTTTATTTGCCTGCTCGAATAATTTGTTTATCAGGCGCAATGCTGCACAGTAATTTTTGTAGACAAGCTTTTCAATCAGGTTCAAGTACCGGAGCAAATAGGAGAGTAGTGAATAGCTAAATAATTTCCCAAATAAACGTTCGATATTGCGTTTATGGGACTTTGATTAATGAAACGTTTATTTGGGAAAAATGCGGGGTATTTGGAGAGGTAATTTTATCAAAAAACAGGTTGTTCCAAAAAAAGTCTCAAAAAAGGAACGTTTTTTTAAATCCTGAAAGCATCCAATCTCTCCCTGCTTGCGGATATGCAGGTGAACGCTGAGCATCCCATACTCTTTCACGTGTAAACTTTTCTTTTAATAAAAAAGATTCATTGAAACTCCTTTCATGTGGTTGCGAGATTGCCCTATCATAATTATCATGAGGTCTTTGCCTGCGGTCATCCATAATTTCTGAGAGACTTTTTATTTGAGCAAGATCCGGACGATAAGTAATAGACCCACCTTCCCGCATCATATCATAGGAGAAGAAAGTTCCGAATGAGCCCTGCTGTACATACATAAAACCGGTAGAACCAAAACCTATAAGGTCGCCCCATCTGGATACAACTTTTACAAATCTTCCATCACGTTCATATAAAGTAAGTGCAACAGCATATTTTGCCCGCGAATTACTTACATCATCCATAAAAGTTCCCTGACGGAAGCTGTGATCTTCTTCAATTGTAAACTGAAGATAACGGTCATTGTATCTACCCCAGTCCAAAACAGCATTGTTACTTACATCAAAAGCCCTTTTAAAGCCCGAGAGTGTCCAATCTCTCCCTGCTTGCGGATAAGCAGGTGAGCGCTGGGCATCCCAGACTCTTTCATGCGTAAACTTTTCTTTTAATAAAAATGATTCATTAAAGTTTCTTTCATGTGGTTGTGCAAATGCAAACATAGAGGGAAGAGAAAAAATGGCAATTAACAGCAATAAATAATTTGATTTCATAACAAAGGGTAACTCATCAGTTTTGAGCTGATGACAATTTGTAAAATGATTAAAGAATTAATAACGGTATTTTATATATCCGTAAATGATAATATTATCAGGATATAATCGATCCGTAAATTTAGACTCACAATAGCTATGCAGTAAATGATAATTGTCAGTTATAAAATATTTATTTTTAATGTTTCACCATTAAGAATTGTACTTGTCAGTAGAGTTTAGAGAACTACTATTCCTCTAATAAAAGAGTTTTTAAACAAGGGAATTATTTTTGTATCATAATACCGGCATTTGTTTGAGAATTACTCTTTCATAAAATCCCTTGATTCCTTAAATGTATCGTTGCGTGTTTTATGAATGGAACATTTTATCGAGTTGCCTGGAAGATAAAATCAAGATTTTTTATAAATTGCATTAAGCAACAAAATGATTTCCTAATATGTTTATTTAATCGTTAGCACTCATTATAAAGAGAAAGTCTGAGCTTCATAAATAAGCAGAAAACCATCAAGAAAATGCAAAATAATAATTTCAACATTAGTTTTTTGGTAGATCAAACAGCAAGCGAAGTTTTTAATGCTATTAATAATGTTCGTGGCTGGTGGTCGGAAACTTTGGAAGGAAGTTCTGAAAAACTACATGATGAATTTAGTTATCGACATGGAGATTTTCATTATTCAAAACACAAACTAATTGAAATTGTTCCTAATGAAAAAGTAGTTTGGTTAACATTAGATAGCAAATTGACTTTTGTGAAAGATCAAAATGAATGGAACGGTACCAAAATGATCTTTGAAATTTCAAAGCAAGATGAAAAAACTAAATTAGTTATTACTCATTTGGGTCTGGTACCAGAATTTGAATGTTTCGATGCCTGTTCGAAAGGTTGGACATATTATTTGCAAAATAGTTTGCTTCCATTAATAACTGTTGGGAAAGGAAATCCTGACCGAATAAAAAACGCCTGACACCCGTATTTGTGACACAATTGGTGTTTTTAGCATCATAGTTTCTGTACTACTATTTATCCAAATTTCTATATTGATTTTTGTAAAGCTTTTGTATGATAAACCGGTTGGTGAAAACCTGCCTTTGCCGGCAGGCAGGCACCCAACCGGGGCAGGGTTATTTTATTGAATTTTATTTAGAAAGGAAAAGCAACAAATTCGATTGATATCGTTTATAAGTTGCTTAGTATTTTTGCATCAAATATTATGCTGATGCGAACATTGGTCATGGGTGATATACATGGTGCGTATAAGGGATTGATGCAATGCCTGGAACGCTGCAATTTTGATCCTTCTTCAGATACACTGATACAGATCGGGGATATACCGGATGGTCTTGATGAGGTATATGAATGTGTAGAAGAACTTCTTACTATCGATCGGTTTATTTCAATAAGAGGGAATCATGATGAATGGCTGCTGGATTTCATTGAAAATGGAAAGCATCCGAGAGAATGGGCTCATGGGGGAAAAGGCACGATCCATTCTTATGCAAAACGGTTAGACCGGGAAATAAAGATATGTACAACAGACAATGCTGTGCTTAAGACATCTCTGAATCCTGATGACATCCCTCTTCATCACCAAAACTTCTTTAAAGCACAAAAGTTATATCATATCGATGAGTTGAATAATTGTTTCGTGCATGCCGGCTTTAACAGGTGGATTGCTTTTCATGGGCAACCGGCGCAAAATTATTTATGGGATCGTGGGTTCTGGAAGGATGCACTGCAATACCAGAACGCTGCTCTCAATGAATCAGCGCCGGAACTTTTTTACATGCACGACCATTTCAATGATATATATATCGGACATACACCTACTACCAATTGGCAAACAGATCAGCCGATGCAGGCTGTCAATATTTTTAATATGGATACGGGATCAGGTCATGCCGGAAGGTTAACCATTATGGATGTCGAAACAAAGGAATACTGGCAGTCGGATATGGTAGATGAGCTTTATAAGAAAGCTATTTAGTGTTAAAGGCCAATTGAAGAAAGAAAGCATTCTCGCGATATTACAGGAACAAATAACATACCCTGAAACAGCATTTATTGGAAAGGCTGGGTTTGGTTCGTCTTGCGCCTTTGTTGGTGTTTTTCATCAACAAAGTTTCTGTTATAATTTTTATCATAATATCTATATTGATTTTTGTAAAGCTTGTATATATTAAACCGGTTTGTGAAAACACCCAACCGGGGCAAGGTTGCTTTATTTACTTTTCGTTAGAAAGGAACAGCATCGAAGGCGAAAAGCTTATTCTGAAAACAGCAATTATTGGAAAAGCTGGGTTTGGATCGAATTCAAGTAAGACAATATTTTTTTTAATTCGCTGCGTTTTTTTGCATCTATATTTATTTTTATAATAAATGCAATAAGTACTGAAATAATTGCGTAATATGTGATATTAAATTAACAATGCATTAATCTTCGGCATTTAATTGTATTAAGATTCATTTTGCTGTTTTTTGCGGATATTATGTATTGTTTAAACTCATTGATTAATTACCCAAAACAAAATCTGTTATGAGAAAAATTGTTTCGATTATGAAAGTGGTCAGTTTACTACTTTTCATATTTTCTTTGCCGGCTCGCGGGCAAAGCCAAACCGTTACAGGTACGGTTAAAGACATTGACAAGATAACACCATTAGCAGGTGTTACAGTTAAAGTTGTGGGTACCAGCATCATTACACAAACTAATGAAAAGGGCTTATTTACCATTAAAGCTGCCCAAGGACAAAAATTGGCTATCACTTATGTAGGGTATGAACCTCAGCAAGTTTTAATAGATAAGTCAGGTTCATTGGATATCACACTTAAAACCATATCAACCCAACTTGGGGATGTGGTGGTAACTGCAATGGGCATTAAAAAGGAAAGAAAGGCATTGGGATATTCCGTTTCTGAATTAAGTGCTCAGGAATTGATGAAAAATAAAAATACCAATGTCGTTAATTCTTTGGCAGGTAAGGTTCCCGGTGTAAACGTTACACAGTTTAGCGGTTCAGCAGGTGCCGGAGCATCTATCACCATTCGTGGTGGTAATTCTACATCGGATAGCAGACAAAATCAACCTTTATTTGTGATCGATGGTATTATATATGATAATTCAACTACTGTTACCGGTAATACGGGTACAGATGGTTTATCACGCAGTAACACCACATACAGTAATCGTATCATGGATATCAATCCGGAAGATGTAGAAAACTTGTCGGTTCTGAAAGGAGCTGCAGCAGCTGCATTGTATGGATCACGTGCTGCTGATGGTGTTGTCATTATTACAACTAAGAAAGGAGCGGAAGGTGTTGTAAAGGTGAATTTTACCAGCAAAATAAGTACTTCCTGGGCTAATAAGTTGCCAGAAGTACAAACACAATATGGAAATGGTTCACTTTCCAGCAACGGCGTTTTAAACAGCACTTCGTATAACTCTTGGGGACCAAAATTTACAGCAGCAGATACGCTATATAATAATATCGGTAGTTTCTTTCAAAATGGTATTGTTTATGATAATAACGTAAACGTATCGGGTGGTTCAAAGAATGGCTCTTTCTTTTTATCAGGGTCTAACTTTAATCAAACAGGTATTGTTCCCAACACAAACTATGATAAAACAACCGTTCGTTTTAACGGCGAACAAAAGTACGGGCGTTTAACACTGAATGCAAATGTGGCCTATTCCATTGCCAATACTACCAGAACTTTAACTACTGCCGGATTATACGGAAGCGGAGTTGGTAGTATGCAGTCATTGTATACTTTTCCTCAGGCATTCAATATAAAAAATTATATAAACCAGGATGGTACGCAACACCGGATCTTTGCCGGAAGTCTTCCTTTGGAAAGCGATATTGATAACCCTTACTGGATCATCAATAAAGATAATTTAACATCTCAAACCAATCGTTTTACAGGCGGTATTAACGGAAATTATAAAATTGCAGACTGGTGGGATATTACAGGACGTGTGGGTTATGACCAGTACAGCACTAATGACTATACTTATATCGCCCCGGGTTCTGCCGTTGCTCCATTGTATCAAAACGGACGTTTGAGCAAAGACATGCTCAACTATACTTATATTACAACAACCTTCATGAGCAATTTCCATAAAAAATTTGGTGATTTTGATACACACCTGATGCTGGGAACTACTTCTGAAAATACACAAATAGCCAGTCAAAATCATTGGGGATATAACTTTATTACAGCCGGTACCATCAGCTTTAATAATATGGCAACAACCAATAAATTTTTTACTGACGGCACAACAAATAAGAGATTGGTTGGAGGTTATGGTGAGGCCGGCGTATCCTATAAAAATATAGCCTATCTTACTGTAACAGGACGTAATGACTGGTCTTCTACATTGCCCATAGAAAACAACTCTTATTTTTATCCTTCTGTAAGCGGTTCTTTTGTTTTTTCGGAATTGCTTCCCAGAAATTCGATTCTTTCTTTCGGAAAGCTTAGGGCCAGTTGGGCGAGAGTTGGTAAAGACGCCAATGCCTATGCTACCAATACTTATGTAAATCCTCCGATCAGCATCGGTTCTTATACAGGAATTGGTAATCAATACTCTGCTGGTAATCCTTTTTTGATACCTGAAATTCAGGATTCATGGGAAGTAGGAGGTGAGTTTAGATTTTTGAATGGTCGTATTGGCTTGGATTATACTTACTATCACAGTGAAACACAAAATCAAATCGGACAACCGCGTTTAGCTCAATCCGGCGGGTTTATTTTCAGTACCCTCAATTCAGGTTCTGTAATTAACTCGGGGATGGAAATATCAGTTACCGGTAAGCCAATAGTACAAAAGGATTTTACATGGGATGCAATGTTGAATTTCTCCTATAATAAAGGCAGATTGGGAGCTTTCATTCCTGGTGTAGCTTATTTTTACCCCACAGATGCTCAATTTGGAACAATAAAAGCGGCATCTATTCCAAACGGTGGTTATTTCTTAGGAATGACCGGTCAGCCTTATTTACATGAAGTTGACGCAAAAGGAGTTGAAATACCCAACGGGCGCAATCAGGTAGATCCCACAACAGGATTTTATAAATTGAATACCACCAACCCGGTTGTAGGTAATCGTGAACCTGATTTCATAGGCGGGTTCAGTAATACTTTCAGATACAAAAAATTGAGCTTATCATTCCTTCTCGATATTCGTAAAGGAGGAGATGTATATAACGGTACAGAGTATGCAATGGTTGCAAACGGTTTAAGTAAACAAACCGCGCTGAATGATCGACAATCTGTAACAGTAACAGGGGTAAACAGTGTTACAGGCGCCGATTTTTCTCAAACTTATACTGCCGGTCAGAATTATACCATTGGCTCAACAACGTATGCGGGCTCATATATGATTCAACAGTATTGGCAAAACTATGCAGCCAATTCTTATAGTTTTATTACTTCAGTAAATTGGGTGAAACTCCGTTCTTTATCATTAAATTATGACTTTACGAGTTTATTAAAGAATCAAAAGATCATTAAAGCTATTTCAGCAACAGTTGTTGGCACGAACTTGTTAACCTTTACAAATTACAAAGGAATGGATCCTGAAGTAAGCGCAGCAGGGGGAACAGGAGGTTCGGGATCAACAGGTATTGATTATTTGGGAGTACCCGCAGTGGCAACTTTCACATTCGGGGTAAACATTACACTTTAATTAATGAAAAATAATAAATTATGAAAAATTTTAAATATATCATCTTGGGTTGCATACTCTTAGTGGGTTCGGCTTCCTGTAAAAAGTTTTTGGATGTTAATACGGACCCTGATAATCCAAACAATACAAGCGTATTGATCCAAAATCGCCTGCCCTGGATCCAACACTTTTATCAATACACGGCAGGAGTTACCAATTATCGTACTGCATGTATAGCGGGAGTTTATTATACTAACTCTGCTAATCCTAATACGTTCAGTACCACATGGGCATGTACTAATGGTAATTCAACAACTTCTTATCAAACCTGGTTTGTGGAAGTATCTTCCAATCTGGTTGATCTGTATAATTCCGCACAGAAACAGGGCGCCTATCATTATATGGCTGCTGCCGATGTTTTCCATGCATTGGGTTATATGGAAATGCTTGACTTGTATGGAGAAATGCCTTACACACAGGCAGGAACCGGGAATCCAAGCCCTAAGCCTGATAGCGGTAAAACCATTTATAACGGATGTATGTACAAATTGAATGAAGCGATCAGCCTGTTCAGTAAAACACAAGCTACCGGAGTGCCCTCACTTGCTACAGGAGATCTGTGGAATGGCGGAGATGTAAACAAGTGGATAAAAATGTGCTGGGGATTAAAAGCCCGCTATATGCTTAAACTGTCTAAAAAAGCAGATCTGTTTAATGCAGATTCTATTATATACTGTTTGTCCAAAGGTCCTCAAACCATTGCCGACAATGTAGCAGGGCCAGGTTATAATAACAGCACAGTGACGGATTATTTAATTGGAGATCCTGTTGTTACAAACGGAAACTTTGACTATGCGGGTTATGGTAGTACCATCCGAATTTCTCAATACCATTATAACCTTTTGACAAATATGCGTGGTTCAGGAGTAATAGATCCCAGAATGACGAAGATCGTGCCTGCTGCCATGTCTAATATAAAACTTAATTCCAACGGTACGGTGCAGTCTTATACCTGGAATCGTTCAATAGGTGTTGATTGTTATGGTCCGTCAACAAGATTGGTACAAGGTGGTCCACTTTCTATTCAAAATATAGCTTACGCCACTGCTACTACAAATTTAAAATATACCATTGCTGATCCAACTGCCCTTGCAAATTTTATTGCTGCAGTGACAGCTTCAGGCAAGACTTATTCAGTTAGTGGAACTGTTGTAACAGTAACTTATCCGGTTGGGTCTTTATATATCAATAGTACCAATTACCTATATGCCGGTGATACTGTTTATGTAACTACACGCAGCAGCGCTATCGCTACATCGGGTATACCTGCCCAGGGGCAAACAGATGTTAGCTATTATCCCAACGTTACCGCATTTACTGCCGGTGTGGTTGCTTCTACAGGTTCATACCAGATCCGTCCTATTTCTGACCAGGAAATTCTGACTTACCACGAAATGTGCTTTATTAAGGCGGAAGTTTATTTGAGGAAAGGGGATATGGGTAATGCATATACTGCATACAAAGCGGGTATACAGGCACATATGGATATGATGCAGGCTAAGCTAACACAATGGAAAGCTGGCGGGTATACTGCTACCAATCCTGATATGGCTCCGATGGATCAAACAGCCATCAATAATTATCTGGTGAGTAGTGCAGTATCCCAAGGTGCTTTGACAATGTCAGACATCATGCTTCAAAAATATATTGCAATGGGTATCAGCCTTGAGAATTGGAACGATATGCGCCGATTTAATTTCAGTGCAGGTAATATAGGTAGTTTTGGTGTTGTTTACCCCGGTTATCAGAGAGGCCCATTATTTACAGGCACGGCTCAGTTGACAGGTGGTTCCCCAACAGACGTCAAATATTGGATTCGCCGATATGCACTACCACCTACTTACGAAATAAATTACAACTCAATAAATACACTTGCTTTAAATCCACATGCTGCTGATCCTAATATTTGGGGAATGCCAGTATGGTGGGATTGTGCAACTGATGCTGAATATATTACTTATCTAAAATAGGAATATGGTAATTTATTTACGGATAAAGTCAAGCGAATTAGACTTTCATCCTTATCAATAGGGATGGAAAGAATACAGCATTTATTTTATCAGCATATAAAAAATACGGGTAAAAATTTACCCGTATTTTTTATAAATATCCATCCTCAAAAAGTTTTTTCAATTTTAATTCAAAATAATGCAGCTCTCAACATGTATTTGCTGCATTGATCTTAAAGCAAAAAATTAAGTTCTGTGATACTTACAAGTTAGAACTCGGCAAGGGTTTTAAAATCCAGTGGATGGATAAGTTAAGTTAAGTGTCAATCTAAAATATAGTATGAAAAAGTTTATAAAAATTACAGAACAACCTTCCCACTATACTCATTTAGAAAAAATGTCGGTGGAAGAAATTCTAAGTAATATCAATCAAGAGGATAAAACAGTTCCTCTGGCTGTTGAAAGATCACTTCCTCAAATAGAAAAATTAGCCTCTGTTATCGGAGATAAAATGTTAGCCGGCGGAAGATTATTTTATATTGGTGCAGGCACCAGTGGAAGGCTTGGAATTGTTGATGCAAGTGAATGTCCGCCTACTTATGGTGTTCCCTATGGTTTGGTCATCGGAATAATTGCGGGTGGCGATAAAGCAATAACGCATGCAGTAGAATTTGCGGAGGATAGTAATGAACAGGGATGGAATGACCTGAAAAAATATGATGTCAATGACAAAGATGTTGTGCTTGGTTTGGCTGCAAGCGGCACCACGCCTTATGTTATTAGTGCATTAGAAGAATGCAGCAAACATAATATTGTAACAGGCAGTATTTCTTGCAATCCAAACTCTCCTGTTAGTGCTGCTGCAGATTATCCGGTAGAAGTGGTGGTAGGGCCGGAGTTTGTTACTGGTAGCACCAGAATGAAAAGCGGCACTGCACAAAAATTGGTGTTGAACATGATCTCAACAGCCGTGATGATCCAATTGGGAAGAGTTGAAGATAATAAAATGGTCAACATGCAACTCTCCAATATCAAGTTGGTTGACCGTGGTGTTAAGATGGTAATGGATAAACTTAATTTACGCGATTACGAAAAAGCGAAAGAACTTTTATTAAAACATCGCAGTGTAAAAAGAGCAGTAGAAGCAGTAAATAGCAATAAGTAGCGTTGGCTTCCTGTAAGTCAAAATAGCATAAACTGTATTGTATACGATAATATTTTTTTCTATCTCATACGATGATCCATTCTGTGAGAATTTATACTTATACTATTCTTAGGGTTATTATTCTGTTTATAAAAGGTTGGATCTTCCGAAAAGGAAAATTATTACAACTAGTAAATCAATCCAAAAACAATTAGTGTTACAGCATTGATCAATGATCTATTCTTTGGGGTTTTTCCCTTTGTTTAGAAATTTTGTATCATGTATATTCAATGCAATTTTGAGTTAGCTAACGATATTTTAATTGTTATCTCACATTAAATTCATGATAATGAGGTATCTATTTTTTTTGATCTCTTTTTTCATCAGCTTTATATTGCAAGGGCAAAGCTTGACTTCTGCCACATGGATAAAAATAAAAGCTGAACGTAAAGATGGAAGTAAGATCATCGACAGGCTGAATTCTGATAGTTCAAAACTGGAATATCATTTTCTGCAAAACGACACTGTATTGATATCAGATATGATGGGGAGCAAACAAAAATATGCATACAGGATCGAAAAAAATAAACTGTCTATTGGTAAATACCAAAATTTTGCAATTGAAACATTTACCGACTCTTCATTGATCTTGCTTGAATTGCCGGGAATGGAATTGAATGACGATAAGGTGAACAGATTCTATTTTATCTCAAACGATAAATATTTTAATTTTCTCTCATCGAATGGTCTTATCAATAGTATAAATGATTCTTTGATCCTGTCGAACAGATATGTATCAGCACAATTCGAAGGGAATTTTGATAAGTATTTACTCGCCAATATCAGTAATATTTTCGATCGGACTTATCTCATCGGAAGTTTTGTTGTTTCATCTAGTGGAAACATTACAGAATTCGTAATAATTGAATCGAAGGGGGTTTCCGATAAGTACATTGATAAATTTACCACATTGTTTTTGAATACTTCAGGTAAATGGACGCTTCCAATTTGGAACAAACCTTATTATTGCAAAACTTATTTCAATATCCGTTTTAATACTGACAAAAATTTTAGCGGGATCAGTTTTCATATCAATACAAATAAACCTCCCTGTTTTGATAAGTGTGCATTAAGTATGAGTGATATTAAGTTATCGACTGAATATTTTAACAGCGGCACTCAATTACTTTTAAAAGGGAATTATGAAAAGGCAATTATTAAATTTTCGGATTGTTTAAAAATTGACAGCCTTTATGTAGACGCTTATTATAATAGGGCAACAGCAAATTACAAATTAGCTAACCAAAATGCTGCGTGTCTGGATTGGAAAACTTTAAGGCAATTAGGACAAAAAGAAGGAGAAAAATTATACAGTGAAAACTGTAAAGAATAAGGTTCTCATGAACAAAATCACCTGTTAAATCATAATAATCCTTTTATTCATTTACTGAGAGCCTAAAGGAAGATCTCAAAAACGATCTTTTATTTGTGACTCTCTCTCTTTATTCTCAATAACTACTTATGCTCACTGATATTTGGTATTGAAAGTATTATTAGACTTAAGTATTATCGGGATCTGTAATTGCATTGCTCAGCAGGATCTGTTATTTTAGATTAATTGCAGAAAGCCGGTTATTTTAGTGGGAGGGAGGCAACTTGGTGATCTTTTATTGTGCACTTTAGTAAATGTTGTTTATCATTATAGCAGACTTGACTTTTATTAAAATCAAAAAATTAAATGAATAAAAGAATATTAACTATTTCAATATTGACAATCTTGGTGTTTGCAACAGCTATTGGACAGAACTCTATAAAAAATTCCTTGCCAACAGTCACGGGCCAAACGGAAGTTTACAAAGAGATCTATCAGGTAGACAGTGCAATGTTTTATGCTTTTAATAACTGCGATAGTATCGGTTACAGAAAATTTCTTGCAGATGATCTTGAATTTTATCACGATCAAGGTGGCTTGCACTTTTTAGATGAAGAAATGCGATCCATCAAAGAAATGTGTGACAGGAATTCTCATATTAGAAGAGAACTGATCAAAGGAACATTAGAAGTGTATAAACTTGCAGAGTTTGGGGCAGTTGAGATCGGCGTCCATCGGATCTATCATAGGAACAAAGGGGAGGCTGAACATATCAGTGGTGACTATAAATTTATACACGTTTGGCAAAAGACCAATGGAGTTTGGAAGCTAAAAAGGATCATAAGTTACGGACACGACAACATGAACAATAATTAAAACTCACTCTTAGAAAACACCGATCACATACTATTGGATCTGGCATTGCTAACATAAAAGTTATCAGTAGGCCAGCGTTCGTTGCGACTTCCTAAAATGGCATATTATTTAAGCAGACAAATTTGTGTCTGCGAACCTCTATGAATTAAGGTTGAATTGACCAGGTAAGACCATCAGGCATTCCCCCAACATCTATATGACCGATGATCTCTAAAGTCTTGAGATCAATAATAGCAATATAATTATCTGCAGAACAGGCAACAAATGCACGTAAGCCAATTGGGTCCATTAAGATACCTGCTGCTCCGTGACCTGTTTTTATCTTTTTGATCTCTTTATGTGATAAAGCATCGTAAATGGTAAGATCACCATTTTGTAAACTTGAAATAAATACCTGATTGCCATTGGGCGTGAACTTTAGACGATTCGCACCTAATACATTCGCATTGATCTTAGTGGCTAGTTTTTTAGCTTTTACATCAATGATAGAAATGCTGCCGTCCTCACTGGATGCGGTCCATAGTTCATTTCCATCGGGCGATACATCAAATCCTTCCGAACCTCTTGCAGTGGGTATGATAGTTTGTATCCATTCTTCCCTGGGCCTGGCATTAGGAGGGGCCATTATACCTGGTTGCATAATTGTATCTACCAATATGCTAACGGTACCTGAAGAGACATTGCTGGTATAGATCCTTTTGTTATCAGGAGATACATAGATCATATGTGTTCTGTCCTGACCTGTTCCCATGCTCCAGTCTAATTTATCAGTTGCAGGATCATAACGCGCTATTGCTTTGGAGCCTTCGGCTGTAAACCAGACTTTGGCATTCACAAATGTTATATCATGCGGACCAAACATGGGTCTTGTATCAATATTTTTTACTGGTTTTTGTGCTACAAGGTCAATGATATTTATTTCGTGTAAACTACCGCCTCCATAAATACATACATATGCTGTTTTCCCATCAGTAGATGCCACCAGTTCATGAGGATCTTCACCTACCGGTATCTTAGCAATGATTTTTAAGGTAATAGGGTCAACGATTGCAAGTGTATGATTGGTTTTAGAAATAGCAAGTAATATTCTTTTTGCTGTGGATTGAGCATTGCCATCTATCATTATAAAAATGGCGATGGCCAATACAAAATTTATTACTATTAAGGACCGGAAATCATATTTCATTTTGCTCATCGTAAACAGATTTCCCTGAAAGTAGAAATTATTTCTTTAAGTTGATTGATATAAATTCTGATGATTCAAAATTCGTTGGTTTATAAGTCTTCACAAATGATCAAAGAAAAATAATTTAAGACAGCATTCATCAAAGAACATGGGTCATTCATCTTATATTTAATCTAAAATATATAAATGACAAAGTCCTTTATTAAATTTTTATCTCTCTTATCATTCTTGATGATTGTATTGTCCTGTAATGAAGAGCCCAAAACAATAGTTTACGACACAGACCCAAAACTTTTATCAAAAGACTTTGTGCCCTGGTGGAATTATTATAATAGACATATTCATCTTTCCAATGAATTTATTGCACTCGACACTGCAAAGCATAAAATGACAAAGGATGCTTTTTTAAAAGAATTGACAACAGGAGAGTATATCCCTATTCGCTTAATGACTACTGATACGATAGAATCTTTTCAATTGTATAAATTAACTCAGGATGCCTCTAACGATATTAAACGGGTAATTAAGCAGGAATGCGAAAAACAATACGAACACTTTAAAAAAGAAGGCACAGCTATACCCTTGTTCAATTTTAAGGATTTGAATGGTACTGTATATACTAATGAAAACACAAAAGGGAAGTATGTAGTTTTAAAATGCTGGTATATTGCTTGTTTGGTGTGTAATCAAGAAATTCCGGCTTTGAATGAGATGCTAAAAAAATATAAGGATAGAAAAGATATTCTTTTTGTAAGTCTGGCCTGGGATTCCAGTGATTCATTAAAAGAATTTTTAAAACATACCGTATTTAATTATGCAGTAGTGCCAAATCAGCAAACATTCACAGAAAAAGAGCTAAAGGCCGGTCAGTATCCTGCCCATTTTATCATCAATAAAGAAGGTATCATCAAGAAAGAAGTTAATAAAGAAAAAGAGCTGGAAATCGCCTTGAAAAAAGAGATCGGCTATTGATCATTCATGATTCCCTTACCCGATGGCAGAATATAGTTTTAATAAGAACTGACAAATACTATTCTGTTGTTCCGGGTGATTTCACCAACAAACTGTTTAAATATTTTCATTAATAAAAAGGATACTGTACTAGCAAATCCTTTTGATGAAAATACCAACAGGGGCAAAAATCAGTTACTGCAGATGCATTTTATTTACTTGCTTAGATCTAATATGTATTCGCCCTTAGCGGGTATGGTTATAGCATCTTTAAGTTCAAATGATTTTGAGGTGATGACATCCTTGCCTGTTGTGTTCTTGCCAATTATATCACTAAATCGGTCCATCTTTACGGCTTGATCTGTTATAGCACTATTTAAAATAACCATAACTATATGATCGTCTTTCATACGTGCATACACATAAATTCCATTTTTAGGTGCATAATGCATGAGTTTCCCCTGTGAAACAGCAACACTTGTTTTGCGCCACTGCAATAACTTTTGCATATAATCCCAAGCTTCATTCTGCATAATAGTACGACCATTTTTTGAGAACTGATCTATTTTATCGTCAGGCCAACCACCGGGAAAATCCTTTCTTATTCTTCCGTCGCCTTCTTGTTTAGTGCCTGACATTAAAACTTCGGTACCGTAATATATTTCAGGTATGCCACGTGTTGTTAATAAAAACGCGAGTCCCTGTTTGTAGCGCAGCAGATCGCTGTCATCTTTCCTCACAATGCGGCTCATATCATGATTATCTAAAAAAATCAGGAGATTATTGGGGTCAGGGTAAATAAAATCTTGCGCTAGATCTTCAAAGAGATTGGCTAAGTAGCCATTGTCGGTTGTGCCGCTAAAAGCATCATTTTGCATCACAAATGTTAGTGAAAAATCCATTGGCGTTTTTAGGCCGGGGTCTTTTTTGCTGAGGATCGAATTTTTTTGCCACCAGGCCGATGAAGTAGTTTTATTATACCAGGTTTCACCCGTAATATTAAAGTCGGGATATTCGTCATAGACCTTCTTATTCCAAGCTGCCAGGAAATCAAAATCCATATAGGAATAAGTATCTTGTCTGATGCCATCAATACGGGCATATTCTATCCACCAAATGCTGTTTTGAATTAGATAGGTAGCCAGGTGAGGGTTGCGTTGGTTCATATCCGGCATTTGGCGCGAAAACCATCCATTTAAAAATGTATTTCTTTCGGTTGGCGAGGCATGCACATCCATTACTGATACTGTAGCATGATTGGTTGGCATATAAACACCATTGTTATTTATCCAATCTTTTGATGGTGGATCTTTCATCCACCAATGCGAACTGCCGCAATGGTTTAGCACCATATCCATCACTATTTTCAAACCTTTTTCATGCGCGGTTTTGGTAAGCGTTTTAAATTCTTCATTGCTGCCAAAACGAGGATCCATTTTATAAAAATCGGTTATAGCATATCCATGATATGAACCTCCAGGCATTTTATTTTCCTGTGTTGGGTTCAACCATACAGTACTGATGCCAAGGTCTTTTAAATAATCCAGGTGTTTTAATATTCCTTCCAGGTCTCCGCCATGGCGCGCGTTTACGTTTTGGCGGTTAGCTTTAACAGCATCCAGGTCATCATTATCCGGATTTCCATTTGCAAAACGATCGGGCGTGATCAGGTATAAAACATCTGATGCATTAAAGCCCATTGCACCGCTTTTATCGGTACGTGCTTTAATCGGATACTTATAAGTAAATTCATCCTTAGCATCCGTAAAGTGAATCGGTATCAAACCCGGTTTTGTATTCTGTGCAATATTTACATATACAAAAACATAGTTCCGACTTTCAACTTTAGCAACTTCTTTTATAGTGATACCTGGATAATTTATGGTCACTTTGGCATTGCCAATATTAGGCCCGTATACCAGTATCTGTAATGTTTTATTGTGCATATCAACCCACCAATTTTCGGGTTCTACTCGAGTTATTTGTATCGCTTTTGCAGATGGCACCATTAGAACTGTACATGCAAAAAATAAACCGCAAACTATCATTCTATTCATCATCATATGTTTTAGCAAACTTTGTAAATTATTTTTTGACATATTTATCAAAATGTTTCTTGTAATTCACGTAGATAAAATAATAAATCAATCCCCATATAAAAGACATTTCTAGAAATTTCCAGAATTTATCCATAACCAAAAACATAGAAATTGAACTAGAAATAGATAGAAGAATACAAATGATCCCTAATCGTCTTGGACTAAGTAATCTGATTTTCTTATATGGCATTTCCTATTATTTCCATAAAGGTACTAATCCAATAAGAGATTAAATTGCAACTGTTTCATGCAATGAACTATTGTTTGCGAATTCCCTTTTAAAGACTGCATTCACTTGTTCAAAGAAAAAATGCATAGAATGAAGGTTATTTTTCAAAGTTCTCAAATCATTCTATATTCAAACTGCCTAAATATGCTTCATGAGAAAACTAGCAAAAAAACACTTGATCGCCATCACATTATGTAATGTCTTAGTTCAGTTTGGATTTGCACAATACAGCCCTGCTAAACTTTATCATCAGGATCCGCTGAATTTGTTTCTCATTCAATGCATTCAAAAATACTTGTAATTTGCTGTTGTACAAACGATCGGGAGAATTGCATGACTATTTTAAACTTATAACATAGGTGTTCATAATCTTTCTAGTAATAATATTTGCCCTTTTTATATTCTTTGTAGTGAAAGGGATAATATGTATCAATAAATCTGCAAACGCATTCGAATTGATCATCGGAACAATTTATATTTTCTCATTGATATTATTTGCCGTTGGGATGAGTACACATGGATCTCAATATGACCAAGCAATCGATCCTGTAGACGCGTGTTATAGTCCATTTTCAAGCAAACATTTTCTAACTTTGATTTTCTATTTTTGTGCATTCCATTTATCTATGCTTTTGGTATGGGTACATAAAAATAATCTTCCCCCATTGACCTTAACAATAGCATTGATTTTTATACTGATTGGCGTGTTGTTAAACCTGGAGATATTGAATCAAATATCAGTTCACGATACAGAAAGTTTGAATAAGTATGATAGTAGCGAAGAACAAATCAAATTTTTATTTGCACCTCTGCTTGGCATTTTAATAGGCCTCTGGCTCATTTATCAATCAATCACGGAGGAGATCACCGAAACATTTGACAGGACCTATTCTAACAAATACTTAAACACTTTACATAAATTTTTAGCAAAAAACAGCAGAAATCCTTTTTGGATAATACTTTTATTATTCCCTTTATTTTTTATTGTAACGCTTATTTTAATATTGTTTGGACAAGACATAGATTCAATTGTCAAAGTATTTACCGACACAACAACCTGGCATTTATCTCAACAGGATCATCCTCCCATACTTGATCACCGGGGACATTATTTATGCACTGTAGCAGCTACCGGAAACCCGAAAATCGTGAAACCATTGCGAATGGGTCAGAGAAACGGAAGGCGAATTATTGTAAACAGACAATTGCTTATTGCAAACGCTTTTGAAGAAATGATTCAGGACTTTTCGCCCAAACTTCAGCAAATAATTCGCAAGAATTATGACAAATACGGTTATAACCTTTCTCAGAAGATCAATACAGTGCATCTGTCAAACATGACTTATGTTTTAATGAAACCATTAGAGTGGTTCTTCTTGATTTGCCTGTATTTATTTTGTGTAAGACCAGAAACTAAAATAAACAGACAATATGCTGCCGATAAATTATTACACAGCAGCCACCATTATTAATTTGCTGACCATACTGGTTGTGATATGAATGTCATTTGTGATACTGGTTGATCGTGTTTTTGCTAACCTATTAGTATAAGGAGCTAGACCTAGTTCGATTTTTTATGAAATAATAGTACACTTGGTATTGATTTCAACATTTCCCTTTAACATCGACCAGACCGGGCAATAAGTATCTTCTGAAAGTTTCAGTACTTTATTTAAGTCATCTATTGTTGTGTCGGTTGAGTTTAAGTTAATTTCCAATAGAATGGTTTTGAATCCGGTTGGATGCTCTTCCTTTCTGATCCCTTTAGAATGAATTTCAAGGCCTGTAATAGTTTTTTTCATTTTGCGTAAAAAAATAAGCAACGCACTTCCCAGGCATGAAGACAAACTGAAAAGCAACAATTCGAGAGAAGTGTACCCTAAATCATCTCCAAGTGGTGCTGTATAATCTATTGAAAGGGGAATATGATCCTCGACAATCCCCTTGAAATGTAGTTTATCATTGATCAGGTGAATGGATGTATTGAGTTCTTTTGATTTATCAGGCTCTTTTCTCATACATGCTTTATCTTAAGTTACTATGATCTTTTTTTGCTTGCTTAGAACATTTAAAAGTGAGCAGGTCCTAAAATGTATTTGAATCTGCAATAGAAACAGCTTATTCCGGTAAGCCATGTGATTTAAAACTGCAGGTAAAAAGCTGTTCCTTCATTTCTTACCGATTGAACTTGAATATTGCCTTTGTGCAGCATCATGATCTGTTTGCATAAACTTAAACCGATACCGCTACCGTTTTTCTTGGTGCTGAAGAAAGGAACAAAGATCTTATCCAACACATCTTCACTCATACCCATACCATTATCACTTATTTTGATCACTGTTTTGTAATTGCTCTTTGATGCAGATAAGATAATCCTTGGATTTTCATTTTCTTTTACAGCATCAATTGCATTTACAATTAGGTTGATCAATACCTGCTCG
>CAIKTE010000330.1 GCA_903830285.1 uncultured Chitinophagaceae bacterium | reverse complement strand
ATCGACTTTTAATTTTATAGATACTTCTTCTCGCAACAATACCATACCTATCAATCAGCGGATCTGGAATTTCGGTGATGACAGTTCATGGATTGCTTCGGATAATAAAATGATAAGCCATATTTATAACAATCCCGGGATTTACACTACAACCTTAAAAGTGGTTGATGACAATGGATGTTTCGCTGTTTCAAAAACGTCAAATTCAACAATGGTAGGTGGGGCAAAAGCTAATTTTAAATGGACTCCCGCTCCCGTTACTCCGGGTGCTTCCATAAACTTCTTAAATACAACAACCGCACTTGATCAAAAAAATATTCAATACTTATGGAAATTCAGTAATAATAATTATACTGACACTTCCGTCGAAAAAGTTGTTTATAAATACGGAAACATCAGCACAGACACTGTTGTATTAATTGCATCTGACGTAATTAATCATTGCGCAGATACAAGCGTTCAATATGTTATGATCAATAAAATGCTTGTCAGCTTTAATTTTACTTCAAATTATATCGACAGTAATAATTGTCCTCCACTTGTTTTGTATGCCAAAGCCAGATCTGTTTATGCAGACTCATTAAGCTGGAATTTCGGAGATGGAAGTATCGCAGGAAATGTATTTACTCCAAGTCACACGTATGGTCAGCCGGGTATTTATAAAATAACCCTGTATGGTTATGTAAACAATATTGTAGACTCTTCAACAGATTTCATCAGCATTAAAGGGCCTTATGCAACTTTAAAAGCAGATGTATATCAAAAATGTTCCCCCGCAACGGTTAATTTATCTGCATCCATAAAAAATGCAATTTCCTATGCCTGGGACTTTAATGACGGCACATTGCAACTTTGCTCAGATACAATCGTAAATCACAAGTACAGCAAACCAGGCATCTATAACCCATCATTGGTGATGCGCGATAGCGCCGGCTGTAATTCTGCATTCAATTTGCCGGCAAAAATTATTATGGATACTTTATCTGCATCCATTAAAGCAAGTGCCATTTCCATTTGCGATTCTTCTACTGTGAGTTTTACCAGTGATGTTGTAAGTATCGCTGCCGGTGATCTTCACCAAAACCTGCAATACAAATGGTTTTTCGGAACAACTGCAAACAATACAAGCAATCAAGAAGAGCCATCCTTTCTATACAGCGGTCCGGGAAAATATATTGTTACACTAATGCTTCAATCTGCACCGGGCTGTATTATTCAAACGAGTGATACGGTTCTTGTTAACCCTTTGCCTGCTGTTAATGCAGGCCCTGACAAATATATTTTATCCGGTAGTTCGGTTATTCTTGGCCCTATTGATTCTGACGATGATATTAGTTATTTATGGAACTCATCACTTTACCTCGATAGCGATACTTCACTTAATCCGATATGCAGCCCCATATCAAATCAAACATACACTCTTACTGCAACAACAAAAGCGGGCTGCACAAGAACTGATACAGTGAATGTTTTTATTCTGTCACCCATCAATATACCCAATGCATTTTCTCCTAATGGTGATGGTATCAACGATACCTGGAAGGTCAAATACTTAGAAAACTACCCGGGAGCAACTGTTGATATTTTTGACAGATCTGGTCAACCTGTTTACCATTCTGAAGGCTACAATCTGGAATGGGATGGTACTTTAAACAGAAAACCTTTGCCTTTCGGCACTTATTACTATATCATCAATCCAAAAAACAATATGCCGGCTTTCAGCGGTTCAGTCAGCATCATTCGCTAAACTATTATCGAAATTTAATCCCAAAAGTCACCTCAGGCCATTGACTCAGAGTCCCTTAGCCTCATCAACGTAAAAAGTAACCTGTTTTCCCTAACTATCGTGACAAACGCAATTGGTTTTGCCTATTATTCCATTCTTAGACAACAAAGCAACAAAAAAGGTTATCTTATCGTTATAACAACTACAAGTCCTGTCAAAAATCATGAATTTAATATACAATAATAGCTATATTTATAACCTACTAATAGCCACTATAGATAATCCAATAATTGTGTATTCTAATACGATCGAAATATGAATAACCATTTTTACAGCCCAAATACAAGTGCTTTATGTAAATGAAAAATATAATATTATTTATATTTTTTCTGATTGATGCAGTTTCTCTTTCTGCACAATTAGCAGT
>CAIKTE010000329.1 GCA_903830285.1 uncultured Chitinophagaceae bacterium | reverse complement strand
TCTTTAACTCCGTTGGATAAATGGGAGGACGGCCCTCTTTCTTCGTTGAACTCATAAGTTTTACAATTTACTTAGTTACTCCCCATTTATGTAAAGCTTATTTAGTGTAGGACAATTTTATCTTCAATACGTTCATGTAAGTTCTTTGAAAGAATAAGTCTTCGATTTTGAGGGAAAACTTGCCAGACAATGTTACTACATTGAAAATTAAGCTGTTATTAGCTTAAATTATACTTAAAATAGGGCTTTTTTGCATAAATACTTGGCCGTTTAAAAATATTATCGTTAAGGACTGTTTAACTTTATTAAAGAAATTGTCATTGATAGTACTACAAACTGATTATTAACGTTATTAGTCGGATTGCGGTATTATCTCAACTTAACCCTTTATGTTATGAAAAAGACTTCTACTCTTTATCGGTGGTCTTGTTCTTTAGTTCTTCTTCTTTGTGTAAGTTCAACATTTGCACAATTTCCGTTTACTGAAACTTTTAGAAATGCAACAGCCCCGGGAATGGTATATGGTGGTCAGGGAGCATCGGGAGGTAATCCTGCTTCTATGATTCCGTTTTTAACCGCAAGTACCGGAATCGATGCTGTCGGTTCAGGATATTTGCGTTTAACCAATAGTACTACTTATCAGGCAGGTTATGCTTATAACGATGTTAATGTGTTTCCTTCTTATTATGGAGTCGACGCAACATTCGAGTATTCACAATATGGTGGAAGCGGTGCAGATGGTATCACTTTCTTTCTGTTTGATGCAACAACCAATCCTTTTGTAATAGGCGGATGGGGTGGTTCATTAGGTTATGCGAACTGGAATGCTCAGCCCGGTATGACAGGTGGCTATATTGATATCGGTTTAGATAAATATGGCAACTTTTCCAACGCAGGCGAAAACAGAGCCACAGGTAGAGTTCCCAATCAATTATATCCGGGTTCTGTCGCAGTACGCGGTCCGCAAAGTTCAAACTGGGCTTTTATTGATGGTAAACAAACAAATTCAGAATTAGGAGTAGGCAATAATTTTGTGCTATGTGGTGGCGCAAGAGCATCCGGCACTTCCGATGCTAATTACAGAACAGTAAGAATCAGGCTGCAACCAAGGGTGAGTCCGCTTACAGGATATAATCTTATTGTAGATGTTACTATTGGTGGCGCTACTCCAAAAACAGTTAATGTGCTTACTGATGTTATTACAACTCCAGCACCTGCATTCTTAAAGTTCGGATATACTGCTTCTTCAGGAGCTTCTACAGATTTTCATGAGATCAGGAATTTATCAGTTGATGCTGAACCAACAGGAGCTGCATTACTGGTTGACGCAACAGCAAATAATATCGTTGCCAGTGCAGCATGTGATAACACAAAACTCATTACAGGCACAACTAATGTAATGACACATTGCAGCAGTAATAATCATAGTGGATCTATTCTTCCTTCATTAATTGATCTGGATCCTTCAACTGCAGGAATTCAAAACAGTTTTACTGCTACAGGTAAAGGAACATTTACAGTTGATGCTGCAGGAATTGTAACATTTACACCTATAGATAATTATACAGGAGGTTCTGCAGTATGTTCTTATCAGGTTACTGATAACTATGGTAAAAAATCAAATATTGCTCAAATTTCATTTAATGCAAAGCCTACTGAATTCGCTTATTTAGTAGATCCTTCCACTAAATCTCAACCTTTAAGCAGTAATAGTTTCCACTTTGTTGCGTATAATAATACAGCAGGTGAAACATATAGCTG
>CAIKTE010000328.1 GCA_903830285.1 uncultured Chitinophagaceae bacterium | reverse complement strand
TACTTTAATTAAGAGTTATACCGATCATATCGATTTAGTTTCTAAAGCAGGTTTTGTAAATCTGTTTGTTGCAAGTGGTAATAAGGGAACCATTGATGATGAAACAGGATTAAAAAATTGTGTGGAAGGCTTGAAGCAAATCGTAGGCTTAGCTGAAAAGAAAGGTGTAATACTTCAAATGGAATTATTGAATAGCAAAATTGATCACAAAGATTATATGTGCGATCGTTCTGCCTGGGGCGTTGAATTAGTTAAGCGTATTGGCTCACCTAATTTCAAATTATTATACGATATCTATCATATGCAAATTGATGAAGGAGATGTAATTCGTACTATTCGCAATCATCATGAATCATTCGGTCACTACCATACAGGTGGGGTTCCGGGAAGAAATGAAATTGATGAACGTCAGGAATTATATTATCCTGCAATAATGAAAGCGATTGTTGCTACCGGTTATAAAGGCTATGTGGCACAAGAATTTATTCCTGCCGATGCAGATCCGATTGCTTCATTAAGGAAGGCTATTCAAATCTGCGACATTTAATAAACTATAAAAAACCAAATAAATCACAACAAATGGCTGATCAAACTTATGATGCAATAGTAGTTGGTTCGGGTATCAGCGGTGGCTGGGCTGCGAAAGAACTTACTGAAAAAGGGCTTAAAGTTTTACTACTTGAAAGAGGACGTAATATTGAGCATATCAAAGATTATGTTTCTGCAAACAAAGAAGCATGGGATTTTCCACATAGAGGTCGCAGAACACAACAAATGATTCACGACTATCCAAATCTGAAAAGAGACTATGCACTAAATGAAACTAATTTAGATTATTGGTGTAAAGATTCCGAACATCCTTATACTGAAGTAAAGCCATTTTATTGGTTTAGAGGATATCACGTTGGTGGTAAATCATTGATGTGGGGTCGTCAGAGTTATCGCTGGAGTGATTTAGATTTTGAAGCAAATTTAAAAGATGGTCACGGTGTTGATTGGCCTGTGCGTTATAAAGACATTGAGCCATGGTATAGCTATGCTGAAAAATTTGCCGGCATCAGTGGCAATAGAGATGGACTAGCAGTTTTACCTGATGGTCAATTCTTGCCACCAATGGATATGACTTGTGTGGAGAAAGATGTAGCTGCAAGAATCAAAGAACATTATAAAGGTGAGCGTGCCATGATTATTGGTCGTACCGCTAACCTTACTGTTCCTCATGAAGGAAGAACCAATTGCCAGTTTAGAAATAAATGTTGGTTAGGTTGTCCTTTTGGCGGATACTTCAGCACACAATCTTCTACTTTACCTGCTGCCCAAAAAACTGGTAATTTAACCTTACGTCCTTTTAGTATTGTTACAAGGGTATTGTATGATAAAGACAAGAAAAAGGCAACAGGTGTTGAAGTGATGGATTCTGAAACCTTGAAGACAGTTGAATACAAATCAAAAATTGTTTTCTTAAATGCCGGAACACTAGACACTGCAAAGATTCTAATGAATTCTGCAACTGATGTATGGCCTGATGGATTAGGTAGCAGCAGTGGAGAGCTTGGTCATAACTTAATGGACCACCATTTAGGAACTGGGGCTAGCGGAAAAGTAGAAGGTTATGAAGACAAATACTATTTCGGTCGCCGTGCAAATGGAATTTATATCCCACGTTATAGAAATGTGGGTAATGATAAGCGCGATTATGTTCGTGGATTTGGTTATCAAGGAAGTGGTTCGAGAGAAGGATGGAATCATCAAGTGGCTGAATTTAGCATTGGGGCTGATTTTAAAGAAGCCATAACAGAACCCGGAAGTTGGACAATGGGTATGGGTGGATTTGGAGAAATGTTGCCGAATCATGATAATAAAATCTCAATCGACAAAAACAAGAAAGATAAATGGGGCATGAATGTCTTAGCTATCGATTGTGAGTTGGGAGAAAACGAAAAGAAAATGCGTAAGGATTGTGTTAACGATGCCATTGAAATGTTGACTGCTGCTGGTGTAAAAGATGTGAAGGGTCATGATGGTGATGGTACTCCAGGAAAAGGTATTCATGAAATGGGAACTGCACGTATGGGTAGAGATCGTAAAACATCAGTATTAAATGGTAATAACCAAGTATGGGATGCACCGAATGTATTTGTAACAGACGGCGCGTTTATGGCATCTTCTTCTTGCGTTAATCCATCTTTAACTTATATGGCATTTACTGCTAGAGCTGCGGCATTTGCTGTAGAGGAACTAAAAAAACAAAATATTTAAAATCAATTGCAGTTTAGTAAATTACTCTTGCAAAATTTAAAACCTTTTAAATTATAAAGAATGAATAGAAGAGAAGCCATTTCCAGTGTTGCGTTGCTGTTGGGTGGAACTTTAATAGGAGCTGAAGCATTTATTTCTGGTTGTAAAACCTCTGATAAAAATGCAGCTGCCTTCAACTTATCAAAAGATGATATCGCATTTTTGAATGAAGTTGGTGAAACCATTTTGCCTGCAACCGGAACACCTGGAGCTAAAGAAGCTAAAGTAGGAGAGTTCATGAGCGTATATGTGAAAGACTGTTACGAAGCCAAAGACCAGACAATTTTTGCAGAAGGCCTGAAAAAACTCGACGAAGCAAGTAAGAAAAAATCTGGTAAAACATTTTTGGAAAGTACTCCTGAACAAAGACATGATTTGTTAGTA
>CAIKTE010000327.1 GCA_903830285.1 uncultured Chitinophagaceae bacterium | reverse complement strand
TGATTCTAATATTAATGCAGAAGATAAAGCCTGTCCATACAAGGCAGAATATCCACCGGTACTAAATACAGTTCCCTTAAATAAATTGGGAGCAAATCTTCCACGTTGAGCCAGATCAGGAACACTACTATAGTATGGATTATTTACTAAGGTACCGTCAATGAATTGTTTGGTCTCATAACCTGCACCACCGCGAACAAATAAACCTTCCTGCTCACCTACCTGCTGTGCACCGGGCAAAGTTTTAACCGTTGCAGTAATATCGGCATTGGCACCTCCGGTTGTATAAATGTCCAATGAACTTAACACCGTTGCAGCTCTTTTTTTATCGCCTGCTTCAAAACTTCCGGCAGTAACAGAAACCGCTCTTAGTTCAGTTACTTCTTCTTTCAATGAAAAATTAATGGTAATGGCTTCTTTGTTTATAGAAATAGCTTGTTCAAAAGTTTTATAACCGAGGATCTTAGCTTCGAGTTGGAAGTCTCCTTTTTCGAAAGATTTAAAGGAAAAATGGCCGGTCGAATCACTGATAGATCCGTCGTAAGTTCCCTTCAGTGTAATGCTAGCCCCATCTATAATTCGGCCTTTAGTGTCTTTTACAGTCCCTGAGATCTTTACCTGCGACCATACAACAGGAAGAGAAAGAAGGATGGTCAATAAAAAAAGAGTTAGCTTTTTCATGTATGCTAGGTTTGAAAACACAAACATAGAATAGTTTATTTTATAAACCAAATTATTTTATAGATACAATTAAGTACAAACAAAAACGGCCCCGAATCATCGGGGCCGTTTTATAAAATATCTATTTTAGATCTATTTGTATTGCGCCATCAGGGTTTTAGCCAGATCTGTCATTTTTGCAACACTAGCATCATTCAATTGTCCTTTCTTGAATTCAGCCAATACATCTGGTAATTTATTTTCCATTTCTAGCAGGAAGTGATTTTCAAATTCCTTTACTTTTTTAACCGGCACTTCTCTCAATAAACCCTGTGTACCCAAATAAATAATGGCTACTTGTTTTTCAACTGAATAAGGAGTGTATTGTAATTGTTTTAAAATTTCAACGTTACGGGCTCCCTTATCAATTACTGATTTTGTAGCAGCATCAAGGTCTCCGCCAAATTTTGAGAACGCTTCCAATTCACGGAATAATGCCTGATCCAATTTTAAGGTACCTGCCACTTTCTTCATTGATTTGATCTGCGCATTACCACCCACACGACTTACTGAAATACCTACGTTAATGGCAGGACGAATACCCGCATTAAATAAGTTTCCTTCCAGGAATATCTGTCCGTCAGTAATAGAGATCACATTAGTTGGTATATAAGCTGATACGTCACCAGCCTGTGTTTCAATGATCGGTAAAGCTGTTAATGAACCGCCGCCTTTTACCAAATGTTTGATAGATGGAGGAAGGTCGTTCATGTTCTTTGCAACATCATCATTGGTAATGATCTTTGCAGCTCTTTCCAGTAAACGGCTATGCAGATAGAATACATCACCCGGATAAGCTTCACGTCCCGGAGGTCTTCTTAACAATAAACATACTTCACGATAAGCAAC
>CAIKTE010000326.1 GCA_903830285.1 uncultured Chitinophagaceae bacterium | reverse complement strand
GGATCTTTGGCAGAAGAATAGGGTGGTGCATATGCATGTTCAAATTCGACCAATTCATAAATCGTACTGTTTCTTTTGATGGCAGAAGAAAGTACATCAATCCTTTTATCTACACCGTCGAAGCCTGCAATTTGTGCGCTCAATAAACGACCGTCTTCAGGAGAGAATGAGATCTGTATACTCATTTGTTTTGCACCGGGATAATAACCTGCATGTGAACCATTATGAGTAGTGGAAACAATATGTTTGATATTCGCAGTTGTCAAATGTTTGGAAGCAGTTCCGGCAGTTGCAACGGTCATGTCAAACACTTTTACTATCGCTGTATTGATGGCACCATTATATTGCTGAACATTGCCCAACACGATATTATTGGCACAGATCCTTCCTTGTTTATTGGCAGGCCCAGCGAGATACGTGATCATGGATTGTTGTGTAATAGGGTTCTTGAACTCGATCGCATCACCCACCGCATAAATATCCGGATCGGAAGTCTGCAAATATTCATTCACCCATATTCCTCTTGCATCACCGATCTTTAATCCTGCTGCAATAGCTAATCTTGTATCAGGCTTTACGCCGATGGAAAGAATTACCACATCAGCATCTATCACATCTCCTGATTTCAAATGAACTTTTAATTGATCTGCATCTTTAGTAAAACTTGTAACCGCTGAATTTAAGCGTAGATCCACATTTTTAGAACGGATATGTTGTTGTACAATTGCTGCAATCGGAAAATCAACAGGAGCTAAAATCTGATTGCCCATTTCTATGATGCTTACATGCAAACCAAGTCCATGCAGACTTTCCGCCATTTCCAAACCAATAAATCCTGCACCTATCACAACGGCTTTTTTGATATTCTTTTGCTGCACATAACTCTTGATATAATCCGTATCGTTTACATTTCTTAATGTGAAAATACCTTCGTTGGTGATGCCGGGCAACGGCGGACGAATAGGTTCGGCACCGGGCGATAAAACTAATTTATCATAACTTTCTTCATACACTTCACCTGTACTTTGATTCTTTGCAGTGATCTTTTTTGCAGCAGGATCAATACCTGTTACTTCAGTCTGCACTCTTACATCAATATTGAATCTTTGGTGAAAGGAAGCTGCTGTTTGCACGAACAATTTATTCCTGTCCTTGATCACATTGCCGATATAATAGGGAAGGCCGCAATTGGCATAAGAAATATATTCTCCTTTTTCGAAAATAATGATCTCTGCGTGTTCGTCCATTCTTCTTAATCTCGCTGCAGTACTTGCACCGCCGGCTACTGCTCCTACAATTATGTATTTCATTTTGTTTTTTAATTAGTTATAAATACAAAGCACAAAGTTGATGTTATGTGATGTTTTTTATTGTGACAACTATCACTTATTGATAATACTTATGATAGTATTAAAAAAGCCCTGAACATAATATACGTTCAGAGCTAATTTTAATAGAAATCCACGTTCAACTGCTATGTTAATTTATTTTCTAAACTACTCCAACCGCCACCATTATAAGCTTCGATGCCGGCATTCTTTAAAGCAGTTACTGCCATACTACTTCTTCCGCCACTTTGACAAACTGCAATAATAGGTTTCTTCTTTTGTTTAAGTGTTGTGATTTTTTGCGATAGGGTTTGCAGAGGGATATTGATAGAACTCTTTATATGCCCTGAACGAAATTCATCCGGGGTTCTCACATCAATGATCACGGCTCCGTTTGCGTACAATTCTTTTATATAAGCAGCTTTCTTGCTTCCACCGAATAATAAATCTAATAATCCCATAGTGATAATATTTTAAAACAAATATTCAGAACTAAAAATGAAATTTCTAGTGATAAAAGTTACATTGAAAATTATTTTGTTGGTTTTGTATCTTTTAATTCAATTGAATTTCTGTGCAGTGAAACAATATTTCTTTGTTCCATCTTTATTAATAATCTGGAAATGACTTCTCTGGAAGAATTCAAATCATCGGCAATTTGCAGATGTGAAAGATGTATTGTTTTAGTGTGATTAACTTCTGTATGTCTTTGTAAATAAAACAATAATCGTTCATCCATATTCCTGAATGCTACCTGATCGATTAATACCAGTAATTCTTCAAAACGGTTGCGGTAAGTTTCCAGTACAAAATAATACCAGCTCTTGTATTT
>CAIKTE010000325.1 GCA_903830285.1 uncultured Chitinophagaceae bacterium | reverse complement strand
ATTTCTTAATTCATTCAGGATCCTATGCATCCTTACTTTTAACGCAGCTTCACTAATGTTCAATATCTCTGCTATTTCCCGGTACTTCAGTTTCTGAAAACGGCACAAAACCAGTAATTCTTTTTTTTCAGGATCCATCCGATCAATGGCCATTTCCAGTGTTCTTAACTCCTCCCGCTTATGTAACCTTTCATCTGCCGGTTCACCCCCTGCAATTTTTTCTTCTATGTTTTGCAATTCAAACTGCTGAAATTCTTTTTTATTTTTTTTGATATGGTCATTCAGAACATTTCTTGCCAGGTGATACATCCATGTTGTAAACTCGCCGTTGCCGGTAAATGAATGGCGATATTTGAGCATCCTGAAAAAAACGGTCTGTACCATATCTTCACTTGGTTCCTTTTGTTTCGTCATGCGGTAAAGAAAGCCATATAAGGGACGATGGTACCGCTCAAACAGCAATGCCATTTTATCCAGGTCACCGTCCTTGACTTTATGCATTACTGCATTATCAGAAAGAATATCCAAGTTATTTTTGGTTTTGTACTAAATCTACCTTGTTAACTTCGGTAAATGAAAAAGGTTACAAGAAGAAATAATATTTTGTAAATGAACTTAAGAATACATCAAATAACAGGTACTAAGATAGCTTCATGAGGAATTCTTGAAGAATAGATTGTTTAGAAACCTTAGGATAGTCCGGTTTATACGATCAAATGCAAATTGCCTCACCCCTATTCGCCAGTATAACGGCTTTTAATTAGCACTATATTTCCATTGATATCTCAATTCGGTGAATTCCATAAGGGTCATTCCCGCTTTGAGTTCATTACTATATTCCAGCTGTATCACTTTTTCATCAAACGCTGATATATTGTCTAATAAAGAATATAAACAGGAATTTATTACAGGGAACCGAACACCTGTTTGAAAATAAAAATGCCCCAAAGAAGTTAAAAAATAATTACGCACTAACAGTAATTGCTCTGATCGAGCAAAGCTAATTTTTGTATTGATGGTAACCAGGCATTTATAGATATTACCGGTTCTGTCCCAGCTTAAGTAATAGTAGTTACGACCAGTCGTATCAAATCGGATCATATAGTTAGCCGCATTCTTATCGGTCACCCAGTTTATGGTAATCCCATTTAAAAGGGCCTGAATTCTGGGTAGTTCCAGAATCTGTTTGATCGAATCTTTGAATCCATTCGATTCAACACCTTCTATACAGATATTGATATTTTGATTCCACCTTCTCAACATGGGGATATTTTCGGTGGTTCTTTGAAATGCTATTTGAGAAAAGATATGTAAGAAACTTGAATCTTTTTTTATGGAATTGCTTTGCGCAAAACCATGCGATAGACAAACAAAAACAACAATAGTAAGGATGAGCTGCTTCATATTATTGGTTAGGTTTTGATTCAAATATTCGCTACCCCGAAATACCCTGAGTTCGTTTTTAAAAACGTTGTAGGTCTACTGTCAGTTGCAAAATATTTATAATTAAAGTCAAACTAATAAAATAATATTTCAGCAGCAAATATTTTCAAACATTTTTTATTTGAACAAATGGTTTCATCTATTATTATAAGCGTTAGCATACTTCTTGTGATCAAAATAAATTTTTCCCCTGATAATAATCAAGGATTTTCACACGCAATAAATAATCGTATTTGGCAGAGATCAGATTAATATTCGCTTTATCAACATTATTCTTTGCAACCATATAATCAACAGAAGTCCCCAAACCTGAATTAAATCTGATCTCTGCTGATCGAAAAGATTCGCCGAAATCTGATACCTGATGCTGTAGGGTTTGATACCGCTCAAATGCAGATCGCATATTGATATACGCCTGATCGATAGATTGATGTAACTGTGTTTTGGTAGTTTGCGATTCAAAACCGGCTTTCTTTTCCTGGATCTTTGCCTGATTTAATCTGCTTCTTGCCTGCAAGCCATTCAGGATAGGAACCTGCAATACCAAACTGATGGAAGAATTGAAATTATTTTTCCATTGATCGCCATAAGAGATCTTTTGTTCATTATACACGCTCTGCGGTTGAAAAACAGTTGATTTATTTCCGCCAACAAAAACATAAGCATTGGTGGCAACATCAGCGGTACTTTGCAATAAGGATCGGTATGCCTGACTAGAATAATTGGTTCCCAAAGATCCGTTCAAACTAATGCTGGGCAATAATTGTGCTTTAGTAACAACCACTCTTTTTGCAGCACTCATTTGCCGGAACTCATACGCTTTAACGATAGACATTTGCTGCAATGCTGTTTGATAGATCTGATCAGAACTTGCATCGTACAACAAAGGATTATCATCAACACCTATCGGTTCTAATACCATGGATGCAGCATAAGAAACATTCATTAATTGAACCAGTGTTAATTTGGAAGATTCTAAACTGTTCTTAACAGAAACAATATTCAGTTCATCATTAGCCAATTGACCTTTCATATCATAATAAGTTGCCGGAGCTGTGGCTCCGTCTTTATTTAATATGGCCAAACGATCTACCTGATTTTTTGAAACATTAGCCTGCTTAACTGCATTGTTCAATTGTTCCTTATTATTCAATACCTGCAAATACGCAAGGATAACAGTGATGGTAAGATTATCTTTTGCCTGTTGCAGATCCATTTGACCGGCTTTATAATTCAGTTCATTTTGCTTGATATTATTTTGAATGGAGAGACCGTTCCATAAATAAACACTGGCGCTTAAACCATAATTGGCAAAATTGACTGTTTGATCAATATAACTATTGGTATAAGGGTCAATGCTTCTTCCCTCATTGCTGCCGTGCGCTACATAGCCCGATACAAATGGAAGCCTGTTTCCTTTGGCCTGTTGCAGGTTAACAGCATCAGACTGATTGGAGAACTGTGATTGATTTACCTGCAGATTATTCGCCAATGCAATTTCCACACATTGTTTCAGGGTAAGCTTTCCTGTTAACTCATTTGTTTGTCCGTTCACACGTTGCTGAACGATCATCAATAATAACAAAGCATATTTCATTCCTTTTTTCATACGTTATTTTATTAGCTATTTCTATTTTTTTTCAACTCTCCCATCCAATAAATGAATGATCCTTTTTCCATAAGCTGCATTCTTTTCCGAATGCGTTACCTGAATAATGGTCACGCCATCTTCTTTATTTATTTTGGTGAACAGTTCCATGATCTTTTCGCCCTGTTCTGAATTTAAATTTCCGGTAGGTTCATCAGCCAATAATAATTTTGGTTTTGCCACCAATGCCCTTGCAATACCTACGAGTTGCTGTTGACCACCCGATAATTGTGCGGGAAACAAATCTTTTTTTCCAACGATATTGAAGCGGTCTAACATATCACCAACAATGGCTTGTCTTTCTGCAGATTTAATATTCTGATAGATCAATGGTGTTTCAATATTTTCATAAACGGTTAGTTCATCGATCAAATGATACGCCTGAAATACAAAGCCGATATATTGTTTGTACAATTGTGCCCTTTGTTTTTCTTTCAGCGAAAAAACGTTTTGATCTAAAAATTGATACGTTCCTTCAGATGCTTCATCCAGCATACCCATCACATTCAGTAAAGTTGATTTACCCGAACCCGATGGACCCATGATAGAAATAAATTCACCTTCTTCCACATGCAGGTTAATATCCTTCAATAAAAATACCCGGTTACCGCCCGAGTTAACCCATTTAAAAATCTTTTCTAATTTTATCATATAAAACAGTTTTTTTCTTACTAAAATCAAATTTCAATACTCATCGTTGAGTGTTTGAGTCTCATCGACGAGTGTTTGAGACTCATCATTGAGTGTTTGAGTCTCAAACTTGTCAGTTTTAGGCTCTCCGGTGAGTGTTCAACTGACAAATTTTCATTTTTTCTACTCTGTTCTTAAGTTATTTACAGGGTTGGCTATTGCTGCTTTTATTGCCTGAAAACTTACTGTTATCAATGCAATAACAATCGTCAATAATCCAGCGATTACAAAAATACCCCATCCAATATTTATTCTATAGGCATAATCCTGCAGCCATCTGTTCATAGCATACCACGCTGCAGGAGTTGCAATGACGATGGAAACAATCACTAATTTGATAAAATCGAATGATAATAATTTTGTAATGCTTACAACAGAAGCGCCTAATATTTTTCTCACTCCAATTTCTTTTATGCGGCTTTCAGCAACAGAAGCAGACAAGCCAAACAAACCAAGGCAAGAAATGAAAATAGCTAAAGCTGCAAACAGGCCTGCCATCTTTTTTGTGCGTTGTCCACTATCGAACTGCTGTGCATATTGCTGGTCAACAAATTTATAATCGAACGGATAAGAAGGATTATATTTTTTAAATACCTGTTCAGCTTTTGCAAGACTATTGGCGGTTGAACTTGCAGGATTAAATTTAATGTACATCATATTAAACCATGCTCCTGGGCCATAAATTACTGTGGGAGGAATATTGTTGTAAGGTGAACCCTGGATGTAATCTTTTACTATTCCTATAATGAGCCAGTTTATATTGTCAAATGGATTTTTTATTATTTGCCCGACAGGGTTTTTTAGACCCATAGTTTTAACAGCCGATTCATTAAGAAGAACAGAAAAACTATCACCAGAATATTTATTAATATCAATGTCCCTGCCTTCAACCAGATGCATACCTGTCGTTTTGATTAAATCTGCGTCTGCACTGTAAATAGTGATAGTTGTAACAGTATCTTTTGGAATTTCATTCGGCCACCTTAATCCCCAGGAATGATATCCACCACGTACTATATCCGTCATGGTTTTTGTAACTGAAGATGCAATGCCTAAATTAATTAAATCCTGTTTTATTAAAGCATAGTTCTTATTTATATCGCCGGCAAAATTTACCTGAACGAGATTGTTGTTAGAATAACCTTTATCCCTGTCCTGTGTATATACCACCTGACTTCGTATAACGATTGTTGAAATAATAAGTATGACAGCAAATGTAAATTGAAGCACTACCAATATTTTTCTCGGCGATATAGTTGCATTTGTTCTTTTAAACTGCTTTTTAAATATGCTGACGGGCCTAAACGATGATAAATAAAATGCTGGGTAACTTCCAGCAAGCAACCCTGTAAATACAATAAATGCCAATGCATACATCCAGAAATAAATGCTGTTATACACAATAGAAAGATGTGTATTAATAAGCGTGTTAAATGCAGGCAATACTAACTGAACAATCAATAATGCAAATGCGGCGGCAATACAGGAAGTTAAAAAAGCCTCTGTAATGAACTGGCCGATCAATAAGCCTTTACTCGCACCTGCTACTTTACGAATCCCAATTTCTTTTGCACGTTGCTCACTTCTTGCAGTGCTCAGATTCATGAAATTAATACACGCAATTAATAAAATAAATAATGCAACTTTAGTGATCGCCAATGATTCTGCTGCAATACACATTGCCGCGGCTCTTAACGTGCCGTCTATTTGCATAGGCTCAGAGGATTATGGCCGGTTCGTTCCATACGAAGTTGAAAAGATTCGCGAAGGAATGGTTTTACCTAGGGTTATTTATTCGCCAAAGTTGAAGGATATTTCAGTTGATGATGTTTTAAATGTCGTAAAGGAGATGATTTGATGGATATTTCTTTATTTATGAGCGCAGCGCGTCCTAATTGGTGGCAAAGAATGTATGAATCTTTGCAAGGTAATAAATGCGAATGGGAAAT
>CAIKTE010000324.1 GCA_903830285.1 uncultured Chitinophagaceae bacterium | reverse complement strand
CAAATATTGTATGGATGATCTTTCAATTGCTGATCGGATATAATCTCGTATTCCCTTTTTTATTATTTGTCATTTATCTTTTTAAGAAAAAAATTACTGCCCCGGAAAATATTGTTTCTTCAGAAACTGACTACGCTATCATTGTAACTGCATACGAACAAACACATACTTTGCCTCCCGTTGTTCATTCACTTCTACAATTAAAATACAGCAACTACTTAATTTATATTGTTGCTGATAATTGTGATATAAGTAATTTGAAATTTAATGATGAAAGAGTGATTGTATTAAAACCAGAAGAAACGCTGGCAAGTAATACACGCTCTCACTTTTATGCAATTCATCATTTCAAAAGAAGCCATGAAAGATTAACGATCATTGACAGCGATAATTTAGTGGAGCCAACTTATTTGACCAAACTAAATCGATACTTCGATCTGGGTTTTGAAGCAGTTCAGGGTGAACGAAAAGCAAAAAATTTAGACACTACCGTTGCCTGTGTTGATGCAGCAAGAGATGTATACTATCATTATTTTGATGGGCAAATATTATTTGCTGTTGGATCTTCAGCTACATTGGCAGGTTCGGGAATGGCTTTTACGGTTGATCTGTACCGGAAGTGTTTGGAACATTTAGATATTACAGGTGCAGGGTTTGATAAAGTGCTTCAAAAAGAGATCCTGTCTAGAAATTATCGGATCGCTTTTACAAAAGATGCAATTGTATACGATGAAAAAACTTCACGCTCTGATCAGCTTGTGAAACAAAGGGCGAGATGGATCAATACTTGGTTCAGGTATTTTCGGTTTGGGTTTGAATTAATTGGAAAGGGTGTTTCAAATTTTAATTGGAATCAATTTTTATTCGGGTTTATCCTACTTCGACCGCCGCTATTCATATTTTTGATCCTTTCTTTTTTCCTGATGGTCATTAATATTTTTATAGATCCAGTTATTACACTGATATGGCTTGCCGGATTTATACTTTTTACTGCCGGATTTTTTATTGCATTGCTGAATTCGGATACTGATAAACGTATCTTTCAATCATTGGGAGGCATCCCGAAATTTATTTTCTTTCAAATATTGTCATTATTGAAAGTGAGAAAGGCCAATCAACATTCTGTTGCAACACAGCATTATTATGAAAAAAAATCAGATGAAATAAAAGAATAATTATGCGAATTGATCCATCTAAAGAATATTCTGTTGAAACAAAAGAGGAAATGCAGAAGAAAGTTGACGCTGTTACCAGAAAAGTAGCAATCGCTTTTGTAATAACCATTCTCGTTTTTTTTTATTATAAAATGTTAGCACCTTAATTGGAAAACTTTGATAAATATCTTCGGGCAAAGCAAAAAGGCAAATGGCAAACTTTTACAAGTGAGCTGAGGCGAATGATATTTATTGAGAAACTGAATAATGTATTTGGGTTTATTTTTTTTACGGTGTTTTCTGTTTTTTTTGCGCTCGCCATTTCAAAATTCGGGTTTGTATTTGGCATCTTACTTACTGTTGGCATCATCGCCGTTCCTACTGTTGTGGCACTGGTTATCAACCCTCAATTCGGTATTTTAGTTTATATCACGCTTGCTTATGCCATCATGTTTCTTTTAAGGCTTGGCGTTACTTTTCCATTGGGTACTTTAATGGATGGAATGCTGGCTTTATTTATTCTTAATTTTTTTATTCAGCAAAAAATTAAACCGCAATGGAATATGGTAGCGGGCCCGGTGAGTATCTGGATACTGATATGGATCATTTATAATTTTGTTGAAGTTGCTAATCCAGCTGCCGAATCGCGTTTATCTTGGGTTTATACCGTAAGAACGGTTGCTGTAGTGGCGCTTAGTTATTTTATTTTTCAGTTCAATATCCGTAGCAAAGCATTTATAAAAGTACTTTTAAAATGGTGGATAGTTTTATCGATGATTGGCGCTTTGTATGCTTTTAAACAGGAGTTCATCGGATTTTTCCCATTCGAAGAAGATTATATTCACTCAGAAGGAGTGCCGTTATTGTTATTTATTGCAGGTCACTGGAGAAAATTTTCCATTTATTCCGATCCAGTAACATTTGCCTATAATATGGCAGTTGCAGGTTTGTTGTGTATAGCTTTACTTACTGGCCCACTGAAAGTTTATAAAAAGATTATACTAGCAATTTTTTGTTCAATTATGCTTGTTGCTATGATTTTTTCAGGGACAAGGGGGGCATTTCCTTTAGTACCGGCTACTTTAATTATTTACGCCATCCTTAATTACAGCAAAAAGATCTTGCTTTTTGTAATAATCGCAGGCGTGTTTGTTGTTGGATTGATCTTTATGCCAACATCCAATCAAAATATATTGCGTTTTCAAACTGCCTTCAGGCCTAATGAGGATATGTCTTATAAAGCCAGAAAAATTAATCAGGCTCGTATAAAACCATTTGTATGGTCGCACCCTATTGGGGGCGGTTTAGGTGCAACTGGAGAGTGGGGCAAAAAATTTGCACCCAATTCGTATCTCGCTAATTTCCCTCCAGATAGCGGTTATGTTAGAGTTACAGTTGAACTGGGTTGGATCGGCCTTGCCATTTTTTGTATTATGATGTTTGTGATCTTGAAAACAGGGATAAATAATTATTATCGAATACGAGACCCTGAATTGAAATCATATTGTTTAGCCGGTGTGATGATTATCTTTGCTTTTAATATTGCAAACTTTCCGCAGGAAGCATTAGTCCAGTTTCCTTCTAATGTGTATTTCTACTTGTCTATTGCCCTGATGAATGTAACTTATAGAATAGATCAAGAACAAAACTTATTAGCTGATGCAAAAAAATAGCCTGATAACTGGAAGAGACATTGTTATTGTGGGTCAGCAGCCATGGGATGTTGAGATCGGCAGTAATTGTAAGAATATCGCTGATGAGTTTAGCAAGCATAATAGGGTGTTGTATGTGAATTCTCCGCTTGACCGTATCACTTTATATAAAAATAAAAGTGAGCCAAAAATTCAGAAACGTTTGAATGTGATCCATGGAAAACAAAACGGCATTGAAAAAATTCAGAATAATTTGTGGAACTTATTTCCGGATAAAATGATCGAATCGATTAACTGGATTAAAAGTCAATTTCTTTTCGAATTTATTAATAAAATAAACAATAAGCGATTTGCTGCTTCTATAAATAAAGCAATTCAAAAACTTGGATTTGAACATATCATGCTCTTTAACGATAATGATATGTTCAGGTGTTTTTATCTGAAAGAATTATTGCAACCTGATATCAGTATTTATTATTCGAGAGATTATATGCTGGCAGTTGATTACTGGAAGATGCATGGTGAAAAATTAGAACCAGAATTAATAGCAAAGAGTGATATCTGTGTAGCAAACTCTACTTATCTCGCCAATTATTGCAAGAAGTATAACCCTAATTCTTATTATGTAGGACAGGGTTGTGAACTTGATATTTTCATGCATATAAAAGACAAAAGAAAACCCGGAGATATTCTTGCGATACCAAGCCCTATCATTGGTTATGTAGGTGCATTACAAAGCTTACGACTGGACTTGAAAGTGATCGCACATATTGCAGAATCAAATCCTGAATGGAGTGTGATATTGGTTGGCCCTGAAGATAATCAATTCAAAAAAAGCAAACTGCATCAAATTAAAAACGTTTATTTCATCGGGTCAAAAGATCCTGTTGAACTGCCATCTTATATCAATGCATTTGATGTTTGTATTAACCCGCAAATTATTAGCCAGGTAACCATTGGAAATTATCCTCGAAAGATCGACGAATATTTAGCGGTAGGCAAACCGGTGGTTGCAACAAAAACAGAAGCAATGAGTATTTTCTCTGGATATACTTATTTGGCCAAATCAAAGGAAGAATATGTAGCGTTGATCGGGAAAGCTTTAGCGGAGGATAATGATGAATTGAGAGAAGAACGAAAGAAATTTGCATCATCACATACCTGGGAGAATAGTGTGAATGAAATTTACAAAGCAATCAGGAATTTTAAAAACGAGCATCTTTCTCTTTAAAACAAAGATATGCAACCCTTAAAAGTACCGACTGTTAAACGAAATGATTCTCTTGATTATTTACGCGGGTTAGCGGCAAGTGGAGTGATGGCGTATCACCTGAGCCTGTTTAGTTTTGGCGAAAGTGACGCATCTACTTTAATAGCAAGGATTAAAATTTATGGAGTATCTGTTTTTTATGTATTAAGTGGACTAACCTTATTTATCGCAGATTCTAAATTACAATTCAATAAACAAAGCCTTACCGTTTTTTACCTTAAACGTTTTTTCAGGATATTTCCATTGTTGTGGTTGGCAACTTTTTTCACTTATCTGTTATGGTATGAACCCGAAATGTACTCATTCAAACATCTAATAGTAAATACTACTATTTTACCAGGAATGATACGTCCTGATGCTCTTGAAGCAAACGGCGCATGGTCGATCGGCAATGAATTGTTCTTTTATTTATTTTTTCCGGTCTTGTTTTTTTTGAATGCTAAAAATCGAACCTATTTTGTAATAGCATTGATCACAATATTTGCTGCATTTGCATTATTTACTTTTAAATTATTTGATCCTTCTATTCAACTGGGTTATCAATGGTCTAAATATGTTAATCCATTCAATCAGTTTTTCTTTTTTGCGGTCGGTATATTTATTGCTACTTTAAAAAAGCCTTCTTTGCTTTTAATAAAATATGCACCATTACTGATCTGTTTATTTTTTGCAGGGATAATATTTTATCCTGCAAGTGGAGAACCAATCGTTCTGGTCACTGGGATAACCAGACTAGTACTTTCCTTGTTCACGATCATACTATGCTATCTTTTTTACATTAGCGATTTCCACTTTTTACCTTTAGTCATCAGAAAATTCTTGAAATATTTAGGTGAGGCTAGCTATTCAATTTATCTGATACATCCGTTGGTTTATCTGACAATGAAACAGTTATCTGATAAGTACTGGAAATTGAATGTAGGAGTGATCATTACTTTAACGGTTTTGATTACTTTGATTTTAAGTAAGATCGTTTATGAATATTTTGAAAAATATTTTATACAAAAAGGGAAATTAGTGATTAATAAAAAATTATTAAGTAGCTCAAACAAATAACTTAATGAAACCATTAACCATAGTTGTTGCCAGCGATAATCATTATTTGATCTTATTGGCGGCTTTAATAAAGTCTATTGAAGACAATATCAGACAAAGTCAAAAAATAAATGTGTACATCATTGAAGATGCTGTGACTGAAAGTTCTAAAAAGAAATTGCAGCGCTCTGTTAATGGATCATTCACCACATTGATATGGCAAAAAATGGAGGAAGTTATTCCCAAAGGAATGGAATTGCCTTTTGACAGAAGCTCTTATCCCCTGAATATTTACATGCGTTTATTCATTCCTTATTTTATACCGGATGAAATAGAATATGTTTTGTATCTGGATGTGGATATGATCGTGTTGGGAGATGTGACCGGCATTTTTGAAAATGACCTCCATGATAAAGTAATAGCCGCTGTTTTAGATCCACGAATTATTACATTCGATAATTCATGGGGCGGGGTACTGAATTATGAAGCATTGGGATTGCCCGGCACAACACGTTATTTCAATACAGGTTTATTATTGATGAATTTAAAAAAATGGCGAGAACAAAATGTAACTGAGAAAATCATTCAATGCATCGAAAACAATAAAAAATTCGCCAATTACCCCGATCAATATGGGTTGAATGTGGTGCTTGTCAATCAGTGGTTTGAATTAAACCCTTTGTGGAATCATTTTTCTACTATGGAAACAAATGATAAGCCATTCTTGATCCATTTTGTTGAAAGAAAACCTATTTATCAGTCTTATAATTACAGCGAGGAGTTTAAAAAATTATTCTTTTATTATTTGAATCAAACGGAATGGAAAAATTTTAAACCGATCGGTGAATCAAAACGATATTTTAAGAAGATAAAAAATATAGTCGATAAATTCTTTAAATGAAATTAGCCTACCTGATATTGGTCCACAATCAACCAGAACAATTAAAAAGACTGGTTGAAAGATTGTCAGCTCCCGGCGTGCATTTTTATGTACATGTTGATAGGAAAGCTGATATCAAAAATTTTGTCAAAGTTTTAGAATTGAAACAGGTTTTCTATGTTCGGAAAAGAGAAAGAGTTCATTGGGGTGCCTACAGTATAGTACAAGCAACAATCAATGGATTTGAAGAAATAATTCGAGCAGGTATTAAATATGAGTATATCACATTATTAAGCGGGCAAGATTATCCTTTAAAAAGCAATTGGGAAATTCAGGAATTCTTCAAGCTAAATCCGGGGAAAGCTTTCATGGAATTTTATTCAGTGGAAGATGTTTGGAAAGAGGCTATCCCGAGATTGCGAAAATATTATCTCACCAATTATCCATTCAGTGGAAGTATAAAAATTGAAAACCTCATTAATAAATTTTTGCCTGCAAGAAAACCCCCTGAGGGGATTATTTTTGTCGGTCGTTCTCAATGGTTTAGTATTACATTAGAACATGTTAAGTATATTGTTCAGTTTATAAAAGAGCATAAAAAGATCAAGAATTTCTTACAATTTACTTGGGGAAGTGATGAGTTTGTATTGCAAACTATCTTATTTAATTCTTCGTTTAAACAACAAATGATAAACAATAATTTACGGTTGATAGATTGGTCTGAGGGATTAGCAAGTCCAAAAACATTTACGATAGCTGATGCTGATGATCTATTGAAATCTGATAAATTATTTGCCCGAAAGTTCAATCAAAATATTGATTCTTCCATTCTCGATCTTTTGGATAAGTGTTCAAGTTAAATAGTTGGGTTAAAAAATTTTCTTGTAAAAATCATAGCACATTTTTTTTGTCGTTCTTCCCAGAACAATAAGATCATAAAACCGAATAAATCTCCAATAACCTTTATAATTAAAAAGCCATTGAAGCATGCCTTTATAGTCTTTGTATTTAACACATCTTCTTAGATCTCGGTCAAAGATGGCAATTTCAACCTTTTTTGTTGATACTGCCTCATTAATATTATAAATATCGCCTCTTATTATTTTATTAATTCCATTAGAAAAGTCATGTTCAGTAAATCTTGAATAGGGCATCCACATATTGGTGCGTGCATCAACTTCAAGTAAATAATAAATTTTTCTTTCTTTGTGATAGATGTATTGGATACTGGCAAACCCATTCAATCCAAACTGTTTTCCTAAAACTTTTAACAGTGCAGCAATTTCTTCACTTTGATAATATAGTCTTCTTGTAGTAAAAGAAAATTTATTGTGCATATAAGCTAAAATCTCAGCACAATTATATGTGATCAATTCGCATTCTTTGAATAATGCTTCAACGCCAATATCATCACCTTCTATAAATTCTTGTAAAACAAGATTGGTTTTGTTTTTTACTTTATCAAAGCAGGTTTTTAACAATGAAATATCTGCGCAATACTGAATGCCAATTCCTGAAAAACTGAAATTCTCTTTTAGTAAAATAGGAAAATCTAATTTTTGAGCAATTTTTTCTATATCATGTTCATCGGAATAATTAATAAACCGGGGAGTTGCAATCGAATACTTTTCACAAATTTTAGATAATCCGATCTTTGAACTCAACATTTCCCTATTCTCGATTTTCGTAAGGGGCAATATTTTTTTAAATAGATACTCTGAATTGATTTCCTCATTCATTAATCTAATTGCAGCATCATCCAATAAAACGATCCAGTTATAATATTCAGGATTTGATTCAACTAGCTTTAGTAATCTAGTTTTAAAATCTTCATGTATTTCAGTCGTTTCAATCCATTTGTCATGAAATTTATTGGAACGTAACCAAGAACCAGACGCACAAAAAATATCTACATCGCAACCTGCCCGTTTAAACATAAAGGGAATCTCAGAGGTTGAATCAAATTCCCCAAGTAAGGATGCCAGCAATACTTTATACATGCATATTTGATTAATTTCCTGTTTAATTGGAAGGCCAATTAAATCAGCACATTGAATATACAAAAAATGACGATGCGTTTTGTTTCTGGTGAATGTTTTTTGAAATGTATCAGCCAAAGTAGGTTTATGTAAAAATCTTTTTGAAGTATTGAAAAGATTGTTACATATTCCGTAAATTTTGATGAACTTTAATGGGTTTACAAAATTCTGTTGAAAGATAATCGTATGAAGCTGCCAACACTTTCTAATTTTAAGAACAAACATTTTCTTGCATTAGTTGGTAATGTTGTTATTTCAGGATTTAGTGTCCTTACTATAGCAATCTTATTCAGGGTATTAACAAAATCGGATATTGGGGACTGGTTCTTCTTTGTAACAGTTTTAGGCTTGGCAGATGCAATACGTAGCGGATTTTTAACAACGGCAACGGTTAAGTTCTATGCAGGAACTTCTGCAGAAAGAGGAGCTGAAGTATTAGGTTCTGTCTGGTATCTCGCTATTGTACTTACTGCGGGAATGTGTTTGATTAATGGATGTTTTTTTATTTTTATCGGATTGATCAAAAACCCAGAATTGACCATAGCAGTTAAATGGTTTGATATTACATTCGTCAGTTCTTTATTTTATAGTGTCACTTTCTGGATATTAATTGCTGAAGAAGATTATTTAAAAATTTTATGGTTACGTTTAATTAACAGTGGTTCCATGATCGTAGCTATCATCATCCTTGCTTTTTTAAATAAGGCAACTTTATATAATTTATTATTGGTTAATTTATTGACCAATTGTTTAACAAGTTTAGTAGCATTGATACTGGGATACACAAAAATCAAAACATTTAGCAGCAGAAAAAAAGAGAGAATTAAAGAAATAACTGATTTTGGAAAATATAGCTTGGGAACAAATATGAGCGCTAATTTGTTGGGGAGTATCAATACTTTCGTGATCACATTTATGCTTGGCCCAGCTGTATTAGCGGTATATAATTTACCTCAAAGATTAATGGAGATAGTTGAAATACCTTTGCGCAGTTTTGTTGGTACGGGTATGTCTGCAATGGCTACTGCATATAATAATAATAATATGTATCACCTGAAATTTGTTTCAAAAAAATATCCGGGTGTATTGATGTTTGCATTTATTCCAATTATAATTGCTGCTTTTTTGGGAGCTGATATAGCTGTTGGATTATTAGGAGGAGGTAAATATGCTGGAACTGAAGCTGCTAATATATTCAGAATGCTTATGTTCTGTTCTATATTGTATCCCATAGACAGATTCAACGGGGTTACTCTGGATATCCTTCATCAACAAAAGATCAACTTTTATAAAGTGCTGGTAATGATTGCTGCAAACCTTCCTGTTGCCTTTATTGGCATTTTCATTTTTCATAACATTTGGGGAGTAGCTATTGCAACACCTGCTACACTATTGGCGGGCTTGCTGTTTGGGTATTATCATTTGCGTAAGCACATGGAATATTCTTTTAAAGAAATAATTAAAACAGGTTATGTAGAGTCACTGGAAATAGTTCGAAAAACATGGGCAAAACTTAAAAAATAAATCTCTGATTCGTTTTATGAAAAAAGTATCTGTCATAACAGTCAATTTTAATCATAGTCATATCACTGAGGAATTACTAAATTCTATTGCAAAAGAAAATACATATACAGCAATTGAAATCATAGTTATAGATAACGGAAGTAAAATAAATCCGGTACCTGATTGGAAAGAAAAATATTCAGATGTTGTTTTTATTCGAAGTGATATTAATTTAGGTTTTGCAGGTGGTAATAATGTTGGCATAAAAGCAGCAACCGGGGATTGCCTATTTTTTGTAAATAATGATACTGAATTTACAAAAGGATTGGTGGAATCATTGGTAAAAACATTAGATGATGAAACTAAGGTAGGGATAGTTTCTCCGAAGATCAGATACTTTGATCAGAAGGATAAGCTTCAATATGCCGGCTATACTGAAATGAATTATTACACCTGCAGAAATAATTGTATCGGTCAATTTGAAAAAGATAATGGGCAATATGATCAGGTAACCGGCAAAACGGGATTTGCGCATGGTGCTGCCATGATGATAAAGCGTGAAGCGATCGACAAAGCAGGGTTAATGCCTGAAAACTTTTTTTTATATTATGAAGAGATGGACTGGTGTGATCATATCAAACATGCAGGGTATGAAGTTTGGGTAAACATGCAAGCATTGATCTACCACAAAGAATCTGTCTCTGTTGGAAAGAAAAGTGCTTTAAAGGAATATTTTATGAACCGAAACAGGATTTTATTCATTCGGCGAAACGCAAATTTATTTCAACGGTTAGTTTTTTATGTCTTTTTTATTCTGATTGTAACACCAAGAAATATCATCACATATATCAAAGCAGGAGATAAGAATTTTATAAAAATGCTCTTCAAAGCCATCTGGTGGAATTTATCCAATAATATTAATAGTACTTATTTGGGTTATCCTTTAAAATAAAACCTATGAAAATCGTCTTGTGGATAAGCTTATTCATTATTTTTTACACTTATGTAGGCTATGGTATTGTGCTGTATTTTTTAGTCAAACTAAAAAGGTTTTTTATAAAGACCAAAAATATTGATGAAGTGTACTTCACTCCCTCACTCACATTGGTTGTTGCTGCCTATAATGAAGAAAAGATCATTGAAGAAAAGATACATAATACATTAGCACTTCAATATCCTAAGGATAAATTCAAGGTGATTTTTATTACAGACGGTTCTACAGATGGAACTGATGCCATTATTGCAAAATATCCTGAGATAAAATTAATGCATAAAGATGGGCGTAGTGGAAAAATTTCGGCTGTTCATCGGGCAATGAGTGAGGTCGATTCTGAGATTGTTGTATTTACTGATGCAAACACTTTTTTAAATATAGAAGCCTTAACAAAGATTTCCAGACATTATGTGGATCCAAAGGTGGGAGCGGTTTCCGGCGAAAAGCGTGTGCATATAGAAGATGCTTCCGATGCAACTGCAGGCGAAGGATTTTACTGGAAATATGAATCTAAATTAAAGAAATGGGATTACGAATTGTATTCTGTTGTTGGTGCAGCAGGTGAGTTGTTTAGTGTACGTACAGAATTATATGTACCTGTTGAACCGGATACTCTATTAGACGATTTTATGATCTCAATGAAGATCGCCATGAAAGGTTATAAAATTGCTTACGATCCTGATGCTTACGCGGTGGAAGCTTCTTCAGAAAATCTAAAAGAAGAGTATAAACGCAAAGTTAGAATTGCGGCCGGAGGGATTCAATCAACATTACGTACAAGCAAATTATTTAACCCATTTTTCATGCCTTTACTGGGTTTTCAATATATCAGCCATCGCGTTTTGCGCTGGACAATCACTCCATTTTTAATGATCTTTGTCTTCTTTTTAAACTTATATATCGTAACACAAACTACAGACATGCTGTATCATTTTATAGGTATGGCACAGCTAGCATTCTATTTGCTTGCATTTCTCGGTTGGATATTGGAACGCAGACAAGTACGAATAAAAATTTTATTCATCCCATATTATTTCTGCTTTATGAATTATTGTATGCTGGCAGGAATGTTCCGTTATTTCTTTACACAAAAAGCCACTGTGTTGTGGGATAAAGCAAAGCGAAAATAATTAATGAATGGGCTTTTAGATTTTCAATGAAACATTGTTGCGTCGCACACTTCTACATTTTATTCTTTACTCGACAATTAAAAAGGCCACAAATTAGTTTGTGGCCTTTTTAAATAACTATGTAAGCAATTATAAAATTTCTTTTAAACTATCAGCAGTAGCATTAATTGTATAATCCAGATCTTCCTGTGATAAGGCATTATTGAGGAACCAACTTTCAAATGCAGATGGGGGTAAATACACGCCACGATTCAACATAGCATGAAAATATTTTTTAAATAGTTCATTATTTGCAGATGCAGCGGTGTCGAAATTTGTGACTGCATGGTCACTGAAATGAAGGCTTATCATGCTTCCCATCTGATTAATTACAAAAGGTATTCCACTTAAGTCTAAAATTGTTGCTAATCCTTCTTTTAAATAAGTTGTTTTTTCTTCTAACTCTGTAAAGATGTTGGGTTGGTCTTTCAAAATAGAAAGTAAGGTATAACCTGCGATCATTGCAATAGGATTGCCGCTTAAAGTTCCTGCCTGATAAACATTACCCAATGGTGCAACAGACTCCATGATATGTTTCTTTCCTCCAAAAGCGCCCACTGGTAAGCCGCCACCAATTACTTTTCCATAAGTAACTAAGTCGGCATTAATATTTAATCTTTCCTGAGCACCACCTTTTGCCAAACGAAAACCGGTCATCACTTCATCAAAAATGAAAACAATATTTTCTTCATCACAAATTTTTCTTAGACCCTCTAAAAACCCTTCTTTTGGTAAAATACAACCCATATTTCCAACAACAGGTTCGGTGATGATGGCAGCAATTTCATTTTTATTTTCTGCGACTAACTTTTTTACTGCTTCTAGATCATTGTATGCACAAGTGAGCGTATCATTTGCAACACCTGCTGTTACACCCGGAACAGTTTGAATATTAAAAGTTGCTAGACCACTTCCGGCTTTTACTAAAAAGGAATCTGCATGACCATGATAACAACCTTCAAATTTTATTATTTTATTCCTGCCAGTAAATCCTCTTGCCACACGAACCGCACTCATACAGGCTTCTGTACCACTGCTGCACATTCTGATCAAATCAACATTAGATACCATTGATTTAATTAACTCAGCCATTTTTATTTCCAATTCTGTTGGGGCTCCGTAGGAAGTTGAATATACAGCTTGTTCCTGCACAGCTTTTACTAATGGTTCATAAGCGTGACCCAGGATCATCGGCCCCCAGGAAGCAATAAAATCAATATATTTATTTCCATCGGCATCAAATAAATAAGCACCTTTTGCTTTACTGATAAATAAAGGTGTTCCGCCAACACTTTTAAATGCGCGCACAGGCGAGTTTACTCCACCTGGAATAGATTGTTGTGCTCGTGAAAATAATTCCTGACTCTTTGAAATATTCATATGCTTAATATAAGTTTAATACATGTTCATTCACTTGTTTTAGTTCAAGTGTGCAATTCTTTCAATAAAGAATCGAAGGGAACTAAAGACGATAAAAGTTATGTGGCCTGTTAAAAAGTTATTCAAACGTATATTCTTCGCCTACAAACTCTTTATACTCTTTGGTATTTTTAGTTGCTTTAAATTCTATGATTTTAAAATCTGCTAAACCTTTAATGTTCAGAGGATCTTTAGAAACAATGTCTTCCATTCTTTCTCTGCTTCTGGCTTTTGCTAAAATAATTCCGCCGCTACGTGGCTCTTGACGACCTGATGCCAAGAAGTGACCAGTGCTATAATATTTGTCGATGTAATCCATGTGCGCTTCTAAATTCTTATCAATTTCTTCTGGAGAAACTTTGTAAGTTAATTCGATGATAAACATAAAAAATTATTAAGGGTTAAGAAATCAGTTTTACTGCGTCTTTTGCAAAATAAGTAGCAATGAGGTCTGCGCCTGCACGTTTGATAGAACCTAAACTTTCCAGAATGGCTTTGTCTTCATTTAACCAACCCATTTTCGCTGCAGCTTTTATCATTGCATATTCACCACTCACGTGATAAGCACTTACCGGAACATCCACTGTATTTTTTATTTCGCGAATAATATCCAAGTATGCCATTGCCGGTTTTATCATCATAATATCAGCACCTTCAGCAATGTCCATCAATGTTTCTCTGATTGCTTCTTTGCGATTAGAATAGTCCATCTGATAAGTTTTTTTATCTCCAAATCCCGGAGCACTATCCAATGCATCTCTAAAAGGTCCGTAAAAACATGATGCATATTTTGCACTATAGCTCATGATCCCTGTTTTAGTGAAACCTTCTTGCTCCAATGCTTCACGAATGGCACCGATTCGACCGTCCATCATATCACTTGGTGCTACAAAATCGGCCCCTGCTTCCGCATGACTTACACTCATTTGTACCAATGCTTCAACGGTTTCGTCATTTACTATTTCACCATCTTTTACAATCCCATCATGACCATAAATAGAGTAGGGGTCAAGCGCAACATCTGTCATCACAAGCATTTCGGGTACTGCATCTTTAATGGCTTTGATGGTTCTCTGCATTAATCCATCAGGGTTCCAGGCTTCTTTTCCGGTATTATCTTTTGTATCGTCTTTTGCTTTTACAAATAATAAAACAGATTTGATTCCCAAGCTCCACAACAGTTTTACTTCTTTAATAGTAAGATCAATGCTGTAACGAAAATAATTTGGCATGGATGGAATTTCATATGCCACATTTGTTCCTTCATCAATAAATAATGGGGCAATAAAATCGTTGGGGGTTAAAGATGATTCAGCAACCAAACTTCTGATTGCCGGGGTTGCTCTTAATATTCTGTTTCTTCTTTGTAAATACATAAACCGAGATTTTAAAACCTATTTAATTAATTCCCCTTTAGTGATTAGGGGTATCCAATCAACCGGATTCAAACAAACTTGCAGCAACTTATCTTCTTCACTTCCAACTTCAGGTTGATAATTATAATCAAATCTCACAGTTGGTGGTAGACTCACTAAAATGCTTTCCGTCCTGCCATTTGTTTTTAATCCGAATATTGTTCCTCTGTCGTGAATCAAATTGAACTCAACATATCTGCCTCTCCTTATTTCCTGCCAATATTTATTTGCTTCCGTAAAATTTGTGTTCTTCCTTTTTTCTACGATCGGTATATATGCATCTATAAAAGCATATCCGCATGATTTCGCAAAGTTCATCCAAAAATCAACATCTTTTGCTGTATCTGGTTTTTGATGATCATAAAAAATGCCGCCAATCCCCCTACGTTCTCGGTTTCTGTGTTCATTCACAAAATAATCATCGCAGTCTAGTTTGAATTTAGGATAGAATGCTGCATCAAAACCATCACAAACATTTTTATAAGTCAGATGGAAATGTTTGGCATCTTCTTCAAACAGATAATAAGGAGTCAAATCAGTTCCGCCACCAAACCATCTGTCTATCACTTCATCTTTTTCGTTGTATAGTTCAAACATGCGGTAATTGCAATGAACTGTCGGTACAAATGGATTTTGCGGATGTATCACTAAACTCAATCCGCAAGCAAACCATTTGTCAGCATCAATATTCAATTGCCAGCGCATTTTGTCGTTCACTTTTCCAAAAACAACAGAAGTATTCACTCCGCCTTTTTCAAACACATTTCCATTACCGATCACACGTGTTTTGCCACCCCCGCCTTCTGCCCGAGTCCATTCATCCTCTACAAACTTAGCTTTGCCATCAACTTGCTCTAAAGCAGTGCAGATGCTGTTTTGCAGCTCATGAATAAAATCGATCCATTGTTCTTTCGCACTCATAACACTTCGTTAATAACTTTATATTTATCACTTAGAACTTTCTTCCTTCACGGTATCAACAAATGCTCTTGCATGATCTACCGGAACATTGGGTAAAATACCATGACCTAAATTGGCAACATATCTGTCCCTTCCAAATGCATTGATCATTGCTTTTACTTCTTTTTTGATTTCAGGTATCGGTGACAATAACTTAGCAGGATCAAAATTACCCTGTAGTGTTACTTTATCACCGGCAAATTGCCTGGCCATTTTTGGCGAAATGCACCAGTCAATACCCAAACCTGCGGCACCCGTTGCTGCCATTGCATCCAGGCTATGCCATGCACCTTTTGCAAAAACAATAACAGGAGCTTCGTCTTTTAAGGCGGCAACTATTTGCCTGATATATTTCAACGAAATATTTTCAAAATCATCCGGACTTAATAAACCACCCCAACTATCAAAAAGCTGAATTGTATCAGCACCTGCTGCAACCTGCCCTTTTAAATATGCGATCGTGGTATCTGTGATCATTTGCAATAACTGATGTGCTAATTCAGGTTGCATATAACAAAATGCTTTTGCCTCATCAAAAGTCTTAGAGCCTTTTCCCTGAACCATATAGCAAAGAATGGTCCATGGTGCACCTGCAAAGCCAATTAAAGGAACACGTCCATTCAATTCTTGCTTTATTAATTTGATTGCATCGAAAACATAACCCAAGGTTTCATCAACATTTGGAACACGAACGCGGATAAGGTCTTTTACTGTTTTGATAGGATCAGGTAGGATCGGGCCCTTGCTTTCGATCAACTGTACTTCCAATCCCATGGCCTGGGGAACAACCAGGATATCTGAAAATAAAATCGCTGCATCCACGCCAACAATATCAACGGGCTGTAGTGTAATGGCAGCGGCCAACTCAGGCGTTTGGCATCTTTCAAAAAAACTATATTGTTTCCTTAATACTAAGTATTCAGGTAAATATCTTCCTGCCTGGCGCATCATCCACACGGGAGTTCGCTCAGTTTTTTCACCTCTCAATGTTCTCAGTAACAAATCATTTTTTAAAATACTCATGTTTATTTTTTATTTGAATCAAAATACAGCAATACTCTGTCGATCATTTGTTCTTTTCCGGGCCATTCGCTTGTAATGATCATATTACTGCAGTAAGACTGAATGGTTGCAGTAGTAGTTTTGCCAATCGAAAAGATAACAGTATTGGTAGGTAAAGTGTTCACTGAAAAGAAACTATGTACGGCACTGGGGCTAAAAAATACAACCGCATCGTAATTCTTTTCTATTGATTTAGGTGTTTGAACGGTTTTATAAACCACCAGTTCATTCACAATAATTCCCTTCTGTGCCAATGTTTCAGGCAGTTCATTCAATCTTTGATCGCCACAAAAGAAGACAACCTCTTTGTAAGGGGCTTTTGCTATGATCTTTTCAGCCAAAGCGGTTGCATTCTTTGCAGTAGCAGTAACTGATGCTTCGCCAAAAAACTCATACACTTTTTCTTTCGTGATACCTCCCATTGAAAATATCTGCCAGTCAGGTTTTTGCGTCAGATGTTTGATGACCGATTCTACCGCATTCATACTTGTGAAAATGGCAGTTATTTTTTTGGATTGAAATGATTGTATTTCCTGAATTATTTCTTTGGAATGTATGTTTTCTGTCTTTATGAATGAATTGAGATCGATCTTTATTGATTTCAATACCGCTTTATGAATAATGAATTCATCCAGTGGCCTGGTAGATAGTATATGAAATTTATATGCCGGCATTGCGGATTTTTTCAGCGATCTTTTTGCCTCCGGAATTTAATAATTCTTTGGCTGCATCAATTCCCAAATGAGTTGCCAGAACGATTTCAGTGATTTTTTCAACTTCTGCTTTTTCTTTTCCATCAACCGAAAAAATATTTCCCCTGAAATAAACATGGTCATTTTTTATTTCTGCCAAAGCACTGATAGGTGTGCTGCAACCACCCAGTAAAGTTCTTAAAAAATCCCTTTCGATCTTTGCACATAGTGCTGATGCCGCATCATTCAATAAAGCACAGATTTCTTTGGCTGCTTCGTCGTTCTCTCTGCAAACGATCATGATAGCACCTTGTGCAGGGGCAGGTAACATCCAGTCTAATTCAATTGAATTTTCGGGGCGTAAATTAATTCTCTCCACACCGGCAGCAGCGAAAATGGCTCCATTCCAATTGCTTTCGGTCACTTTACGTAAGCGTGTATTTACATTGCCACGTAGATTTTCTATCTGATGATTGGGATATCGATTCAACCATTGTGCCTTTCTTCTGATACTGCTGGTTGCAATAACAGCATTCGATTGCATATCATTCAAAAACGAAATATCGTTCCTGTAAACTAAAATATCCTTATAAGAAGCTCTTGGCAAAACAGCTGCCTGAACAATCCCTTTAGCAAGTTGCGTGGGAACATCTTTCATTGAGTGAACCGCTATATCAAACTTATTGCTTAATAAAGCGGCATCTAATGTTTTTGTGAATACGCCCTGCACGCCTATTTCATAAAGTGGTGTGATCAGGTCAATATCCCCATCACTTTTCATATCCACCAATTCACTAGTAATATGATGCTCCTGCAATAATTGTTGCACTAATGTGGCTTGCCAAACAGCCAATTGACTGTCGCGTGTACCAATGCGTAAAATTTTTTCCATGAAATGTTGATTATGCTAACACAGGTTGTGCAATGTAATCATTTATGGCCTGAATATAATTACAGCCGGGGGTATGTTGACGGCGCATTTTAAGGGCCATATTGTTCACTACTTTTTGAATATACTCTGAATCGGGTTCAGATATTTCATCATATTCGAATGAAGACAAAAACAGGCTACAATTATGCAGGTCGTGCAGTTTTTCTTTTAGAGCTCTTAAAACAGGAGCATATTTGCGCATGCAATTCCATTCATAAAATTCATTCATGAATTTTTTAATGATCGATCTTGCCTTTGGCACTTCATTGATCCTTTTTTGGAGTGTAGCATCATTGATCTTGGCAAGATCATCAACATTTACCAAATTAATATGCGGTAATAGCTTTGCACTTGCTTCAATATTATTCGGGATGGACAGATCGATCAAAACTTTCTTTTTGCTGTTGATAAGAGAAGCTTTTGTAATAACAGGAACTTCTGCATTGGTGGCAACAATAATGATATCAGCTTCTGCTACCTGTTGATCAAGATCGTCTATCGAAGCAGTTTGCAGTTTTAATTCTGCAGCTAACTCCATAGCTTTTTTTTCTGTGCGATTGATCAAAGTGATGTTATGGGTGTGCAGATAATCAACTAAATTCTTGCAGGTATTCTTACCTATTTTTCCTGTTCCGAGCAAAACGATTTTTTTATTCGCAACGTCTGCAACATGTACTTTCAAAAATTGAATCGCAGCAAATGACACAGAAACAGTTCCGCCACTTAATGCAGTTTGATTCTTGATTTCTTTAGAAGCCTGTAAAACTGTATTGAATAATCTTTCCATGAAGGAACCAATAAAACCTTTTTCTCTGGAGAATTTTACAGCAAGTTTCATTTGGCCTACAATTTCATAATCGCCTAATATCTGCGAATCCAATCCTGCACCAACAGAGAACATATGTTCAACAGCATCCTGACCCTGTTTGATATAACATAATTCTTTAAATGTATCGGCCGAGCCTTCTGTTTCACTGCAAAGGAGCTGGATCAGTATGGCTGCACTAGGAGCAAGTGCATATAATTCGGTACGGTTGCAAGTGCTTAGAACAAATATTTCTCTTATTTCCAGATCGTTGGACTTTTGGAGTAATGCATGATATTGATCAGCATTAATTGCAAACTGCCCCCTGATGGAAACATCAGTTTTTTTGTAGTTTATTCCGATCACAAAAAATTGATTCAGGTGCATTGTATTCCGCTTTTCAATTACGTACGCAAATGTATCTTCAGAGGATTCCTTAAAAAGATGATATCCGTCACTCGTGTGTCATTTGTCTGTCATCTTTAATAACACATTATGATTTTATAGTTATCATTCAATCAGTAATGATAATAATCCTGTTTTTTAAAACAGTTTTATGACAATGAACATTCTTTCGCTGTGCTTGTTAATTACATTTGCAAACATTCAATCATTATGCCACAAAAAGTTAAGAAAGGAATATTATTAATGAACCTTGGTTCGCCTGATTCTACATCCGTTAAAGATGTGAGACGATATCTCAATGAATTTTTAATGGATGAAAAAGTAATAGATATCCCTTTTATTGCAAGAGCTTTATTGGTGAGAGGAATCATTGTTCCATTTCGCGCACCTAAATCTGCAGAAGCATATAAGACCATATGGACAAAGGACGGCTCGCCATTAATTACCTTAACAAAAGAATTACAAAAAGCGGTTCAGAAAAAATTTGACGAACCTGTTGAGATCATTATGCGATACGGTAATCCTGATCCGACAGAAGGATTTGAAAAGTTATTAAAAGCTGTTCCTGATCTTCAGGAAGTAATATTGTTTCCTTTGTATCCTCATTATGCCATGAGCAGTTATGAAACGGCAGTTGAGTATGCATATGAAATTCATAAAAAGAATGAATATGCATTTAAGTTGACAACTATTAAACCCTTTTATAATGATGCCGATTATATTGATGCATTGGCATCATCAATTCAGCCTTATCTGACCCAGGAATATGATCAGGTCGTTTTCAGTTATCATGGAATCCCGGAAAGACATATCCGGAAAAGTGATACAACAAAAACCCATTGCCTGCAGGTGAAAGATTGCTGTAATGTTGATTCACCGGCACATGCAACCTGTTATCGTCATCAGGTATTTACAACAACAAAATTGGTTACACAAAAATTAAATATCCCTCAAAATAAATATAGTCTTTCTTTTCAGTCACGTTTGGGAAAAGGATGGCTTCAGCCCTTTACTGATATACGTTTGGAAGAATTACCTAAAGAGGGAGTGAAAAAAATATTGATCTTATGCCCCGCCTTTGTAAGTGATTGTTTGGAAACACTGGAAGAAATTGCAGAGCGTGGTAAAGAAACATTTTTGCATGCAGGAGGAGAATCATTTACGATGATACCTTGTTTAAATACACATCCGCTTTGGGTGGAAGCTATTTCAAAATGGATCAAAGAATATGAAGGGGGAAATTCAGAAATGATATTTTCGTAAAACCATTTATTTAATAACATGTATCTCTACTTAAAAGCATTACATATCATTTTTGTGGTTACCTGGTTTGCGGGCTTATTTTATATTCCTCGTTTATTCATTTATCTCACCGAAGCAGGAGAAAAAGAGGAAGCTGAGAAGAATGCGATTAGGGATCAATTGATGATCATGACCAAACGCTTATGGTATGGGATCACATGGCCCTCTGCAATTCTTACCTTGATATTCGGCAGCATTGTTTTGTGGAACGGAGGCTGGTATCATCTGATGTTTATGCCGGAAGGAAGATGGATACTCATTAAACTTGTTTTCGTTGTTTTACTTTATTTATATCATTTCTCACTACAGATTATTTTTCAACAACAAACGAAAGGGATCTTCAAATACAGTTCTCAGCAATTAAGGGTTTGGAATGAAGTAGCCACTATTATCTTAATTGCTACAGTAATGCTGGTCACCGTAAAACAGAGTATCAGTTTTGTTTGGGGACTGGTGGGGCTATTTCTCTTCATTCTTATTTTGATGAGTGCCATCAAAATATATAAATCTACAAGAGAGAAAAAATAAAATCTATTGTAGCTCGAACTCCTGTTTTAATTGAACAATAGTTTCTTCAATTACTGTTTTTACTTTACTCACTAATGCCGGTATCGATTCAAGATCAATTCCCTGTTTTCCATTTATTTCAATGGTCTTTACATCATGATGAATAATATTCATTTGCAGTGTATCAACGTTAGCTTTTAAACTGTGGGCATTTTTTGCAGTTTCCAGCCAATCTTTAGCATCGCATGCTTTCTGCATCGCAATAACTGAAGGAGGAATGGATTGTACAAAAGTGTTAACTATCATTTTAACTGATTCCCTGTTTCCGCTCATGAGTTCCTCGATGAGAGAAAGATTATAATGTTTCGCTGTATTTTGCACAATAGCCTGTTCATCGCTTTTGTTAGAAGCATATTTTGTTTGATGAAGCTGAATGGTGTTTTCTATCAACTCAAATAATTCCTTTTCTTTGAAGGGTTTTGTAAGAAACCCATTCATTCCTGCATCAAAATATTTCTGTTCTTCCCCTTTAACAGCATTTGCGGTCAAGGCAATGATGGGAATATTCTTTTTCCGTTCATCCCAAAAATTCCGGATATCAATGGTGGCTTCAATACCGTCTTTTTCAGGCATTTGTATATCCATTAATATCACATCAAAATCATAATGCTGCATCAAATCAACAGCTTCAACGCCGTTAGATGCAACACTGTATTCAAGCCCCCAATTGCTTAAAACGCTTGTCACAAGCAGTTTATTCATCTCATTATCCTCGGCCACCAATACTTTAATAGGAAACGGGAAGCGGTATGCGGAATTATCATTCATAAGTCAGGGTCTTTCTGCAATGGAATAAGAGCAAGATAAAATATTTCTCTTAATCTCGGTCATCCATCAAAAACATTGGAAAAAATGCCTCTATTTCGGCTACATTTGTCATTATGCAGGTTAGTGATAAAACAATAGAAGAACTGTCTCATTTGGCGCGTTTGCGTTTTAATGAGGAAGAAAAGCAATCGGTAAAGAATGACCTTCAAAACATGATCGCTTTTGTAGAACAATTAAATGAGATTGACACAACTGGTGTTGAACCCATTTTGCATATGAGCGATACCGTAAATGTACTTCGTGAAGATGTGGTGACAGGAAGCGTAAGTAGAGAAGAAGCTTTAAAAAATGCGCCATTGAAAGACGAAGAATTTTTTAAAGTGCCGACTGTTATCAAAAAATAAATTTAATTATTAATTCAAGAATCAATTCATTTAAGATATGGACGCGATCATAAAATTAGAAGACCTTCAAAAAAGTTATTTTATGGGTAATCAGGCAATTCCTGTCTTAAAAGGAATTACACTGGATATTTTCAAGAATGAATATGTAGCGCTGATGGGCCCTTCCGGAAGTGGAAAAAGTACTCTTATGAACATTCTAGGATGTCTGGATTCTCCCACAGGTGGAAAATATACTTTGAATGGTAAAGATGTAAGTAAGATGATCGATGATGATCTAGCAGAAGTTAGAAATACCGAGATCGGTTTCGTGTTTCAGCAATTTAATTTATTGCCAAGATTAAGTGCCGCTGAAAATGTTGCCCTGCCTTTGATCTATGCCGGCGTTCCTAAAAAAGAGAGAATGGAAAGAGCGATGGAAGCTTTGAAAAAAGTGGGTTTGGAAGACAGAAGCCATCATAAATCAAACGAATTAAGCGGTGGACAAATTCAGCGTGTGGCAATTGCCCGTGCACTGGTAAATAATCCATCCTTATTATTGGCTGATGAACCTACAGGAAATCTCGATTCCAAAACATCGGTGGAAGTAATGGAAATATTCGGGAAAATCCAGGAAGCCGGGAATACGGTGGTATTGGTTACACATGAAGAAGATATTGCACGTTATGCTAAGCGTGTTGTTAGATTGAGAGATGGGATTGTAGAAAGCGATAGAACCGGTGAAGAAGCGCATTCTCACTATAGAGACCATAAATTGGAGCATTGACCATTTTCAAATAATCGGTAGAGAAATTGTGGAGAGACTTGTATCTCTCCATTTTTATTTCTGAACATTACTATTCTATTTTTGTTTAATCATCATAATTCAGAAATTCCATGTCATCTAAAATCTATACTAAAACAGGCGACCTCGGTAAAACATCACTGATCGGCGGAACAAAAGTTCCTAAAAGCCATATTCGTATTGAAAGCTATGGAACGGTAGATGAATTGAATTCTTTTATCGGATTAGTGAATGATCAAATTACAGATAGTCATACAAAAACCATATTAAAGGAAATTCAAGACAGGTTATTTACCATCGGTTCATCACTCGCATGTGATCCTGAAAAAGAACCGCTGATGAAGATCCCGGATCTTAAAGAAAGTGATATTGATTTATTGGAAAGAGAGATCGATCAAATGAACGAAGTATTGCCCCCAATGAAAAATTTCATTTTGCCTGGCGGGCATACTGCAGTTTCCACTACCCATGTAGCCCGTTGTGTTTGCAGACGTTCAGAACGGATCTGTGTGAATATGCTCGAAAATGACATATTTGTAGAACTTCTCGTTATTAAATATCTCAACCGGTTAAGTGATTATTTATTTGTTTTGGCAAGATATATTGCTCACTTGTTAAACGTTCCAGAAACAGTCTGGAAAGCAAGAATAGAAAGCTAATTGCACAAATCAACTATAAATCCCTCCGGATCGAAGAAAATATCCTCAGATTTTGTAAGTAGAACTTTATATCTAAAAATTGAGTGTTTCAGTCTCTCCGTTTAGTATTGAAGACTCAACGATGAGTGTTTCAGTCTCTCCGTTGAGTGTTGGAGTCTCAATAATGAGTGTTTTAGTGTCTCCGATGAGTGTTGGATACTCGATGATGAGTATTTTAGCCTCTCGGTTGAGTGTTGGAGACTCAAATTTGTCAGTCAAGGCCTCGTCGTTGAATGTTTGAGCCTCAAGTCTGAGTATAAAAATGACAGGTTTGCATGTTTTGAAAAAAAGTACTCAGGTGGTGGGTGCTGTTAAGATCAATCCATCTTTCATGTGCAAGGTTCTGTCGCTCATCGCAGCTAGTTCTTCGTTATGGGTTACAATTAAAAATGTTTGATCGAATTCATTCCTTAACTGTACAAATAATTCATGCAGTTCTTTCGCATTCTGGCTGTCCAGGTTTCCCGTTGGCTCATCTGCGAAAACAATAGACGGCTGGTTGATCAAAGCCCTTGCTACAGCCACACGTTGCTGTTCACCGCCACTTAATTCCTGTGGTTTATTATTTATTTTATCTTTTAATCCCAGTAATTCCAATAATCGGATCGCTTCGGTATTTACTTCCTTTTTCTTTCTGCCTGCGATCCAGCCGGGGATGGAAACATTTTCTACAGCTGTAAATTCGGGCAATAAATGGTGGAATTGAAAAACAAAGCCAATATGCTTATTCCTGAAAGCAGCTAATTTCTTTCCTTTCAGTAGGTGAAGCGCTTCCTCGTTCAGAAAGATAGAACCTTCATCAGGTTCATCCAAAGTGCCCAAAATATGCAGTAAAGTACTCTTTCCGGCACCCGAAGAGCCAACAATGGACACGATTTCGCCTTTTTCAATGCTAATATTAACACCTTTCAATACCTGTAACTGCCCGTATTTTTTATGAATATTCTCAGCCCGAAGCATATTTTCTGTTTTATCAGTGCTGTAAACTTACAACAGGTTTACATTTTTAAAGATTTATTTACAGGTACCGTGAAAAAGCAGATTTGGTTATTTCGTTTATACGGTTACATTTGCAAAAAATTTAAAGGTATGTTCTGGACATTAGAGTTAGCAAGTTACTTAGAAGAAGCGCCTTGGCCGGCTACCAAAGACGAGTTGATAGATTATTCTATCCGCAGTGGTGCACCCATTGAAGTGGTGGAAAATTTGCAAGAACTGGATGACGAAGGAGAAGTGTATGAAAGTATTGAAGACATCTGGCCTGATTACCCAAGTCAGGAAGATTTTATGTTTAATGAAGACGAGTATTAATCAACCGCACTGAAAAATAGAGTCCCGAATAAATCATTTTATTCGGGACTTTTTTTTTGCAGAGTTGCCAACCATCTAAAGGTGGGCAACTCTTTATTTTTTCGGAAAGGTCAACTTAAAATAAAACAATACCAACGCTAAACTCAATACCACAATATTCGCTGCAATCACGGGCCCGCTTTCTTTTGCAAAGCCATACACCAACCAGATAATGGTACTTGAAATAACAATTAATATCATCCAGATACTCAAGTCGCCCACACTTTTTGCTTTCCATGATTTATATACTTGCGGAAAAAATGTAATGGCACTTAAAAAGGAACCGAGATAACCAACCATATCGATCCAGGACATTTGTTTTATATTTTAATGAATAATAAAAATTAAAGTTGCAATAAAAAAGCATCAAATACAATTAAGTTCTTTGATGCTTTTGTTATATTTCTTAAATGGTAAGATTATTTTTCCATCTGGTCTATCACGGCATGCGAAAGTCCGCAGAAACTGAATCCTCCATCATGGAAAAGATTCTGCATAGTAACCATTCTTGTGAGGTCGCTGAATAAGGTTACACAGTAATTAGCGCAATCTTCGGCACTTGCATTGCCTAAAGGGCTCATTTTATCGGCATAAGTAATAAAACCTTCAAAACCTTTTACACCGCTTCCGGCTGTAGTGCGGGTTGGCGATTGAGAAATGGTATTGATACGCACTTTCTTCTTTAATCCGTAATGATAACCGAAACTGCGTGCAATGCTTTCCAATAATGCTTTGGTATCGGCCATTTCGCTGTAATCGGGGAATACACGCTGTGCGGCAATGTATGAGAGACTAACAATGCTGCCCCATTCGGCCATTGCATCCATCTGAAATGCGGTTTGGCAAACGCGGTGCAGGCTCATGGCAGAAATATCCAGAGTTTTATGCTCTAATTCGTGATCGAGGTTAGTGTAAGGGTTGCCTTTACGTACGTTCATGCTCATACCAACACTATGTAATACGAAGTCTATAGGTCCGCCAAAATGTTCTAAAGATTTTATAAATAAATTGGAAAGATCCTCCATGCTGGTAACATCAGCCGGAATAACTGGCGCATTGATCTTTTCAGCTAATTCATTGATTTCACCAAACCGCAGTGCAACTGGAGCGTTTGTCAATACAATTTGGGCTCCTTCTTCAAAACACTTCTCTGCAATTTTCCAGGCAATTGACTGATTATTTAAAGCGCCGAAGATGATACCTTTCTTTCCTTTCAATAAATTAAATGACATGTGTCGGTTTGTTTAAGTGATGATTTTGCGGGTAAAAATAGCTTATTTGTTAAAAACCTGCGTGGCTTAATTTAATTGGGCAAAAAATTGTTCTAAAAAGCTATATTTTTAGTTAAGCCATATCTGTTTTAGTAGATAATTTGCCATGAAGCTTATATTAAGATATTATTTACGAAATCTGTTACTCATTGCTGTTTCTGCCTCTTGCAGTAGCAGTTATGCACAATCTGCCGATTCATTACGTAAGGAATTGGCCATCGCCAAAACTGCTTATGCCAAAGTGACCCTGATGGCAGAATTATCTTTCGCTCTCACTTCTACAAAACCCGATTCTGCCATATTAATGGCAAAACAGGGCGAAAAGATAGCCATAGAGATCAAGAACAGAGGTTCTCTGGCAGAATGTTATGCATCTATGGGTTGGGGGTTTTTTAAAGCAGGAAAGAATGATTCAGCTATTTTTTATCTGGAAAAGGCAAAACAGCTTTTTCAGGCAGAAAAGAACTTCAGCAGACAAGGACGTGTAATGGTGAATATTGCCAGCATATTCAATATAGAAGCAAAAGATGAAGAGGCATTGACCTATTTGCTGGAAGCAAGAAAGCTTTTTGATGAAGAAAAAGATGCATCGACCATTGCATATACAGATAAGATCATTGCCGGAACTTTCCGTCATCAGGGTGAATTTAAAAAGGCAAAACAGTATTTGTTTGAAGCCATCAAAACTTTTGAAAAACTGAATAACTTACAATACAAAGGGGATGCTTATTCCAGCCTTGGTTCTGTTTATTGGGAAGAAAAGAATTTCGATTCTGCATTATATTTTTATCGACAGGCAAAAAATATCAATAAGCAAACAAATAATAAAAGCAATACTGCCATCGCTTCAGAAAACCTGGGAGATGCATTTATCGAAAAAAGCCAGTTAGGCAATTTGCATCCTTGGATCGATTCGGCTTATTACTATTACAATAATGCCAGAGAACTATTTCAGTCATTAAATGATCAGCAGGATGTACGATATGAAGAATTTAAAATAGGAAGGGTGCTTCGCTATTTAAAGGAGAATGAAAAAGCCTCCGGATATTTATTAGGGGCACTTCGATATTTTGATTCAGTTAAGCTCTATGTCAATGCCAATGAGGCTTGCGAGGAGTTAGGACTGCTGTATAAAGATAATGGCGATTATAAAAATGCATATCTGTATTTAGACAAATCAATTGTTTATAAGGATTCGATCAATAACAGAAACCGCGCAGACCTGATCGCGAAAATGCTGGCTCAATATGAAAGTGAAAAAACAGATAAGACTAATCAGTTAATTACAGCACAGAAAAAAATTGATAAGGAAGATCTCTCAAGAACTATTGCTATCGAATTTTTTTCCTTGGGTATCATAATTCTGATCGGCTTACTAATCATGACTCTCTGGAACAGAAGAATATTGAAACAGCAATTAAAGGAAGTGGAAATGCGCAATCAATTGGCAAGTGATCTTCATGATGATGTAGGAAGTACATTAAGCAGTATATTATTACTGAGTGATATTGCTTCAAAAAATAAAGATGCGGCAATGCATACAAGTATCTTAAATAAGATCAGCAGTAATGCAAAGGAAGTAATAGAGAGAATGAGTGATATAGTTTGGACGATGAATCCTATTAATGATGTGGGGGATAATCTGAAAGAAAGGATTGAAAACTATGTGTTACAAGTAAAGCAGTTGGCAGAAATAAATGCATTGTCAAATATCGGCGCGGAAATCGATGAAATAAAGTGGCCAATGGATATGCGGAAAAATATTTTCCTCATCTGTAAAGAAGCCATCAATAATTCACTCAAATATTCCAAAGCGGTCAACCTGGAACTGTCATTATATGTAAAAGATAAAACCATCTTTTTGCAAATAAAAGATGATGGGATCGGATTTGATGTAAGTAAAACTAATAATGGAAACGGGTTAAGAACTATGACCAATCGCGCCAAATCGAGTGGGGGAAATTGTTCTATCGAATCTGAGGAGGGAAAAGGCACAGTTGTTAAAGTTGAGATCCCAATCCCCCGTTCTCGGTATATCTGAATTAATTCTTTTGAATGATATTTACCTGATATTATGAGCTCATCTGTGAAAGAAAAAATTAAAGTCACCATTTTTGAAGACAATAATCATTTGCGTGATTCATTGTATTTTTTATTAAGCTCATCTGAGGAATTCACTTGCGTTGCGGCTTATCCTGATACAAAAAATATCATTCAGCGATTAAGAGATATTCCTACTGATGTTATTGTAATGGATATTGAAATGCCGGGAATGAATGGCATTCAATCAACCAAGTTGGTAAAAACTGAATTTGCAGAGATCCCTATTTTAATTTTTACTGTATTTGAGGATAGTGAAAAAATATTTCAATCACTCTGTTCCGGCGGATCCGGTTATTTATTAAAGAATTCTTCATCCACACAAATATTGCAGGCTTTGATGGATGTTTATAAAGGCGGTTCGCCTCTGTCACCATCTGTTGCAAAAAGAATGGTGCATTTTTTTCAAACCACAATGCCGGTTACTGAACAGGAAGATTTTAAACTAACGCCAAAAGAAAAAGAGTTATTGCAACATTTAGTGGATGGGAAAAGTTATAAGATGATTGCTGATGCAATGATGATCACTTTGGAAACTGTAAAAACACATATCAAAAACATCTACAAAAAACTGCACGTTAATAGCAGTACAGAAGCTGTTACTAAAGCAATAAAAAATAGAATCGTTTAATTTTTTTGT
>CAIKTE010000323.1 GCA_903830285.1 uncultured Chitinophagaceae bacterium | reverse complement strand
GGCGCATCTTGCGTGGTGAGGTTGGAACTCCGTTGAGCTTAGCAAAGTAAAGAGTCTTATTTTCTTCTTTTCTTGCGTCGGCTGATATTTTTTTTCTTGCACCCATTTTCTTGAAATGTTTATTTTTTTCTGATTTTAAATTTCAATGGATTATTTCTTCTTACCACCGTGACCGCGGAAGTTACGAGTAGGTGAGAATTCGCCTAACTTGTGTCCTACCATATTTTCGGTTACATAAACTGGTATGAATTTGTTACCATTGTGAACTGCAATTGTGTGACCTACAAAATCAGGTGATATCATTGAAGCGCGAGCCCATGTTTTGATTACGGTTTTCTTTCCGCTTTCATTCATGGCCAGAATTTTATTTTCAAGCTTCAAATAGATGTATGGTCCTTTTTTTAATGAACGGCTCATATTATTTACTTAGTTTTCTGATTATTTTTTCTTTCTTTCAATAATATATTGACTCGACTGTTTCTTTGGAGCACGTGTTTTGTACCCTTTAGCTAACAAGCCTTTGCGAGAACGTGGGTGTCCTCCAGAAGCACGGCCTTCTCCACCACCCATGGGGTGATCAACCGGGTTCATAGCAACACCACGAACGCGTGGACGACGTCCAAGCCAACGTGAGCGACCTGCTTTTCCTGATCTTTCCAATGCGTGATCAGAGTTACCTACACTACCGATAGTTGCTTTACAAGTACCTAAAATTTTACGTACTTCGCCCGAAGGCAATTTGATAATAGCATATTTATCTTCGCGAGAGGTAAGTTGTGCAAAAGTTCCTGCAGAGCGTACCATAGCAGCACCCTGTCCCGGACGTAATTCAATGTTGTGAATAATAGTACCGAGTGGAATGTTTTCCAGAGGTAATGCATTACCTACTTCGGGAGCAGCCTGAGCTCCTGAAACAACAATCTGATCAACCTGCAATCCGTTTGGTGCAAGAATGTATGCTTTTTCCCCATCAGCATAATAAAGCAATGCGATACGTGCCGAACGATTCGGATCATACTCGATTGATTTTACTGATGCAGGAACACCGTCTTTGTTGCGTTTAAAGTCAATTACTCTATATTTCTTCTTGTGTCCGCCACCTAGGTAGCGCATGGTCATTTTACCATCATGGTTACGACCTCCGGATTTTGATCCGCCTACAACAAGAGATTTCTCTGGTGCGCTCGCAGTAATTGTGTCGAACGTACCAATAATCTTGTGTCTTTGCCCCGGTGTTGTGGGTCTTAGTTTACGTACAGCCATTTTTCTATTTATATATTGCTATAAAAATCAATTTTATCTCCTTCTTTCACTGTAACAATAGCTTTTTTATAAGCCGAAGATTTTCCTTTAATTACACCACCTTTGGTAAAACGACTTTTTACTTTTGGTGCTACAATCATTGTATTTACTTCATTTACAGTAACATCATACATAGCTTCTACAGCTTGTTTGATCTCAATTTTGTTGGCATCTTTTTGAACTCTAAAGCCATAGCGATTCAGTTTGTCGCCCAGTTGAGTCATCTTTTCTGTAACGATTGGTTTTATGATAATTCCCATTTCTGTATCTCCTTATGCTTTAAAAATTTGTTCTACTGCAGCAACAGCTTCTTCGGTTAACACAAGCGATTTGGCATTAAGCACAATGTAAGTACTTAATT
>CAIKTE010000322.1 GCA_903830285.1 uncultured Chitinophagaceae bacterium | reverse complement strand
GGCTGTGGTTGTACGATCGCCGATTACACCAAAGAACCTATTGCTCCCGGTGCAGAAGGATTGGTCACAGGTTCATTCGACAGCAAGAAAGTGGGCACCAATGGTGATGTAAGAAAAACATTGATCGTTAATACCAATACAAAGAATGGTACGGAACATTATCTATATTTCGAAGGCACGATCAACGGAGGTGGTACCAATGATAAAGTTGTAGAACCGCATCCAATTCCCGAAAAGAAAAAATAATTAAAAACTAAAAACAAAAACAAATGTTGCATTCAATTTTATTAATGGGTAACCCGCAGCAAGGCGGTGGTGGTGGAACAGTTCAATTATTGATGATGGGCGCTATTATTGTAGTATTCTGGTTTTTTATGATCCGCCCGCAGGCAAAAAAAGCAAAAGAACAGAAAAAATTCATTGATAACTTACAGAAAGGTGATAAGATCGTTACTATTGCAGGCATTCATGCAACAGTGAATAAAGTGAATGAAGACGGTACTTTACAGATAGAAGTAAATCCGGGATCTTATTTGAAGATCGAAAAATCTGCTATCAGTCAGGATTGGTCGGCTGCCATTAATAAGCCAGTAGTACCTGCCAAATAAAATGAGGTAAAAACTAAAAATAAAAAACTAGAAACTAAAAAGACCCGAGTGAATATTCTCTCGGGTCTTTCTTTTGGTAACCGCTTTTAGTTTTTCTTTTTTTAGATTTTAGTTTTTCCTTTATTAGTCTTTAGTTTTTATACTTTTAGTCTTTAGTTTTTAAATAATTAGTATGCTCAGAGTTGGATTAACAGGCGGTATTGGCAGTGGTAAAAGCACTGTGGCTGATATTTTCAGGGTATTGGGGATTCCTGTATTCGATGCAGATGCTGCAACGCGGCAATTAATGGAAACTGATGAATCATTAATAAGTTCCATTAAAAAAGAGTTTGGTGAGGAAGCATATTCAAACAAGAAACTCAATAGAAAATTTCTGGCATCCATTGTATTCAATGATGTATATAGATTAGAGAAATTAAATGCCATAACCCATCCCGCAGTGATCAATGCCGCACAGGGTTGGATGCAGCAACAAAAAACAGCGTATGTGATCAAGGAAGCAGCATTGATGTTTGAATCTGCATCTGCAGCAGGGGTTGATCTGGTGATCGGAGTATTTGCACCGCAACATCTTCGCATCAAAAGGGTGATGGACAGAGATGGGGTTAGTCGCCAGGATGTATTGGCAAGAATCGATAAACAGATCGATGAAGAAATTAAAATGAAACTATGTGATTTTGTTTTGGTAAATGATGAACAAAAATTATTGATTCCGCAGGTATTGCAGTTGCATGAAAAATTTATCAGTCAAGCAAATAAATAATGGCCATGAAAGTTGAAAAGGTCAATCTTTCGGAGAAGTTCTCCCAATTCACAGACCATTTCTCTCCAAAGATCGTTGGTGAATTGAACGGGCAGCAAGTAAAGCTCGTTAAGTTCGCTGGTCCTTTTGTCTGGCATCATCATGAGCAGGAAGATGAATTGTTTTATGTAGTGAAAGGAAAACTTAAAATGCAGTTGCGTGAGAAGACAATTGAAGTGTATCCAGGAGAGTTTATCATTATTCCGAAAGGAACAGAACATTGTCCTGATGCAGATGAAGAAGTTTGGGTCTTGCTTTTTGAACCTGCAAGTACTTTAAATACCGGTAATATAGAAAATGAATTCACTAAAAATGAATTACCAATCATATGATCGCGCAAACACCAAAACCTCCTTACTATGCAGTGATATTCACTTCTACAAGGACTGAGATCAATGACAATTATGCAGGCATAGCTGAACGAATGGCTGAACTGGCCGTACAGCAACCCGGTTATTTAGGTCATGAATCAGCCCGCAATGAAATTGGTATTACCGTTTCTTACTGGTCGAATTTGGAAGCTATCCGAAACTGGAAAAAGAATACGGAACATTTACTTGCACAACAGAAAGGGAGAGAAGAATGGTATGCCCGTTATAAAACTAGGATCTGTTTGGTAGAAAGGGATTATGAATTTGAAAAATGATTGCTTGCCTGTAATAAATTCAGATAAAAAACGTTAATCAGATAAGTCATATTATCTGTAACTCAGAAACTTGCATGCAAATTAAAAAAGGCACATATCTTCTATTGTTCTGTATCACCAGCATTGTGTCCTGTGTAAAATATGCAGATAGTCCAGATCCGGGTACTGGAGGTGGCACAGTTACAGACACCCTTACCAGCATAAAATTCTTTAATGTGGTGGATCAGGGTAAGATCAGGGTTAAACTCAACGGGGTCTTTGTTACAGATTCATTGGCCATTTATTATCCATCGGCGTATATTACTGCAAAGGCCGACAGCAATAATATTCAACTATATAAAGTCACCAGCCTTGATACTGCATTGCTCAGTAATAATTTTTTACTGCAAAAGGGGAAAAAATATTCTGGCTTTATTTATAAACAGGGCTATGACTGGAAAGTCTCTTTTGTGACTGATAATTTAACAGCTCCCGATTCGGGCTATGCTGGTATCAGGATCCTGGATTTCAGAACACAGGCCATTACCAATTATGTAAGTATCAAATTATTTTCTTTAGGTTATTTTACATATGGAGATGCTGTACCTTATATATATAGGCATTTTCTCGACTTTACTACCTATGATTTTGTAACCCAGTTTACAGCGATCTATTCAAGGCCGGATTATAATATCGTTGTATATAATTCTACTGATAATCTTTCTTCAAGGTCAGGTATCAATCTTCAGTCAAAGAAACTGTATTCGATCATTTTAATGACACCGGCATCCATCAGCAGCGATACAGCTGCCAATAAGTACCTCTTTTCCGACGTGCAGCAGCATAATTAGCATTGATTTCCACAACTCCCTCACAGTTCTATTTTGATGCGAACGGCTTTTGCTTTTTAGTTACATTTGCACGCATTTTAAATACGAAACAATGAGCAATCAACTTTCTTCTCTTCTTGACAGATTTAATGAACCAGAAACCCTTAAAATGGCGCAGCTTGGACGTGAGTTAGCAGCCAAAGGAGTTGATGTAATTAATTTAAGTTTGGGAGAGCCTGATTTTAATACCCCTGATAAAATTAAAGAAGCCGCTAAAAAAGCTATAGATGATAATTATACTTTTTATACGCCTGTAAGTGGTTATTTAGATTTACGCCAGGCTAT
>CAIKTE010000321.1 GCA_903830285.1 uncultured Chitinophagaceae bacterium | reverse complement strand
GCAGCTAAGATAATTGCTAAACATCAAACCCGATTATATCTGCAGAATTTATCTCATTTTTGCTGTCAAATCTTATTGAATGATCGAAAACATTACAGTGGTTGACCGTTTACAAAAAGAAGGATTGAAATTTTCTATATTGATCCCTTCCTGGAATAATCTGCCTTATCTGATCAATGCAGTTGAAAGTATTCGCCAACACTCTTTTTATAAGCATCAGATCATTGTTCATATCAATGAAGGGAAAGACGGGACAACTGATTGGGTGAATGCACAGCCTGATATAGATTATACACTTAGTCCCCAAAATATTGGTCTTTGTTATGCATTGAATGCCGGAAGACAATTGGTAAAAACAGAGTACATGATCTATCTGAATGATGATATGTATGTATTGCCTGACTGGGATAAATATCTGGCTGAAGAGATCGAAAAGATCGGGCATCATTTATTCTTTTTGAACGGAACAGGTATTGAGCCTTATGCCGGTAATCCTTGCATCATTCATAAAGATTACGGAACGGATATTCAATCATTCGATAAAACAAAGCTGCTGGAAGAATATAATAGTTTCGAGAAAGGGGATTGGCAGGCAGGAAGCTGGAGCCCGAGTGTGATGCACGTTTCTGTATGGGATTTGATCGGTGGTTATAGTGTCGAGTTTTCTCCGGCTCACTATTCAGATCCTGATGTGGCCATGAAGTTATGGCATGCAGGTGTTCGGATCTTCAAAGGAGTGGGAAGGAGCAGGGTCTATCATTTTGGTTCAAAATCAACAGGAAGATTTAAAAAACCGAAAGCTTATTACAGGTATATTTTAAAGTGGGGGATAACAGCGGGAACATTTACCAAATATTATTTGCAAATGGGTAAACCTTATAACGGGCCATTGCCTGAACCAGTTTTCGGAACTTCCATGAAATTAAAGAACTTGTTTAAACAGATCGTTGCAGTTTTTAAAGCATAAAATGCATATATACTCTAAACAAAAAGATCCCGATCAATCATTGATCGGGATCTTTTATTTGGGGGTCTTTGCTCTTATAAATGAGATTGTATCTTTTTATCCAATACACTTTTAGGAACGGCGCCGATTTGTTTATCTACCACTTTTCCGCCCTTGATAAACAGGATGGCAGGGATAGAAGTGATACCATAATTTACACTAACGTTTGGATTATGATCCACATTCAATTTTCCTACATTGATCTTTCCTGCATATTCTTTTGATAATTCTTCTACAACAGGACCGATAGCGCGGCAAGGGCCACACCATTCTGCCCAAAAGTCAACTACTGTAAGTTTATCACTTTCCAACACATCTTTCTGAAAGTTGGCATCTGTAAATTCTAAAGCCATGATTTTTAATTTTAAGTATTAGGTTATTAATTTCTTTTATAGAGGGATGTCAAATATAAATCCAAAGCCCCGTTTGTGCAGTTTTGACTTATCCACTCTTGTGATTAGTGACGAAATAGTGATAAAAACCTGACAGCAGGTCTGAAAATAGGCGGGAATATGTCAAAAACAAAAAGCACCAAATCTGTTTTCATTAAACTTGCGCTTAATTATTCAGATCCGATGCTTTTGTGTTAATGGCCTTCATTCTTTTCAGAATGCAGGTATTTTAACAGGCATCGTGTTTTTTCAATGAATTCCTTGCGGTTTTCACTTCTTACTAACCCGATGCGTTAATTGAAGGGCAGATCCTCCTTTCAGATTTTCTGCGAATCAATTACATCTTGATCATTGCTGGCCGAGGCTTCACAATAATTGTTGATGTTTGGCCTGAGAAATACTTCCTTTTACAGAATTTTTTCTTTCCGCCTTTTCGGTTGTCTTAGTCATTATTTTCATAATGTTCTTTCAACCGAAACGGAAACTAACTTGTTTTCTAGTTACAGAATTCCGTTCTGTTCCCTCATTCATTAAATTTCAGTTCTACTTACGTTTCATTTACTTTTTAATCAATGGCTTTTTACTTTGTCAGCTTCCTTTTTAAAGGGATGCTATCGTTTCATTTGCAGAATAAAAGTAGTTTGAAATGATAATGTATTCCAAATATTTTGAGCCTTTGTTACGCACTTGTTTTGTACCGTAAAAGCAGATGAATGCACAGGGTTATATACATAAAAGCGGGAGATATGAACAGATTTTGTGCTGCTTAACTAACCAATCCCACATTTACTTCCACATCAGGATTATTCCATAAGAAATCAGCCATCTCTTCATTCATTAAAAACCCTTTTTCATAACTGTATAAGCTGATCTTCAGGTTCTCAATAGGTTCAATAACATTGAATCGGAGAGAGGCTTTTCCGGGATTTCTTTTTACATTCTTTTCAATAAAATCAACGAATGATTTTGTGACAGAAATAGGATGCACATTGAGTTCCAGGTTCTTTGTCATGGTTTGTTTGATGGTTTCCAGCAGCATCATACTGGTTACTTTAAACTCAAATACATTGGGCTGATTGTAACGCTGACGGAAGAATCCGGTGATAACGATATTCTGACCTTTTTCCAGATAATGCTGATACTTCACATAATCCTCGCTCCATAAAATAAAATCTGTTTTACCGCTAAAATCCTCGATCACAAATGAACCGAAGTTCTTTCCTGTTTTGGTAACACGATGCTGCACATCTACCACCAGCCCTGCAACCTTGAAAGGCTTGCCCGTATTGGATGCAGAGAGCGTTACGGAATCTTTGAACTCATTGAAATCACTTAGCTGCATGATGCCGTAATACTTCAATTCGAATTTATAATGATCCAAAGGATGTCCACTCATGAACATGCCTGTTACATCTTTTTCATGTTCCAGTAATTCAGTTAATGTCCATGGTTCACAGGTTGCGATCTTTGGTGGCGGTACATCCATTACTTGCGGCAGGTCACCAAACAAAGTATTGGTAGTGCCTGTTGTCAATGAATTTTGTACCTGACCATATCCCACTATTTTCTCTAAACCACTTTGTCTTTCACCATCAGGGATATTAAAATATTGTGCACGATGCAATTGCGGAAAACAATCAAAGGCACCGCTGTATGCCAGACTTTCCAATGACTTTTTATTGACTGATTTTTGATTTACCCTTTTAATGAAATCAAAAATATTAGCGTACAATCCATCTTTATTTCTCTCTGCAATGATATTTTCAATGGCATTATCGCCAACGCCTTTTAATCCGCCCAGACCAAAACGGATCTCACCTTTCTTATTAACAGCAAAGCCTTTCAGCGATTCGTTAATATCCGGACCTAATACTTTTAATCCCATGCGCTTGCACTCTTCCATGAAGAATGTGATTTTTTCAATGGCACCTGCATGATTCAATACAGCTGCCATGAATTCGCTCGGATAATGTGCTTTTAAATAAGCGGTTTCATAGGCAACCAATGCATAACAGGTACTATGAGATTTATTAAATGCATATTGAGCAAATGCTTCCCAATCTGTCCATATTTTTTCTAATGGTTCAGCAGCATGGCCTTTGGCTGAAGCACCTTCAATGAATTGTTTCTTCATTTTATCCAGCACACTCTTCTGTTTCTTACCCATTGCTTTTCGCAATACATCGGCATCTCCTTTACTGAATCCTGCAATACTTTGGCTAAGCAACATTACCTGTTCCTGATACACGGTAATACCATAAGTATCGGACAAATATTCTTCCATCACTGCCAGATCATACACCACTTTTTCTTTACCGTGCTTACGGGCGATATAACTTGGGATATATGACATTGGACCCGGTCGATACAATGCGTTCATCGCTATGAGGTCATTGAATGTATCAGGCTTTAATTCACGCAGATACTTTTGCATACCCGGACTTTCGAACTGAAACGTTCCGTTTGTTTCACCGCGCTGATAGAGATAAAAAGTCTTCTCATCATCCAATGGAATATTATCCAGATCGATCGTTACACCATGTATTTCTTTGATGATCTCCAATGCAGTTTTTAAAATGGATAAGGTTCTCAGCCCTAAAAAGTCCATTTTAATTACACCGGCATCTTCAATAGTGCCACCTTCTATCTGCGTCATCCATAATGCAGATTCTTTGCTGGTTGCCACCGGGATCAATTCAGTCAAATCTCTTGGCGCTATGATGATACCTGCGGCATGAATACCTGTGTTACGAACAGAACCTTCCAGTCTTTCAGCTTCCTTTAAAACCTGAGCACGAATATCATCCCCTTTATAGATCTCGCGTAATTTCTTGATGTTCTCAATATCTTCCTGCTGATAACCTTCTTTTTCTTCTAATGATTTTTCACCTTCCTTAATGGTTAGTGGCGCTTTCAACACACGGCGCAATTCAGTTCCGGGTCTGTCGGGTACCATCTTCGCCAATGCATTGGCTTCGGGCAAAGGAAGATCCATTACGCGGGCCACATCTTTGATACTGCTCTTGGCAGCCATAGTGCCATAAGTAATGATCTGTGCTACCTGATTCTTGCCGTATTTCTCTACCACATAGTCAATCACTTTTTGTCGGCCTTCATCATCAAAATCCGTATCAATATCGGGCATTGACTTACGATCGGGATTCAGGAATCTTTCAAACAGTAAATTATACTTTATGGGATCGATATTGGTGATACCGATACAAAATGCAACCACTGATCCTGCTGCAGATCCACGACCCGGACCTACAAATACATTCATTTCCCTTCCTGCTCTGATAAAATCACTCACAATTAAAAAGTAACCGGCAAAGCCCATAGTTTTAATCGTGAACAATTCAAAGTCAAGTCTTTCTTGTATCTCAGGTGTAAGGTCACTGTAACGGTTCTTTGCACCTTCCTGTGTGATATATTTTAAGAATTCCCACTGATTCAAATTATCATCCGCATGGATCTTGAATTCTTTAGGGATCGGAAATGCAGGAAGCAGAATATCTTTTTTAAGATTCAGGATCTCTACCTTATCTACAATAGCATTCGTGTTATCAATCGATTCAGGAATATCACTGAAGAGCTCACTCATTTCTTCCGAGCTCTTAAAATAGAATTGATCGTTAGGGAATTTAAAACGACGGTTCTTGATATGCAGTTCATCATTTACAAAATCATCAAATCCCGGAGTACTTTGTTTTTCACCGGTGTTGATACATAATAAAATATCATGGGCATTGAAATCATCTCGTTCAGTATAATGACTGTCATTCGTTGCAATGACGGGTACATTATATTTCTTCGCAAACTTTAAGAGTATCGGATTGATCTTTTCCTGCTCTTTAATATTATGCCGCTGGATCTCTATATAATAATCTTCACCAAACATATCCAGCCACCATTTGAATTCCTGTTCTGCTTTTTCTTCTCCTTCCTTTAAAATGGTTTGCGGAACATAGGCACCCAAACAACATGTGGTAGCTATTAAACCTTCATGATATTTTTCGATCAGTTCTTTATCGATTCGCGGATACTTACTGTACATCCCTTCAATATATCCAAGCGAAGTAAGTTTGATCAGATTCTGATAACCCTGTTTATTCTTGGCCAGCAATACCTGATGAAAGCGCTCATCTTTTACATCTTTTGTAAAGACTTTTGCATGCCTGTCTCTCACTACATAAAACTCACAACCGACAATGGGTTTTATAACAGGTTCCAGAATATCTTTTCCATTGGCATCCTTGCCCACCACTTTTGTATTCTTCCAGGCTTGAGCCACAAACTCAAATGCACCGAACATATTGCCATGATCGGTGATGGCAATGGCAGGCATATTATTCTTAGCTGCTTTTTTATATAAACTATCTATTCCAGCTGCACCATCGAGCAAAGAATATTGTGTATGAACGTGTAAATGAGAAAACTGCGGCATATATTTCTATCAACTTCAAATATCCAAACAAGTTGGGTTCTTTACTGCTTTCACTTATCCACAAAGCTGTTTATTCTCAAACTTTGTGAAAAAATTGTAAAGAGATTTTGCAGTAACGCTTCAGGACAATTACTTTGCAGCTTCAACTATGAAGTTAACATCAGCAATAATCATAATAATATCCTTTGTTTACGTGACGGGTTGTCGCCCTGCAAGTAAGATCACGTCAAAGGATACTTCCACTTCAACAGCCACTAAGAAGTCAGCAAGAAAAGAGCCAAAGTTTATTAATAATATTGAAGTAACGCCCGGTAATACGGTTACATCCAAACATAAAACGGCTACAACCAAACATCAAAATAATACTGACAGTTCTGCTAACAGCAATTCAGCAGATGCGACTGCCAAAGCAAATATTGAAAGAGCAGACTGGCTGCAATTAAAATATGCAGTAATGATGGATGCTTCTGTAGAAAAAGTTTCCAATGTATCCTTACTGAAAAAATTAGAAGATTGGTGGGGTACCAAATATTGTATGGGTGGGAATACTAAGAATTGTATTGACTGTTCAGCTTTTACTATGAATATTTTAGATGATGTGTATCATGTTAAACTGCCTCGTACGGCACAGGAACAATATGCAATGAGCGACAAGATCGCAACTGAAGATCTGAAAGAAGGAGACCTTGTATTTTTTCATACCAGTGGTAAAAAGAGTAAATCCATTTCTCATGTGGGCGTCTATATCACCAATAACCGATTTGCCAATGCATCCACCAGCGGTGGAGTAACCATCAGTGATCTGAATGATCCTTATTGGAAGAATCGGTATACGGGTGCAGGAAGAGTTATTAAGTAGTCGGGAGTCTTTAGTCAGGAGTCATTCCTCCTTCGCCCATCCTTCGCCGAGGCTACGGATGATAAACAAGGCTACGGAGGATAAAGAGTCGGGAGTAGGCTTCGATTATAGCTTTAGTCTTTTTCTGAAATTATCTAACAATTGATGTGCATCAGGAGTAAGTTGCAGATAAAATATTCCGCCGATCATCATCACGGAAAATAAGATGGCTCTTAAGAAAATACCGGTCCAGCCGCCTATACCGCTCATTAAAAAATAACAGGCAAAGTATGCTGCTGCAGCCAATAATAATGAGTATAAAGATTTCATGGTAAATGGCTGCATCTTGAACTTCCTTCTCAAGAATTCGAACCGAACAAAATTATAAGCACTATATGCTGCTAACTCTGCGCAAGCCGAACCAATGATGCCGTAATTTTTAACGAGAAACCAGGTAAGCGGTAAACGAAATGCCAGCAGAATAACACCACTGAAAAATTCAAACTTCCAGAAAGTAGAAGTCCCGATGATCAAGCCATTTACACCTGTGCCTGCATCCACTATTCTGGCAAAACCAATGATCATAATTACATACAACCCGTTTAAATATTCTTTTTGCAAATGCAAAGCTTCAATACCCTGTCTTGCATTCAGCCAAAGATTACCGAAAATAAAAAGAGACATCAATAACAGATTGATAGAGGAACGATGATAAATGCGATTGATCTCTTTCAGGTCCTTATCCTTCCATGCTTTTGATAATACACCAACCGAAATGGATTGAATACTTCTTTGTGGTACCTGTATGATATTCGCGGCATATTGTGCAATAGTAAAAACACCCACCGCACCCAGGTTTTGGAATCCTGCGATCACTAAGCTATCGATCGTTGCAGCCATTGATTGTATCAATGTTCCACCAAAAAGTAATGATTGCATTTGAAACATCTTTTTCTTGAACTTCTTAGTCACCCTGCTTACCGTAAATGTGAAATGCAGTTCTTTATTGATGTTGAGATAGATCAGCAGAATGATAAAAATGAAGAAGTATAAAAATGTAAAGAAATAAATGAATACAGGAAAACTGATGACCTTGAAATAGAATAGAAATATAAATATCGATGTGATCAAACGCATCACTGTCTCTTTCAGAAAATTGCTGATCACTGCTTTTCGTATCACCCAGCAAAAACCTTCAATCACCGAGAATAGGAGCATGCCTAATGCAAAAGGAAAGATCAGGTAATAATAATGTACCAATAGGGGAGATCGTGCAGAATATTTACGAACAATGAGCGGTTCTAAATACCAACCGCCTATCACCACTAAACAAAAACCAATTAAGGATGCTATCAATGCCCAGGTAAGCAGATCGTTTTTTTTATCTGTAAGATTGTCTTTATAATAAGGATAAAATTTATAGATCACGGGTATCACCCCTAAGCTGGCAAATACATACATGTTCTGCCCCAGGTCTAGAAATATTTTCGTTAAACCCACCTGCTCGGGTGTAAACGATCCATTCTTTGCATACATGTATGTATTCACAGCACCCACCAAAAAGCCGATATAGACCAGAAGGCTTGAGATAATGGTTTGTTTGCGAATGCTGCTCATTGTACGAAAGGGACTTTACTTAAGGCTTGGAAGGTAATTGTTTTGTTTTTACATAATATAAACGTTCAATGTTCTTACTGTTCCACCAAATAAGATCATCAGCTTTTAATGAACTTGTCTGCCATTCAGTATTGGCCCATATCTTTTTGGAAGAAGGAACAAGCGCAATGGGTAAATTAAATCCGCTTACTGTATTTGTCCATCTATAAGTGATCGTTGAAGCAATACTATCCTTATAAAATTCCAGCACGGGTATATTGATATTCCTTAAGTATTGATCGAATACTTTCTGATAATTGAATCCGGATTGTTTACTGATATATTCTTCTACCTGTTGTGTTGTAACTGTTTGATGATAGAATGTTTTATTCAATCCGCGCAGGATCTGTCTGAATGCTTCATCATTATTCATGCTGTGACGGATCGTATGCATGAGGTTGGCACCTTTGGGGTACATGTCACCACTGCCTTCTTTATTTACACCATAATAACCGATAACAGGTTCTTTATTAAAAATGCCTTTACGCTGTCCGTAATTATAATCATTGCCTGCCTCAATACCATAATAATATTCAGTGAACAGGGTTTCGCTGTAATCGGTGATTCCTTCATGCACCCACATATCGGCAATATCTTTTGTAGTGATATTATTGGCAAACCATTCATGCCCGCTTTCATGCACAATGATATAATCCCATTTCAATCCCCAGCCGGTTCCACTCAGATCTCTGCCCAGATAACCATTCATGAATTTATTACCGTAAGCAGTGGCACTCTGATGTTCCATTCCCAAATGCGGCGATTCCACTAGTTTATAACTGTCTTCATAAAAAGGATAGGGGCCATACCAGTATTCAAATGCACGCAACATTAATTTAGCCTGCTTGAAATGTTCTTTGGCTTTATCAAGATCATAATCCAATACCCAATAACTGAGATCCAGTTTTCCTTTTTCACCCATTAAAGTATCGGTGAAGTTTACATATTTCCCGATGGAAGGAATGATAAGATAATTGTTGATAGGATTCTTAACGGCCCAGGTAAAACTTGCCAGGCCATTATCTTTTGATGAAGCAATTAATCGGCCATTACCAACAGCAGTTAAACTATCCGGAACGATCACAGTTAAAGATGCACCATCATCAGGTTCATCGCTTTGATGATCTTTACAGGGATACCAAACACTGGCACCCAAACCCTGACAGGCAACACTCATCCATGGTCTGTTCTGTGCATCTTTTTTCCAGATCCAGCCACCATCCCAAGGCGGACGAATAGCTTCTTTGGGCTTGCCATGATAATAAACAATGATAGAATCTTTTGTGCCCTGTTCTTTTAAACGGTATTCCCATTCCAATTGAACGATAGCTACATTGTCTGTTCTTTTAAAGTCTAATTTCTTTGAAACAAATTTATCATGAACATATGTTTTAGTCTTTGCGTTGAATTTCAAAACATCAATATCCTTTTTGATACTGTCGATGATCAGGGGTTGTTGCAGATCGATCTGCATTCTTAAATATTCAACTGCTCTGTCACGCGCCAGATCCACAACATTATACACAGTTTTAAATTCGATCACTGTTTTTCCTTCAATGGTCTTGCTGTCAAAATCAGGTTTAACGGTAAGGTCATAGCGCAATACATCCCACCATGTTCTTTGCGCATTTAAACTTCCACGCAATGTGTCGGCATGTGTGAATGTTGTTTTCTTTTCCATTAATTGCGCAAAGGCAATCTGGCTGATGAGTAAAGCAGCCAATGCCAATATGTTGACTTTTGTATTCATGTTTTAAAAGTAACATATTCGGTTTAATGAAATTGAAAAGAAATGATAAAAGATTGTTGCACGAGCATATTTTTCCCCTCAAGGCCGGGGTGGCCGTCACCATAAAATTCACGCTGCATTTCTTCCTTTGAAAAAATATGCTTCGCATTTTTTCAATTCCAATTACATCGGAACCGGAACAAATGAGGCGTGAATTTTATGGTGGTTGTCAGCGTAACAGTTTGCAACAACCTGCTATTGCATGACTTATATTATTCTTAAAAATCCAAAGCATTTTCTTCTGCGTTCTCACAAACACAGCAACTCAAAAAAATATTTGTATGCATAAATTATCAAGTTTAAAAAAATCTCTGCGATCTCTGTGTTAAACTCTACTAACTCTGCGTTTAAAATGTAAGCTTCTCTTCAGATTGTCAATCCTAAATTTAATAAAAAAGCCCCTTATTGCTTAGGGGCTTGCTTTTTCAATTTATTTTGAAACACATGTTCGAACTTCTCGAGTTTGGGTTGTATCACAAATCTGCAATATCCCTGATTGCTGTTATCGTTATAATAATTTTGATGATAATTTTCTGCCGGATAGAAATCCTTGAAGGACTCAATGGCAGTTACAATGGGCTTATCCCATGCACCGCTTTTATCCAGCGCCGCTTTATATTTTTCTGCTTTTTCTTTTTGTTCTTTGCTGTGATAAAAGATCACACTGCGGTATTGCGGACCCACATCATTACCCTGCTGATTCATGGTGGTAGGGTCATGTGTTTTCCAGAACACTTCCAATAATTCATCATAGGTTATTTTGGTAGGATCAAAGACGATCTGTGCCAGTTCAGCATGACCCGTATTTTTATCACATACCTGTTCATAAGTGGGGTTCTTTACAAAACCGCCGCCATAACCGCTTCTCACCTGCAACACACCTTCTAAGCGCTGAAAAAATGCTTCGGTACACCAGAAACACCCTTCGCCAAATGTGGCTGTTTCTGTTTTTAATCCTGCAGGAATGGGTATATTACTCATATTGTTTGTGTTTTTTTGAGGTTGGGCACAGGAAACCAATGTGGTTACTGCCAATAGGATGCTGAAGAATACTTTTTGCATGTCTTTCAAATTTATAAGCTTATTACGAACAAAACGCTGTGAAGGTTTGTTTCTATCCGATTTAACAATTTAAACAGGTTTTAGTTGTATCATCCATAAAGACAGAAAAAGATCTAATTCCTTACAGGTCTTGGTTAAATTAAATTCTAGCCTATATTTAATTTTATTAGCAGGCAATATTCAAGTAAATTTGAGTTGATACTGATCTGATTCCTCTGAAATAATGATTTCATTAGTAACTGTAACATCTGAGCATGAGGAAAAAACTGTATTTACGTATTGAAAATCTTTTATGGCTGGTACCTGCTCTGGCAGGATATATTTTTGCCATTTTTCTTCCTGAAAAATACTGTAATGTTATTTTATTTGATGGTCAATTTCTGATCTCACATTTTGAAGCTGCTTTTTACTGGATCATCATTTTGATGTTCCCCTATATCATGCATTATGCATTGCGTATGCGGCATAAAGGCAATCAGGTGGTAGAGATACTGCATGTAATACTCACACTTGCCATTATTCTCGCTTTCCCGTTCTTATTCAATTCTACTCCCTTGATCATGGATCAATGGCATCATTTGACTTTGCCACCGCCTATGTACGACAAATGGCAGAGCATTTCCTATACTGCCAATATCATGTGGGTTGGCCTCATTACAGTGCAACTGGCTTTTTTCATTTACGGGTTCATGATCCTGTTCACTAAAGAAGAAGTTTGATACGCTTTAGGAATCAATCCCGCTTAACAAATCCGCCCGCCTTAACTTTGCCTAAATAAAATCAGTAGATAGATCCTTATGCGTTTATATCCCGAATCGGCAGCAGTTCAATTGGAATTTGATAAAGTGAAGGCATTGTTGAGAGAACACTGCAAAACAGAATATGCCAAGGAAAAAGCGGCAGAGCTTCGTATTCATACACAAAGATCCTATATAGAACTGGAGTTGCAGCAAAGCCACGAATACAAATTATTACTGCAGCAATCCCAATATTTCCCCAATGATTTTATTATCAATATCTCAAAAGAAATAAAGCTGATCGGCATATCGGGAGCAACATTAGGCGGCGAACAATTCTTACAGATCCGAAAGCTGGCAGAAAATATCAGCAATATATTCCGATGGTTCGATTATGAAAGAAAGCTTGCTTATCCTGCCCTCACTAAAGTGATCGAAAATGCCTACTACGAAAAAGCGATCATTGAATTAATAGATGATATACTGGACGAACAAGGTGTTGTGAAAGACAATGCCAGTGCGGACCTGCAACGTATCAGACAAAACCTCTACAAAAGAAGAAATGAACTGAGGCGCATGTTCGATAAAGTATTATCGCGGTTAGCCAAAGCAGGTTTCTCTGCCGATATTGATGAAAGCTTCAGTAGTGGCAGGAGAGTGGTGGCTGTTTTCACCGAACATAAAAGACAGGTAAAAGGCATTTTACATGGCGAGAGTGATACGCGTAAAACAGCATTCATTGAACCAGAAGAGACCATTGAATTAAACAATGAGATCTTCTCACTGGAAAATGATGAACGAAGAGAAGTACAAAGGATATTAAAAGAACTCACTGCCAAATTAAGTGTGTATGCTTCTTTACTGAAAACATATTTAGAGATCGTTGGTGAATTTGATTTCATTAATGGCAAAGCAAAACTGTCCATCGACATGAATGGGCAAATGCCCAATCTTTCAGACAAAGCAACTTTTCATTTGATCGATGCTTATCATCCTTTATTATTTCTTTACAATAAGACCAGTGGTAAAAAAACGATCCCTGTTACATTAACACTGGATGATAAGAACAGGATATTGATCATTAGCGGACCGAATGCCGGAGGTAAGACCGTTACCATGAAGACGATAGGATTGAACCAGATCATGCTGCAGAGCGGACTCCTGGTGCCCGTGCATCCTAATTCGCAGATGGGTATCTTCAAACAATTATTCATTCATATCGGTGATACCCAAAGTATCGAATTCGAATTAAGTACCTATTCTTCTCATCTGATGCACATGAAATATTTTCTGGAAACAGCGAATGGAAAGACCCTATTCTTTATTGATGAACTGGGCAGTGGGAGTGATCCCAATCTTGGTGGTGCATTTGCAGAAGTGATACTCGAAGAATTATGCCGCAGGCATTCCGTAGGTATCGTTACCACGCACTACCTGAACCTTAAAGTAATGGCAAGCCATACACCGGGCATTTTCAACGGTGCCATGGCTTTTGATGAGAAGAACCTGCAACCCATGTATAAACTGATCGTGGGAAAACCGGGTAGCTCTTATACTTTCTCTATTGCGGAACGGATAGGATTGCCGCAGGCCATGATCAACCGTGCCAGGAAATTAGTGGATGAAGAACATTTTAAATTAGATAAACTCTTAAATAATACAGAACAGAACCTACAACTCATAGATAAAGAGAAAAAGGAATTACAGCGATTGATGAAAGAGAATGAGCGGTTGAAAAAGGAAATGGAAACAGTGATGGATAGAGAACGCCATCGTCAGCAGGTAGAAATATTAAAGGAACAGAATAAAATATCAGAAGACAGGATGGCCTATCTGAAAGATATGGAACGCAAACTCAAACAGATCGTATTGGATTGGCGAAAGACAGAGAACAAGAATGAAGTGATCAAACAATTGCAGGATCTTCTCTTCTCAAAGAAGGAAGCTATTGTAGTGAATAAGCTGGCGAAAAAGGTAAATAGTAAATACAAAGAATCTGCCCAAACAATTACTGTAGGCAGTCTGGTAAAATCCAAAAAGAATTATCAGGTAGGGGAAGTAAAAGAGATCAGAGGCAAGAGAGCCATTGTTCAAATAGGTCTGCTGCCCATGAATGTAGAAATGAGTGATTTAATTGTTGTTGAAAAGATCCCCGAACTAAATAAACAGGATTAATTGTTTAACTCACTGGCATTCACCAATGAATAATTCAGTTTAAAGAACATGGTTGGATTGGTTTCTTCTTCTTCCTCGTTGGACGGAACCGGGATCAACACAAATGATGTATTGCAAGTATCCACTTTTATATTCAGGCTATGATCTCTTAAATAACCTTTTCCTTTTTTAGAAAGAGGTACATCGATCTTCATTTCAAACACAGGTGTTTCAGAACCGTCGCTGCTGCGCAGTATGAACTTACTGGGAAATTTTGTATTCTTATACGTACGGAAATTCTCGATCACGATTACTTTACCATCTGTTACTTTATACAAAGGAACCGGTACTCCAAAAGCAGCTGAACATGTAATAGTAGACATAAGAATATTGTTTTTAATGAAGTTTAAGTGACTAGAAAACGAAAAATGCTTCATTTTAGTATTTACAGCCTTCTTTTTCTTGCATGAGTTAGCATTATGACGTTCAATGGTTTGCGCTATTTTCTTTTATTCAGCTTTCCATTAAGTCTTTCAAACTTAGTCATCTGCAGTCTATTTAAAATCCTGAAAACAATTAGAAAAGGAGAATAAATGCTAAGTCTGCAGCTTGATTTCTATATACTCTATTGATACATATCTATAGAATAAACTGCAATTAACTCACAATAGATTCATCAATAAGCCGCATATAATCCACAGCTAATAATAGTGGCTTATAGGTAGCTTATATGTGGCTTATATATGGCTTATATGAGGCTTATCTCAGAATTTGCTAGCCATGAATTAGCTATGTCTTATACTGAAAAAACTTTACACAGGGGAAGGATGATACTAATATTACTTTACAGCGTATCACAATAGTAGCGATTTAGCTTTACAGTAATTTTTCTTTTTCCATTGTTTTAATAAAGGTTTGTTAGTTAAGTGAGCT
>CAIKTE010000320.1 GCA_903830285.1 uncultured Chitinophagaceae bacterium | reverse complement strand
CGGCGACCTGCAGATCATCATGAAAACAGGTGTGATGGATGCCGGTAAGACCGGTATGAGTCATGGTGTTTGGAATCCTTATGATTCACATATTCCATTACTGTTTTATGGTTGGGGCATTAAACACGGCAGTTTGAACAGAGAAACGTATATGACCGATATTTCTGCTACGATAGCATCATTACTCCATATTCAAATGCCAAGCGGTTGTATCGGGAAAACGATACCTGAGCTATTGAAATGATCAAACGATTCTAAATAAACAAAAAGCTGTTCATTTAAATGAACAGCTTTTTGTTTTACTCGATGTATCTATTCTTGATTATCATACAATTGTTTAGAAAAAATGAAAAAATTTAGGTGTACATACATTTGACCCCTATATTTGCAGCATACCCATCTTCCTCCGAAAAACTACCCTGTCCAATCCTGTCCATTTACCCATTCGTGAGTTTTATTAAGTCCATTCCTTAGAATCGCCTTTACTGTGATTATTGAGCAAATATTAAATTTATCCGAAAGGCATGAAACTGTATTTACATTGTATTTTTATTGCCTGTGTTTTGATAGGAAATTCATTTCTTACTGAGAAGAGATCTGCATTCTCGTCTGATGCCGTATTTTATGCCGCCAATTACCATATAAAAAATGAGCATAAAAATTTACATGCCGAAATTCCCGTCAACACTTTTGCCGAAGTAGATGCAGCTGCAGATCAATTTGCTTCCACCAAAAAGATATTCAGCTTTCAGGAAGAGACCCAACTGAGAAAAAGTTTAGAAAAGCAATTGGAATCCAATAGTCACAATATTGCATTGAACTGGGCCCTGATGCGTTTCTATGCTTCTGCACCCAATTTTGCAGGAGGAAGTACTTCTCTTGCCATTCAATATGCCGGTTATATTTATTCTTTGAATCAATATCTCGGCTGTCTTGCTTTTGAATATGTATATAATAAAAGGAAAGAATTGGATCATGCAGAATCCTGGTACAGACAATCATTGGCAGTACCCTTACCGAAAGACATGTATTGGGAAGAGATCATTTATGACAAAACACCTCATCAGATCATAAAAGTTACAGGAAATTTTAATAACTGGAAAACACAGAATATGTACATGGGTTCTCGTGGAACAACTTATAAAAGAAGAATAATGGTTCCGAAATGCGAAACCTGTATTTACAAAGTGATCGTTGATTATACACTAAGAGAGCCGAGTAAGAAACAATTAATAAATGAGACTTATTGGTAAATGATAAAAAAAAGAGCCGCTGCAATTGCAACGGCTCTTTTTTTTATTTCAACTTTGTTTGTAAGTTTTTGTCCAGTTCATCTAAGAACTCTTCGGTATACAAATAATGCTCGCCGTGATTTACCTTATTACCGTAAATACAAACAGCCAGATCTTTTGTCATCTTACCGCTCTCTACAGTTTCAACGCAAACTTCTTCGAGTGCATGACAGAATTTGATCAATTCAGCATTGCCATCTAATTTTCCGCGGAACTCTAATCCTCTTGTCCATGCGAAGATGGATGCGATAGGATTTGTTGAAGTGGGTCTGCCTTTCTGATGTTCACGATAATGGCGTGTTACAGTACCATGTGCAGCTTCTGCTTCCATCACAGTTCCATCAGGTGTTACTAGAACGGAAGTCATTAAACCCAAGCTACCAAAGCCCTGTGCCACTGTATCACTTTGTACATCACCATCATAATTCTTACAGGCCCAAACAAAATTACCATTCCATTTTAAAGCACTGGCCACCATATCATCGATCAAACGATGTTCGTAAGTAATACCCGCTGCTTCATATTTTGCTTTGAATTCATTCTGATAGATCTCTTCAAAAATGTCTTTGAATCGTCCATCATATTTTTTAAGAATGGTATTTTTTGTAGATAAGTATAAAGGCCATTTTTTGATCAATGCCTGATTAAAGCAAGAACGTGCAAAACCTGCAATACTTTCATCGGTATTATACATGGCCAATGCAACGCCGTCACCTTTAAAATTATATACTTCAAATTCCTGTTTGGTTCCGTCTTCCCCTTCAAATTTAATGGTCAGTTTTCCCTTGCCTTTGGTCACAAAATCTGTAGCACGATATTGATCACCGAATGCATGACGACCGATACAAATAGGTGCTGTCCAGTTAGGAACCAATCTTGGAACATTCTTACAAACAATGGGCTCACGAAATACAGTACCATCCAGAATATTACGGATCGTGCCATTCGGGCTCTTCCACATTTGTTTCAATTTGAATTCTTCCACACGCGCTTCATCAGGAGTGATGGTAGCACATTTGATACCTACACCATATTGCTTGATGGCATTGGCAGAATCAATAGTAACCTGATCATTGGTTTGATCACGGTATTCGATACCCAGATCATAATATTTGATATCCAGATCAAGATAAGGAAGGATCAATTTGTCTTTAATGAACTTCCAGATGATCCTGGTCATTTCGTCGCCATCCAACTCTACAACAGGATTGGCTACTTTAATTTTTTGAGGCATACTTTAATTTTTAAGGATAAGGCTGCAAATTTAAGCGTTTAAACATTTTAATTTGAAAGTAAATAAGAAATGTTTTATGAGATCCATCAGTAAATACCTGCTATTTTAATTTATTATTCAATATGTCCAATATCCTATCCAATTTCTCGGTTTCCAGTTTACTGAGCTGAATCTGCAATGCTTCTATTTCTTTCTTGGCATCAATATTCGTTTTATAGTCATGTTCTGCATGGATCCTGTCCCGCTTATTCTGCCTGTTCTGCGACATCATGATAATGGGTGCAGCATATGCAGCCTGTGTAGAAAAAATAAGGTTCAATAAAATGAAAGGATACACATCCCAATGCCTCACGAATCCAATAACGTTCAATATCATCCAGAGTACCACGATGATACTCTGCCAGATAATGAAAGCCCAGGATCCCATACCATTGGCTACTGTATCAGCGATACGGTCGCCAAAACTGAATGCTGTTTGGTGTTTGTCATGCCATGTTTTATTTTCCATAATTTGTTTTGAATGATTTAATAATGCTTTTTGAGAAATGATCTATCGCCATGAAAATAATCAAATGTTTTAATGAATCATAGCATCGATCTAATTGGCAACATCATCAAATGATTGATAGAATTACACTATGGTTTCCCTCTCACCTCATCCAGCTTTCAGCCACCTTCTCCTGAAGGAGAAGGGAAAAGGAAATCTATCTTTTTAAAGGACGGAAGGGTGTGGTCAATTCGGTGTTTCCGTATTCAGCCAATCCATGATCAGTTTATATACGATCGTTAATATGACCGCACCAAGAAATAAACCGATGAATCCATTATAGATAAATCCGCCTAATGAACCCAGGAAAATAATGACCATGGGTGCCGGTGCATTACGACCTAATAAAATGGGTTTTAATACATTATCAGAAAGAGTGGCAAGTACTAACCAGATAGTCAATAAAGTTGCAGTAAGTGTATCGGAAACAGAATACATATAGATGGCAACAGGAATGGCAACGGGCCAGATCCCTATTTGCGTAATGGCAAAGACCAAACAAGCTACACTCCATAATCCTGCAAAAGGAACTCCTGCAATAAAGAATCCGATACCCGCCATTCCTGCCTGAACAAGTGCCACTACCATTACACCTTTAAATACATTACGAATAGTGACTGCAGTGATGGATGCGAAATATTCACCATTCTTTCCTGCCAGTTTTATAAATACCTTATTTGAAAATTTGGTCAAAGATTCTGAATAGATCAATAAAATACCTGCCACTATAATAGAGAGCATGAATTGTATGATACCCTGCCCTATCCCTGCCAATGAAGACAGGATCCATTTACCGGCTACTTCTATTTGGGAGCTGTATTTCACAGCAGTAGCTTGTAAATTATCAGAAGCATGTTGCCATAAACTCAGGATCGGCTTGGCGATCAAAGGCCAATTTGCAGTATTTGCCCCCGGTGGAGGTATCAAAGGCTGTCCTGCAACATAGGCCTCATGCAGATGACTGATCCCTTCATAAAAAGATTTCGTTACCAATACACTCGGGATCACTAAAACACTCAGCAATAAAAGGATCAATACAACAGAAGCCAGAATACTTTTTTTGCGAAATATTTTTACCATGGGCTTATAGAGAGGATAAACAGCGATCGAAATAACAATTGCCCAGACCAGCATTAATAAAAATGGTTTTAAAATATCGTAACACCATCCTAATAATAAAAACAAAACAGCAAGACGTATGATCAGGTCAACTGTTTTTTCAAAATTGTGTATAGATGTGTCTTTCTTTGAGGATTCCATTGCAGGGTCGTATTTGGGTTTAATACTATAAATGTATTCATCTTACATTAAATTGTCTAACAATTACGCCCATTCCGATAAAAAAAAATAAACCTATAATTCTTCATTGAAAAATTAATATCCGGTAATGAAATCCGAATAATCAATATTCTTATATTTAATAAATAAACCCTTAATGCAATCAAATGAAAAAACTGACCTCCTCTTTTTATTGTGGATACTTAATTTCAAGAGTTGCCAACCTTTCGAAGGTTGACATCTCTATTAAATGATCATGATCAAAGTAATGATCTTTAAAAATATGATAAGCTAAATTTTTTAACGCGGGAAGACACTCCCCTTTAGGGGATAGGGGTATCACCTTCTTCGTAATTCCTTCGGGATCTCCTGCTGACTTATAGCTGTTTTGTTGCAGGGCTCTCGACGAACTCT
>CAIKTE010000319.1 GCA_903830285.1 uncultured Chitinophagaceae bacterium | reverse complement strand
CGCATCTTTCAAACTATCATTGAACCCTTTGAAGAGGATATATTCGAAAGTTATTTCATTTTGTGTTTGCTTGTAAAAATGATTCAATGCCTCAACTAATGTTTCAATGTTATTAGTTTCATTAATGGGCATAATTTCGTTACGCTTTTTATCGGTTGCTGCATGTAATGATACGGCTAATTTGAAGCGCACTTTATCATCACCCAATTGTTTAATTTGTTTTGCAACACCCGCTGTTGAAACGGTGATTCTTTTTGGACTCATGAATAATCCGTCTTCAGCAGAAATTCGATCAATTGCTTTTAATACATTATTATAATTCAATAATGGTTCTCCCATTCCCATGAAAACAATATTGGTCAATTTTTGCTGATGTATTTTTTCCGATTCTTGATTAATCAAAACTACCTGATCGTAAATTTCATCGTAAGTCAAATTTCTTTTACGATCGATGGTACCAGTTGCACAAAATTTGCACGACAAGCTGCATCCAACTTGGGAAGAAACACAAGCTGTTTTTCTTTCGGATGTTGGAATTAAAACTCCTTCAATCATATGTCCATCAAAAGTCTTAAAGCGAGATTTGATAGTGCCATCTTCACTAACCTGTGTAAGATTCACTTTTAAAGCGGGCAATGAAAATTCTTGCGCCAATTTGGTACGTAAATCCTTACTCAAATTGGTCATATCCTCAAAGCTATGCGCATGTTTTTGCCATAACCATTCGTGTACCTGTTTCACTCGAAATTTCTTCTCGCCGATAGTTTCAAAATAGTTTTCCAACTCAGCCAAACTGAGATGGCGTATATTTTTTAAAGATTCCTTCATGCTGCAAAGATACCTTTTGCAAAAGGACCGACAATTTTAAAGTATAAATAATAAGTTTGGACTTTAAAAACATCCTAATTTCAGTCAAAGTTTAGTTGAATATGATGAAGACCTGCTATATAATTGATACTGTTAGAACTCCAATTGGTCGTTATGGGGGCAAATTGAGTACTATTAGACCAGATGATTTATTGGCCTATGTAATTCGGGTTTTATTAAGTCGGAACCCCAATATTGATCCCTCCACTATAGAAGATGTGATTGCAGGAGCAGCAAATCAGGCAGGAGAGGACAATAGAAATGTGGCACGAATGGCTGCTTTATTAGCAGGTTTGCCGGTATCAGTAGCAGGAAGTACCGTCAATAGATTATGTGCTTCTGGTCTTCAAGCAATCATGGATGCCTCAAGAGCAATTATGTGTAATGAAGGATTATTTTATATTGCTTCTGGTGTAGAAAGTATGACCAGGGCGCCTTTTGTTACAGCAAAATCTGCTTCAGCATGGAACAGAAAAGTAGAAACCTTTGATACCACGATGGGCTGGCGTTTTGTAAATAAGGCATTGGCAGAGCAATATCATCCTTATTCAATGGGTGAAACCGCAGAAAATGTAGCTAAACAATGGAAAATAAGCAGAGAGGCACAGGATGCCTTCGCATTATCTTCTCAGGAAAAATATTTTGCAGCGAAAGATGCTAATAAATGGGATGATGAATTGGCGGCCGTTGAATTGATGACAGAAGACAGATTGATTACTTGGTTCAATGAGGATGAACATCCCCGACAAACATCATTAGAAAAGTTGGCGCAATTAAAACCTGCATTTAGTAGTGATGGCTCAGTAACTGCTGGAAATGCATCGGGAATAAATGACGGTTCTGCGGCTATGTTATTAGCTAGTGAAGAAGCAGTGAAGCTGTTTAATTTACAACCCATGGCAAGAATAGTAAGTATGGGTGTTGCTGGTGTAGATCCTGCGATAATGGGGATGGGCCCGGTGTTGGCAACAGAAAAAGCTTTACTTCGAGCTAATCTGAAAATCCAAGATCTTGATTTGATAGAATTGAATGAAGCATTTGCCTCACAAAGCCTGGCTTGTATCGAAGAATTGGAATTAGATCTAGGAAAAGTGAATGTTAATGGCGGTGCGATTGCGCTTGGTCACCCTTTAGGTTGTAGCGGTGTTAGAATCTCTACCACTTTATTGCACGAAATGTATCGTACAAAATCTCGGTATGGTTTAGCAACCATGTGTGTAGGAGTGGGGCAGGGAGCAGCTGTCATTTATGAAGGGCTTTAAATTTTTATTAATGGTATAATAACTAAGGAAATAAATATTATTTTCATTTCCTTAAACAAAACACCATAAAAGAATCACCATATGAAAAAAATCACCTACTTATTTATTGCTTTTTTAGCAATTGGGTTTTCTGCAAAAGCACAAGACAGCTTAGCACAGTATATAGGAAAATTTAATTTTCCAGAAGGTAGCATTGTTTCTTATGTAACAGTAACTGCTGAAGCTGGAAAATTGAGTTTTAGTTCGGATAAAGGATCTGGAACTATTGAAAGAGTTT
>CAIKTE010000318.1 GCA_903830285.1 uncultured Chitinophagaceae bacterium | reverse complement strand
GCTAAATCGCTACTATTGTGATACGCTGTAAAGTAATATTAGTATCATCCTTCCCCTGTGTAAAGTTTTTTCAGTATAAGACACAGGTATCATCTTCGTATCTTCTTCGTACCTTCTTCGGAGTAAGTCCGTTAAATAACGGACTTACTCCGAAGAAGGCCAAAAGGAAACAGGAAGAAGGTATTAATGAGATAGCTACACGTCAATCAGGAATGATTGGCGTTTTTTTATGGTTTGAATTGAAAACAATTTAGAGTTGAGTAGTTTTAGTTATTATCTATTTCGCTAAACAAATAAAGTATGCGAATTATAACGTGGAATTGTAATATGGCTTTCAGAAAGAAAGCAAATTTTATTCTGCCTTATCAACCTGATATTTTAATTGTTCCGGAATGTGAGCACCCTGACAAATTAAAGTTCGATGCTGATACCCCTAAGCCAAATGACATATTGTGGTTTGGCACAAATCAAAATAAAGGGCTTGGCATTTTTTCGTATTCTGATTATACATTTCAAGTACTACATATTTATAATCCGGAATTTAAAATGATCATTCCAATCAAGGTATTAAACGGGAATCATTATTTTATACTTTTTGCTGTTTGGGCTAATCATCCTAATGACCCCGATGGACAATACATTGAGCAGGTATGGAAAGCAATTCATTCTTACGACAAGCTTATAAAGAGCACGAAAACAGTTCTTGTCGGTGATTTTAATAGTAATTCAATTTGGGATAAACCACGTAGAGTAAGTAATCATTCAAATGTTGTGAAACATTTGGCGGAAAAAGGAATTTATAGCTCCTATCATTTATATCACAAGCAAACACAAGGAAAAGAAGAACATCCAACATTGTATATGTATCGGCATAAAGACAAACCTTACCATATTGATTACTGTTTTATATCCAAAGATTTTGTCAAAAAATTAAAATCCGTTGAAATTGGTGACTATGATTCCTGGATTCAATATAGTGATCATGTTCCTTTAATTGCGACATTTGACATGTGAGTAAAATCATTCGACAAAACTATTTAAACATTTTGCGCTTAACACTCTCCTTTTATTTTTATATTTGATTGTAAGCAAACATTCATTTTTTTTCAATCACAAACATGAGTCAACCAAAATTAACAGGTATCAGTTCTGTTGCATTACATGCAGCAGGCCAGGATAATTCAGAACATGCACATATCACTCCTATTTATGCAACATCCACATTTACGTTTGATACGGCAGAAGAAGGAGCCGAGCGTTTTGCAGGTGCAGATAAAACAAGAATTTACAGTCGTTGGGGTAACCCCACTTTTACTGCTGCAGAAAGAACCATTGAAGCGTTGGAAGCTTTTAATATTGAAAATGCTGATGGTAGTCCGCTGAAATTAAAAGCACTCCTTCATTCCAGCGGGCAGGCTGCCATGACCACTTTATTTTTAAGTAATCTGCAAACGGGTGATACGGTTCTTTCACATTACAGCTTATACGGAGGCACATATGAATTGCTGCATAAAGTTTTAGCAGATAATGGAATCAAAGTGATCATAGCAGATCTGAGAGATCTGAATCTTGTGGAAGAAACTTTGAAGAAGAATAAGATCAAACTGGTTCATATAGAAACGCCCGCCAACCCCACCATTCAATGCGTTGATATTGAAGCAGTAACTAAACTCGCCAAGCTGCAGAACATTCTGGTATCGGTTGATAATACGTTTGCAACACCTTATCTGCAGCAACCTTTTAAATATGGTGTTGATTTTGTTTTTCATTCCACTACCAAATTCCTGAATGGTCATGGTACTGCTATCGGTGGTGTATTGATCGGTAAAGACAATGAACACATGCGTACCAAAGTTTGGAAATGGCATGTATTGTTGGGAAGTAACAGCAATGCCTTTGATGCATTCTTATTGAGCAATGGTTTAAAAACCCTGGAACTGCGTATGGACAGGCATTGCAGCAATGCAATGAAAGTTGCCGAATATCTGCAACAACATCAAAACGTTGAAAAAGTAAATTATGTTGGATTAGAATCGCACCCGGATTTTGCAACAGCAAAAAAGCAAATGAAACTACCGGGTTCTTTGATGAGTTTTGAATTGAAGGGTGGCTTGGAAGAAGGCAAAAAATTCATCAATGCCTTGCAATTATGCGTAAGTGCCACATCACTGGGAACAGTTGATACTTTGATATCGCATCCTGCAAGCACCAGTCACATGAGTGTTGCCAAAGAAGAGCGTTTAAAATTCGGCATCACCGATGGACTGATCCGTTTAAGTGTGGGCATTGAAAATATTGAAGACATCATTTACGATCTGGAACAGGCATTAAACAGCTTGTAATATTTCAGTTTAGCAACCGATTTATTTTCTTAAACATATAACATGAAAAAGATCATCACACTATTGTCCTTGTTTGTCTGTATTTTTTCTTTTGCTCAGAAAAAAAATAAAAAAATGGCCGAAACAGATCGTTTCGCAGGATTGGATACCACTTTCGAAAAAGTGCTGAAAGACTGGCATGCTGCAGGTTTTGCCGTGGCTGTTGTTGAAAAAAACAAAGTGGTCTATACGAAAGGTTTTGGTTATCGTGACATTGATAAAAAATTACCCGTTACTTCCAATACTTTATTTGCAATCGGTAGTTGTACCAAGGCATTTACAGCTTCACAAATTGGCTTACTTCAAAAAGCCGGAAAATTAGAATATGATAAGCCTGTTCATGATTATTTGCCCGAGATGAAATTTTATAATGCTAATATGACCGATAATATTACCCTTCGTGATATTATGACGCATCGCACAGGTTTACCAAGACATGATTATTCCTGGTATTTATTTTCCACACATTCAAGAGACAGTTTAATAAAGAGAATTCAATACCAGGAGCCCACAGCGGGTATTCGTGAAAAATGGCAGTATAATAATTTCATGTTTTTACTGCAGGGTGTGATTACTGAAAAATTAACGCAAAAATCATGGGAAAATAATGTGAAGGAAAATGTTTTCGATAAACTCGACATGAACCGTTCTAATTTTTCAATAAATGTTATGGCAAAAGATGATGACGCATCTGTTGGTTATGGTTTGAAAAAAGACAGTATCATTAAAAAGTTGGATTATTATAATATTGATGGAATGGGCCCGGCAGGAAGTATCAATAGTTCCGTAAATGAAATGGCAAAATGGGTTACAACCTGGATCAACGGGGGGAAATATAATGATAAAGAAATTTTACCAACCGCTTATGTAACAGAAGCGCAAAGCAGCCAAATGGTGATCGCCGCAGCATTACCTAGTAAAGAACATCCGGATCTGCATATGTCTAATTACGGTTTTGGCTGGATGCTTGCTTCTTATCGTGGACACTACAGAGTAGAGCATGGCGGCAATATCAATGGCTTCAGTGCAAGTACTTGTTTCTTTCCAAGTGATAGTATCGGCATCATTGTTTTATCCAATCAGGATGGATCATCAGTTCCTTCTGTTGTAAGGAATATCATTGCCGACAGAATGCTTAATTTAACTTCATTCGCATGGAACGATTCTCTGAAAGCTGCTGCAGTAAAAGCAAAAAATACTGCAAAAGAAGCTGAGAAAAAAGCAAGCAGTAATCAGAAAGAAAATACCAAAACCTCACATCCATTAAAAGATTATGAAGGAATTTATACGCATTTAGGTTATGGATCCGGTGAAGTATTTTTAAAAAATGACAGCTTATTTCTAAAAGCAGGAGGTGAATTAAATTGGCTGAAACATTATCATTATGATATTTTCCAACCTTTTGAGGTCGATAAGAAAGAAGGTATTGATACAAGCGACAAATCACCTACCAGAATGCATTTCACCATGAATGATGCAGGCGAGATCAATGCTGTATTGATGCAGCTGGAATCCGGACTCGAGTCATTGAAATTTATTCGCAAAGCAAAAGCAAAACCAATTACTACCGATGAATTAAAGAAGTTTGAAGGAGTATATGAGTTTGCTCCTGGTGCTGAAGCAAAGTTTTATATCAAAGCTGAAAAATTATATGCTTTTGTTGCAGGACAACCCGAATACGAATTAGTGAATATTGATACAAATAAATTTGCATTGAAAGTTTTGGATGGCTATGCTGCTAAATTTGAAGTAGACGATAAGGGCAATGTTACTGCAGTAACTTTTATGCAACCAAATGGTAACTTTAAGGCTACGAGAAAAAAATAATGAACGTGCAAAATATTTAATTCAACACATGAAAAGAAATTTTGTCTTTGTAATTGTTACGTCTCTGTTTTTTATTGCTTGTAAACAGAAGCGCCAATACGACAGCATCATTCGCAACGGAATGATCTACGATGGTAATGGCGGCCAAGCCTATAAAGCAGATATTGCGATTCAGAATGATACGATCGCTTTTATTGGTGATCTGTCAAATGCCTCTGCCGAAAATGAAATTGATGCAAAAGGAAATGCAGTAGCACCCGGTTTTATTAATATGATGGGGCATTCAGAAGAATCTTTGTTTCAGGATGGAAGAAGCAATAGTGATATTCGTCAGGGTGTAACAACTGAAATATTTACAGAATCAAGTTTCGGTCCTTTGAATGCAACAATGAAGCAACAATTGCAAAACGGCCAGGGTGATATTAAATATAAAGTGGAATGGAATACGTTAGGTGAGTATATGAATTTTTTAGAAAAGAAAGGCATCTCCTGCAATATTGCCTCTTTTGTTGGAACAGGTGCAGTACGTCAATATGTAATTGGAGAAGGCAGTGAAGCACCAACTGCATTTCAATTAGACAGTATGAAATTATTGGTTAAGCAAGCCATGCAGGAAGGTGCATTGGGCGTTACCAATGCATTGATCTATCCTCCTGATTTTTTTGCAAAGACTGATGAATTGATCGCGCTTTCAAAAGAAGCATCGAAATACGGAGGTACTTATTCCAGTCATATGCGCAGTGAAGGAAATAAATTACTGGAAGCAGTGGAAGAATTAATTAGCATTTCAAAAGAAGCCAATATTCCTGCAGAGATCTTTCATTTAAAAGCAGCAGGTAAAAAGAATTGGGGTAAAATGGATAGTGTGATCAAAAGAGTGGAACGTGCGAGAAAAGAAGGGTTGGATATCACAGCTGATATGTACACTTATTTAGCAGGTGCAACAGGTATGACATCCGCATTCCCTCCTTCTTTGCAGGATGGCGGTTTTGGAAAACTGTGGCAGCGTTTACACGATCCTTTGATCAGAAAACAAATGATCAAAGCAATGGATTCGGATGCAGTTGATTGGGAGAATTTGTATTATGGGGCCGATGGTGCAGAACATGTTTTACTCTTAAGTTTTAAACAGGATTCATTAAAAAAATATACAGGAAAAACATTGGCTGAAGTGGCAAAGATCAGAAACAAAAGTCCTGAAGAAACAGCAATGGATCTGATCATTCAGGATAGTACCAGAGTGGGAGTTGCTTATTTTTTAATGAATGAAGACAATGTAAAAAAACAAGTAGCATTACCCTGGGTAAGTTTTGGTAGCGATGAAGCATCATACAGCAATGAAGGTGTGTTCTTAAAATCAAATGCACATCCCAGAGCCTATGGAAACTTCGCAAGAGTATTGGGGAAATATGCAAGAGATGAAAAAGTTGTTTCCTTGCAGTTAGCTGTTTTCAAATTGGCAAACCTTCCTGCCAAGCATTTGAAGTTGCAAAAAAGAGGTGAGTTGAAAGCGGGAAATTATGCTGACATTGCTGTCTTCAATCCGGAAAAGGTAAAAGATAATGCAACTTTTGAAAAGCCTCATCAATATGCAGATGGCATGATCGATGTTTTTGTAAATGGTGTGCAGGTTTTAAAAGATGGTGAACATACAGGCAATAAACCCGGAAGATTTGTAAAAGGCCCGGGATTTAAAATGAATTAAATAAAAAGTATACTTATTGATGCGTATCATTATTCGTAAAGCAGAAAAAAAAGATTGCCCGCGTTTACTGGAATTGATCCACGAACTCGCATTGTATGAAAAAGCACCCCATGAAGTGACGGTTGATCTGGATCATTTTGATGAAAGCGGATTTGGCGAGAACCCTGTTTGGTGGGCATTTGTAGCGGCCTCCCCTAACCCCTCCAAAGAAGGGGAAGAAGAAGTTCATGGTTTTGCATTGTATTATATTCGTTACAGTACCTGGAAAGGGCAATGTATTTATTTAGAGGATCTATTGGTAACAGAAAAAATGCGCGGCAAAGGGTTGGGTAAATTATTATTTGAAAAAGTGATAGAAGAAACCAAGGCAAGGAATTTTAAACGCATGGTTTGGCAAGTATTGGATTGGAATGAACCTGCCATTAATTTCTATAAAAAATACAATGCAACATTGGATCCTGAATGGATGAACGGGATTTTGGATCTCTGATTTAACAGATAAAAAATTTACCTGAAGAAGAAAAACATTATAATTATTAGCGCAATAAGATGAATAATTGTTGGTAGTTTTTTTGTTTTATCTCCTTTTATCATCTTCACTAAACTAATAACAAATAGAACAGAAGTTGTTAGGATAAATATCAAATAGGAAAGAATATCTAAGTTAGGTGTACATGGACCGGTTTTGAAATATATTCCACATAGCGAAACAACAATTATTGATATCGCATAATAGCAAATAATAAAAAGCCGACCGTGCACATCAATGTTCATATAGTTTCTTTATAATTAATTCACTCCATCAACAACTGCTTCTTTAAATACTTTCTGAACTAATCCTTGTAAGACTTTACCCGGACCTACTTCTGTAAAGTGTGTGCCCCCATCAGCCACCATTGATTGAACGGTTTGTGTCCAACGAACAGCACCGGTTAACTGATCTATTAAATTTTGTTTTATTTCTGTAGCATCAGTTACTGCTTTTGCAACAACGTTTTGGTAAACAGGGCAAGAAGGAATACTAAATGTTGTTGCTTCAATTGCAGCAGCTAATTCTTCTTTGGCAGGAGCCATTAACGGACTATGAAATGCGCCGCCAACAGGCAATACCAATGCACGTTTTGCTCCTGCAGCTTTTAATCTTTCGCAGGCGATCTCAATTCCTTTAATGGAACCGCTGATCACTAACTGGCCGGGGCAATTATAATTTGCAGGAACTACAACTTCGCCAGTTTCGTCTTGTATTTGTTTACAAATTTCTTCCACCTTATCATCAGCCAATGCCAGTACGGCAGCCATTGTAGAAGGATTTGATTCACAAGCTTTCTGCATGGCTTTTGCACGGATGCTTACCAATCTTAAAGCGTCTTCAAAACTCAATGCCTTGTTGGCAACCAATGCAGAGAATTCACCAAGTGAATGTCCGGCTACCATATCAGGTGTTGCGGTTACCAATGTTTTAAATGCGATAACTGAATGCAGAAAGATAGCAGGCTGTGTTACATTGGTTTGTTTTAATTCCTCATCTGTTCCACCAAACATAGTATCACTGATCCGAAATCCTAAAATACTATTCGCCTGTTCAAATAATTCTTTTGCAACAGGATTACTCTCATATAAATTCTTTCCCATTCCTACAAATTGAGAACCTTGTCCGGGAAAGATGAATGCGTGTTTACTCATAAAGCAGTTTTAATAATTTTCAAAAGTAAAAGAAAACCCGATAACAAAAAATGCTATCGGGTTTCCATTCAATTTATGTTCAAAACTAAAATTCCGTTTTGAGTTCCAAATACTTTAAGAATTCATTCTTTGTTTTCTCTTCTTTGAACTTACCGCCATAAAATGCAGTGATGGTTGATGATGTATCATCTTCCACACCACGGCTTGCTACACAAAGATGTTTCGCATCAATAACGATGGCAACATCTTCAGTTCCCAATACTTTTTGCAGGTCGGTACCAATTTGCATGGTCAGTCTTTCCTGTACCTGCGGGCGTTTTGCATAGAATTGTACCAGTCGGTTCAATTTGCTTAAACCAATTACTTTTCCATTGCTGATATAAGCAAGATGTGCTTTCCCTATGATTGGCACAAAATGATGCTCACAATTACTGTAGAAAGAAATATTCTTTTCCACCAGCATTTCATTGTATTTGTATTTATTCTCGAACAAGGCAACATTGGGCTTGTTGGCAGGATTTAATCCGCTGAAGATTTCTTTGATATACATTTTAGCTACACGTTTGGGTGTGCCTTTTAAACTATCATCATTCAGGTCCAGCCCCATAATTTCCATGATGCTGCGAAAATGTTTTTCTATTGCATGGATCTTTTCTGCATCTGTTAATACAAAAGCATCTTCACGCATGGGCGTGTCAACGGATGTGCTGACATGGTTATCTCCCATCTCGTCGATCAATACATCACTCAAGTCGATCTTATCACCGTTAAGCCGGATATTCGACAAAGTTTCTTTCTGTTTCATACAATTTTATTTTAAGCTCTAATTCCTTATCCAGTTTTGGTCGCAACAGATCATAAATTACGATCGCTATGTTTTCCGCAGTAGGATTCAAGTTGGCAAATTCTGCCGTATCCAAATTCAGGTTTTTATGATCGAATTTTTTAATGATCACTTCCTCGATCAATTCGCTCAATATTTTAATGTCTAACACATAACCTGTCTCTTGGTTCGGTATTCCGGTAACTTTTACAATTAGTTCATAATTGTGACCATGATAATTCTTGTTATTACATAAACCAAACACTTGTTCATTCTTCTCATCAGTCCATAAAGGATTATGCAAACGATGAGCCGCATTGAAATGTTCTTTTCTAAAAAGTGCTACTTTATTATTCATGATTTTTTTATGAACCCAAGTTTTATTCTTTAATCGTCGTTCCTGCCGTCGCACACTTCAACTGTGGGAATTCTGATTCAACATTGAACTTATTCTATTGAAACCTTTCAAGTAATTCATTTATCAACTGCAGGCACTGTTTCAGAAGTGTGCTGATCAAGTGGCCGTGCAAACAAAGAGAGCCGGGCGATTGATAAAAGAGCTTGACTAACCATCCATTTAGCTATTACCGCGCCAAAACTACTCCGTCTGTTCGGGTTGACAAAGTAAATACGGTTATTATTAACTTTTAGTTGTTCATTTTGTTCACTGCAACTAAATATTTTCCCTAAAACACAAATAAATTAACCCTAAACTGCAATTTTGTCGCAATCGTTTTGTTGCACGGTATTTGAAACAGCAAAACACTTACCTTCAACTCATAAAAAACAGCAGATGAACATAGGAAAAGAATTTGAGAAATATGCCATAAAAGACCAAGGCATCAGCAGTGCAACTTTACATAATTACCAGTCACATTTCAATCCAATGAGCCTCACTCCTTATATCATTGAAGAGCGTTCTTTGAATGTGGCGCAGATGGATGTATTCAGCAGGTTAATGATGGACCGTATCATTTTTCTCGGTGAAGGGATCAATGATTATGTTGCCAATATTGTAACAGCGCAATTATTATTTTTAGACAGTACTGATCGTACAAGAGATATTCAAATGTATATCAATAGCCCTGGAGGCAGCGTATATGCAGGTTTGGGCATTTATGATACGATGCAGTTTGTTAGTCCGGATGTATCAACAATTTGCACCGGCATTGCAGCGAGCATGGGTCAGATCTTGTTATGTGCCGGCGTAAAAGGAAAAAGAACAGCATTGAAACACAGCCGTGTAATGATGCATCAACCAAGCGGAGCCATTGGCGGTCAGGCAACTGATATTGAGATCACTGCAAGAGAAATAAAAAAATTAAGACAGGAATTATACGCCATCACTGCAGCTCATACCGGAAAAGACATTGAGACCATTGCCATAGACAGTGACCGTGATAATTGGTTAACTGCATTGGAAGCAAAAGAGTATGGTTTGGTAGATGAGGTATTGGTGATCAATGCGAGAAAAGAAAAGAAAGATTAAACCCTATTCCCTGAATGGGAAGCATAAAAAATTAAAATAATCAACCATGGTAGAGTCAAAATATATTGCAAACCCTTTGTGGATGGGAGAACACGATGACGATGAAACTCCTAAAGAAGAAAAACAAGCCGAGCCGTTAAGTCCGGGTATGATGAAGAAAATTGAGAAATTATTCTTCGAAAAACGTGCTATCTATTTGTGGGGAGTCGTGGATGATAAAAGTGCCAAAGATGTGGTTACCAAATTGCTTCTTTTGGATGCTGATAAACCGGGTGAAGAAATAAAATTGTATATCAATAGTCCCGGTGGTGTTGTAACCAGCGGTATGGTCATGTATGATACCATTAAATTAATAGCTTCCCCTGTATCAACGATTTGTATGGGATTGGCAGCGAGTATGGGATCCATCTTATTGAGTGTTGGAAAAAAAGGAAAAAGATACATTTACCCACACGGAGAAGTGATGATACACCAGCCTAGTATTGGCGGTTATTTTCAGGCCAATTCTGCAGATATTGAAATTCAAGCCACTCAGATCCGTAAGACCAAGGAAATCGGAGCCAAAATACTGGCAGATAATTGCGGAAAAACAGTGGAACAGATCATGAAGGATTTTGACCGGGATTACTGGATGAATGCCAAAGAAGCCGTTGAATACGGTATTGCTGACTCAATCTTAAAGAAAATCTAATCTTGCCTGCATACGGACCTGTATTCTTGCAACGTTAAATATTAATCTTACTTTTGTGCCCAGCAGCGTAAAGCTGTTGGATTGTATCTGATTTGTCAGGTATCAAAAAAATAAAAAAACATGTCTAAACAAAGCCATTTACATTGTTCTTTTTGTGGACGGAACAGGGATGAAGTAAAGATCCTGATCGCCGGACAGGAAGGGCATATCTGTGAGCATTGTGTAGAACATGCACAGGAGATCATTTCTCAGGAACTGAATATTAAACATGACGGCACGAATGCATCCTCTAATTTTAAATTAAATGTTCGCAAACCTGCTGAGATCAAAAAATTCCTGGATGAATATGTGATCGGTCAGGATGATGCAAAGAAAGTGTTGGCAGTGGCAGTATATAATCACTTCAAGAGGATCGCACAAAAAAGTCAGCCTGATGAAGTAGAGATAGATAAAAGTAATATCATCATGGTGGGCGAAACAGGTACCGGTAAAACATTGTTGGCAAAAACAATTGCCCGCATGTTAAACGTGCCGTTTGCTATAGTTGATGCTACGGTATTTACAGAAGCTGGTTATGTAGGTGAGGATGTGGAAAGTATGCTTACGCGTTTATTGCAAAATTGTAATTATGATGTTGCTGCTGCAGAACGCGGAATTGTATATGTGGATGAAATTGATAAGATCGCACGTAAGGGAGATAATCCTTCCATTACCAGAGATGTTAGTGGCGAAGGTGTACAACAGGGTTTATTAAAAATGCTGGAAGGCACAGAAGTATTGGTACCACCGCAGGGCGGAAGAAAACATCCCGAGCAAAAAATGATCAAGGTAGACACTAAAAATATCTTGTTCATCTGTGGAGGTGCTTTTGACGGTATTGATAAAGTGATCGCTCGCAGGGTAAACACAAATGCAATTGGATTTAATGTAAATAAAGATGAGCAAGAAATGCAACGATTGAATTTATTGCAATTCATCAATGCTCAGGACCTCAAAAGTTTTGGTTTGATACCGGAATTATTAGGCCGCTTGCCTGTTGTTACTCATCTGAATCCTTTGGATAAAGAAACTTTGAGAAGCATTTTGACCGAACCGAAAAATGCACTCATCAAACAATACAATCGTTTATTTGAACTGGAAGGAATTGTATTGACCATTGATGATGATGTGATGGATTTTATGGTTACAAAAGCCTTAGAGTATAAATTAGGAGCAAGAGGTTTACGCAGTATTTGTGAAGGGATCTTGACCGACGCCATGTTTGAATTACCCGGCATGGGACAAACAGAACTGCATGTAACATTAGATTATGCAGAAAGCATGTTCAAAAAGAGCAAAATAAGTTTATTGAAAGTTGCTTAAGTTAGTGAATGCGTCATATTGAAAAGCGATGGGAATAACTTCTCATCGCTTTTTGTTTTGATGAGATTAATTTGCAGGTACAATTAAAAAAATAAAACAATTTATATGAACGATTTAATTGAACGTTTAACCAAAGAAGCCGGTTTAACTCCCGAACAGGCAAAGAAAGCCGTTGAGACCATTGCCAGTTTCGTGAAAGAAAAATTTCCTATGTTAGGTGGTGCTGTGGATAATATTTTCAGTGCCGGCAGTAAGGATAATGACTAACCCTCATTAATCTGCCAATCCCATTTTTACTGCTATTGAAGCAAGTTCCTGCCTGCTTTGTATGCTTAACTTCCTGAACAAGCTCGTTCTGTGATGATCCAAAGCCTTTGGTGTAATTGCCATATTTGAAGCTATTTGCTCATAAGTAAGACCTGTGGAAGAATATTTCAACAGTTCGTATTCTTTATCGGTCAGAACAGGTGTTTCGGGTGACTTTCCTGCAATTTTCGAATGACCGGGTATTACAATAGTTTCATCCAAACCAGCTACCGATTTTTCAATTACTTCCATAATCGCTTCCGGTTCGGCATTTTTTGCTATAAAACCGGATGCCCCTCTTTCCAGCAAATTATTTACAGTGATCTGATCCTGAATAAGAGAGATCATGATCACTTTCATATCAGGATAATGTGAGTGTACATAATCTAATGTTTCATAACCGTTCATTACAGGCATCTGAATATCTAATAACAGTACATCAGGTAAAATAGCAACAGAAGAAAGTAGATCGATAAATTCTTTACCATTATTTGCTTCGGCAACAATTTCTATATTATCATTTTTGGATAAGACATTGATAACACCTTTTCTGAAAACAGAATGGTCATCAACAACAGCCACTTTGATCATCATGATACAAGTTTTTTTATTCACGTATTCAGTTTCACTTGGGTTAAGGATATTGGCTATTATTCTGATTGTTATGCAACATTAGTTGATTATTCTATTTAAAAAAAAGAGAAAAATCCCGTTTTAAATTTTCTTTTGGTTTAATGAATATATTAGACACAATAAAGCCCTCTTTCGAGGGCCTTCTTAAACTAAACGAGCATACAACCAAAAGAGTTATGCAAGTAATATTTCTCTAGCAATTACTATCTTCTGTATTTCGGAAGTGCCTTCACCAATAGTACATAATTTGGCATCCCGATAATATTTTTCAACAGGAAAGTCTTTGGTATAACCATATCCGCCAAATATCTGCAAAGCATCATTTGCCACTTTTACTGCCACTTCGCTGGCATAATATTTTACCATAGCCGATTCTTTTGTCACTTTTTGATGTCTCTCCTTTAAATCACAGGCCTTATTTAACAGCATTTCAGCAGCCATGATCTCTGTAGCCATATCTGCCAGTTTAAAACTGATGCCCTGAAAATTGGATATGGGCTGATCAAATTGATGGCGTTCTTTTGAATATTGAACAGCAGCTTCATATGCTCCTTTTGCAATTCCCACAGATAATGCTGCGATAGAAATCCTGCCTCCGTCTAAAATTTTTAATGCCTGTTTAAATCCATCCCCTACATCACCTATTCTTTGTGCATCGCTTATTCGGCAATGGTCAAATATCAATTCGGTGGTCTCGCTCGCACGCATTCCTAATTTATTTTCTTTCTTACCGGCATTAAAGCCTTTTGTTCCGCGTTCAATAATAAAAGCAGTTGAATTATTATTGACCCGAGGTTCTCCTGTTCTTACAATAACAACTGCCACGTCACCTGTTTTGCCATGGGTGATCCAGCATTTTGTGCCATTAATGACCCATTCATCACCATCTTTCACAGCTATTGTTTGCATATTTCCTGCATCACTACCCGAATTGGGTTCTGTCAATCCCCATGCTCCGATAAATTCCCCTGATGCCAATTTTGGCAGATACTTATTTTTTTGTTCATCATTCGCAAATGTGAGAATATGATTGGTGCACAACGAATTATGTGCAGCAACACTTAGTCCGATAGAACCGCAGACTTTTGAAATTTCCTGAATGATGGCACTATATTCAAAATAACTTAATCCAGCTCCACCATATTCATGCGGCACTAAGATCCCCATCATCCCCTGTTTACCTAATTGTTTAAAAATTTCAACAGGAAATATCTGACCCTCATCCCATTCCATTACATGAGGCTTGATATATTGTGCTGCAAAATCCCTTGCAGTATGTGCAACCTGTTGAGTTAATTCGCTGACCTGAAAATTCATGCAATCGTTTTATTTTATAAAGGCTAACAATTGTTAGTTTACAAAACTAGCCTATTAATTCACAATACCAAATCAATTTGGATTTAGTTAATTGTGAGATACGGAACAATTTTCGAGTATACTTCCTCAGTGATAAAAACGATCCTCTTAATATCATCCAATCTTATAAATGAACCATGCTGATTGCGATAAATAACAATGGCTTTAGCAATGTCTTTGCTGATGACCGGATTTTGACTTAATTCAAAATCTGTTGCAGTATTGATGTTTATTTTTTTGCAGGTAGAAGGTTCTGTTTTTAAAAAAGGAATGATGAGTTGGAAGATCGAATCGGTCATTCCATAAGTCTGTTTTAATTGCAGCAGATCCCAAAATCCACCCAATTTATCTCTGTAATTAATGATGCGAAATGGCAATGAATGTCCTATGCCCGGTATTTGCATCAACTGATCTGCCGTTGCAGTATTAATATCAAGTACACCTATATTAATTGATGTTACAGTTGACGTGTGATTAAAATTATTTTTTTGAAACCGGCTCGATCCTATTTTAATTCTAGCGAAAGGAATGATGCGATCTGCATCAACTTTTTGCAAACCCCATATTTTACGGATGTCTTCCGGCTGATAAAATCTTCCCCCCTTATTGCGGTAATTCAAAATTGTATGTATCACTCTATTGCTCAACCCTAGCTTGCCCCATCCTATTGTATCCAAAGTATTCGGGTCAAATAAAAATGACTCGTATTTAGTTTCATTTGCCGAAATTGAAGAGACTGCATTATCATCTTTCAAGGAATCAGATCTGGTTTTGTTTTGACTCCATTTTACTAATTGTTGTTGCAACTCTTCGTCAACAATAGGCTTTGATTTTTTAATTTCAAATAAATAAGGAAGGAAAATAAAAACAACTATCAATAGCAATAAAATGATTACCGCTACTTTTTCTTTGCGCGAAAAAGTAAAATACTCTTTAATGATCCTTTTCATACATAACAATTTTGTTAGTAATCGAAGGAGTTATATATGCAATTTGACAGTTAATCCGTCGTGTGCCAAACGGATGTGCTCAGGAAGTGTTTTATTCACTTCTTCATGCTTACCTAACTGATGACTGATATGGGTAAAATAAACTTCAGGAACTTCTAGTTCAGTTGCCAAAGCAACAGCCTGAGCCAAATTAAAATGCGATATATGATTTTCCTTTCTCAAGGCATTCAGCACTAATACCTTCGAGCCCCTTATTTTAGCTTTTTCAGAATCATCAATGCGGTTCGCGTCTGTAATATAAGTAAAATCATTCATTCGAAAACCCAATACCGGCATATTTAAATGCCAAACCTGAATCGGTATCACCGAAATATCAGCAATCATAAATGGCGTTAGATCGATCGTATGGATATTGATCTGCGGAATACCGGGGTAGGTCTTTTCGGCAAATACATAATAATATTCGCGCTTTAATGCTTCAATGGTCAATGCATTGGCAAATACTTCCATTGGTTTTTTTTGAATATAATTATACGCTCGTATATCATCTAATCCTGCAATGTGGTCTTTATGGGGATGCGTAAATAAAACCGCATCCAGCTTTTTATTATTGATACGAAGCATTTGATAACGGAAATCGGGAGTTGTATCGATCACAAAACTTGTGGTTTCAGATTCAACGAGGATACTGCTTCGTAAACGATTGTCATTCGGATCGGAGGAAGTACAAACATCACAATCGCATGCGATCATTGGTACACCACTGCTGGTTCCGGTTCCTAAAAATGTTATTTGTAAAAAAGGGGAATGCACATGTAAATCTAAATCAAAAAGTGACGTGAGTTATCAAACAATAACAGCAGAATTTTTAACTACCTCATCATACAATTTCTGGCTTTCGTGTGTAAGCTTATCAAATTCGATATTCAATTGAGGAATGATCTCCAGTAAAGTGTTGATGCGACCTTCCGCATCTAAAAATTTATTAAGCACCACAATCTTTCTGGCTTCCAATAAACACCATCCACTTTGGAAAGTACCGCGCTCATAACGAACAACATATTCGGATTGTTCCAGAATATCTTCTAATTTGTCTAAATTATGTTGCGTGTATTTCATGGTAATTTTTCTTTCTATCACTGAATCAAAGTTAATCCCTATACGTGCTTTATTCATTTTGATTTATCCACACAACATGAATAAATGAGGCAGAAAGGCATGATAATATGATCTTTCATCGCATAAAGTCTTATAATACAAGTTGCCTTAAGGCTTTCTTTGGAACATCTTAACAATAGTTGCTTAAAAAAACCGGTATACTTTTGGAAGGTAAATGCTTGTTTAAATATTATTTACTCTCCATTTTTATGATAGGAACGATCATTTCTTCCAAACTTATGCCGCCATGCTGAAAAGTATTCTTGTAATAATTTGCATAATGATTAAAATTATTGGGGTAACAGAGATACTCATCCGTTTTTGCAAAAATAAAAGAAGAGTTTATCGTAGGAACAGGCAAACCCGCTTCTTTTGGATCTTTGAACGCCAATACTTCTTTGGGTTCGTAATTTAAATTGCGGCCATGTTTGTATCGAAGATTGGTCGTTGTTTGCTTATCTCCTACCACTTTGCAAGCAGTTTTAACTCTAACAGTTCCGTGGTCAGTAGCCACGACCAATTTTATTTTTTTATCTGCTATCTTTTTCAATGCCTGATGTAAAGCACTGTGCTCGAACCAGCTTTTGGTAACACTGCGATAACTTACTTCATCACCCGCCAGTTCTTTCAATACTTCCATTTCTGTTCGCGCATGACTAAGCATATCAACAAAATTATACACGATAATATTGAGGTCATTGCTTAATAAATTATGAATATTGCTTACCAGATTTTGTCCGTCAGTATGATTCAAAACTTTTGTGTAACTCGTTTTGACATCATCCTTTTTAAAACGTTTTAATTGTGCACGGAAAAACTCTTCTTCAAATATATTTTTGCCGCCTTCGTCTTCATCATTCTTCCACTTTTCCGGGAATTGTTTTTCAATATCGATGGGCAATAATCCGCTGAAGATCGCATTACGGCTATATTGTGTAGCAGTGGGCAGGATGGAATAAAATGTTTCTTCTTCTAATATCCTGAAACTTTCTGCGAAGATCGGCTGTATAGTTTTCCATTGATCATAACGCAGATTATCGATCAAAATAAAAAATACCGGAATATTCTTTTCTACGTGTGGCAATACTTTAAACTGCAATAAATTATGACTCATGATGGGAGCTTCAGCAGCCTTCGGATTCATCCATTTAGCATAATTCTTAGAAATGAATTTAAAGAATTCTGCATTGGCCTCATCTTTTTGTGATGCGAATATTTCACGCATTTCAGGGCTATCACTCTTTTCCATTTCCAGTTCCCAGTATACCAATTTTTTATAAATATCCATCCACTGATTAAAGTCGGGATTATCATTCAATGCGGTGAACAGATCGCGAAATTGCTGCTGATAAGCAGAAGTTGTTTTCTCAGCCACGAGCCTTTTATTATCAATTATTTTTTTAAGGCTCAATAAAACTTGATTGGGATTTACAGGCTTCAATAAATAGTCGCTGATCTGGCTGCCGATGGCTTCATCCATCAAACGTTCTGTTTCATTTTTTGTAATTAACACAACCGGAATATGCTGTTTGATCTCCTTGATCTTCGCCAATGTTTCAAGGCCGGATATGCCGGGCATGCTTTCATCCATTAAGATCACATCGGCAAAATTAGTTTTTATAAATTCGATAACGTCAAAGCCATTATTGAAAGTGGTTACTTCATATCCTTTACTTTCCAAAAATAATTTCTGCGATTGCAGACTTTCGATCTCATCATCAACCCAAATAATTTTAGCGATAGCCATATTTAATTATTTAATTTTTTTGTTTCTCCCGACAGATCGGGCCTCTCTTCTTCTTTTCATTTTCGTGGCAATAAAGCCATGTAATCAACATTAAATTAATACAAACAAATCAGGTGTAGAAATCAAATCAATAATGAAGGAATTTATTTCAATCCAAATAGTTAAATATAATTTCAAATTTATTCCATCCACACACAAATAGTACATTTGAGTTACTGCTTTAACAAAGCAGCAACAAGTATGATACCCAAACGAAAAATCATCAATGATCCTGTGTATGGTTTCATCACCATTAACCATCCATTGATTTTTGATATTCTAGCGCATCCATATTATCAGCGGTTGCGCCGTATCCATCAAATGGCATTGGCCTATCTGGTCTATCCGGGAGCCGTTCACACCAGGTTACATCATTCGCTGGGTGCTTATCATTTAATGGGTAATGCCATCAATGAATTAAGATCCAAAGGGACTGAAATAACCGATGAAGAAGAAATAGCCGCCAAAGCGGGGATCTTATTGCATGATGCAGGTCATGGCCCATTTTCGCATGCATTGGAAAATGAATTGGTACCGGATGTTCATCATGAAGATATCAGCTTGCAGATCATGCAAGCCATGAATGAAGACATGCAGGGAAGATTAACTATGGCGATCGAAATTTTCACCAATAAATATCCTAAAAAATTTCTCCATCAACTCATCAGCGGGCAACTAGACGTAGACCGAATGGACTATTTAACGAGAGACAGTTTTTTTACAGGAGTAAGTGAAGGCGTGATCGGTTATGACAGAATTTTAAAAATGCTGGTGGTACATAACAATGAACTGATGGTGGAAGAAAAAGGGATCTACAGCATTGAAAAATTTTTAGTGGCAAGGCGACAAATGTACTGGCAAGTGTATCTGCATAAAACAGTTTTAGCTGCAGAAAAAATGCTGGTGAATATTTTAAAAAGAGTGAGAGAGATCAGCAAAAATGGAATTGAAGGATTAACAACAGGTGGTGCCACAGATTTTTTCCTATACCAATTTGACGGAAAAATGAACCGAGAAACATTGGACAGGTTTTGTGAATTAGATGATATCGATTTTTCATTTGCCGTAAAACGCTGGAGCCGTCACCCCGATTTTGTACTTAGCGAATTATGCAAAAGATTATTGAATCGTCAATTATTGAAAATACATTTACAGGCTGAACCTTTCGATGAAAAGGAAATAAATCGGAAATTAGCAGATGCTTCTCAACAGTTAAACATCAGTACAAAACTGGCAGCCTATTTTGTATTTACAGGTGAAGCGAATAATACCATGTATAAAACAGAAGACGAAAGGATCAATATATTATTCAAAGATGGAACAGTTAAAGATATTTCAGCTATTGATAACCCTTTGATTCATCAAACTATTTCGGCTCCCGTTAAAAAATTTTATATTTGTTCGCTTAATTAGTTTGCAGGCAACAGTTCATAGAAATGAATCATGCACTTAAACTCAACTTATGCAATTTACCGCCGCTCAAATAGCATTACTAGTCAACGGAAAAACAGAAGGTGACGCATCTGTTGCAGTATCAACTTTTGGTAAAATTGAAGAAGCCCAAAATGGCGAATTGGCTTTTTTGTCCAATCCCAAATATGAAGAACACCTTTATTCTACCAAAGCCTCTATTATATTAGTTAATGAAGATCTTGAGTTAAAGGGGACAGTAACAGCAACATTAATACGTGTACCTGATGCTTATTCCGCATTTGCAACTCTGCTAACAAAATATCAGGAAATTGCTACACAGCAACTAAGCGGTATTCAACAACCCAGCTATATTGCTGCATCAGCAAAACTGGGTGAAAATGTTTTTGTAGCTGCATTTGCCTATATCGGTGAAAATGTAAGGATCGGAAATAATGTTAAGCTATTTGCAGGTGTTTTCGTGGGTGATAATGTAACGATTGGTGATAATTCCATTCTTCAACCTGGGGCAAAAATCTATAGGGATTGTATTGTAGGGAATAATGTAAATATTCATGCAGGCACTGTAGTGGGAAGTGATGGTTTTGGTTTCGCACCATTAGCTGATGGTTCTTTTATAAAAATACCCCAGATCGGGAATGTGATCATTGAGGATTTTGTGGAGATAGGCGCCAATTCAACAATTGATCGTGCAACCATGGGTTCAACAATCATAAGATCAGGTGCCAAATTGGATAATCTTATTCAGATCGCCCATAATGTTGAAGTAGGTAATAATACAGTGATCGCAGCGCAGGCCGGTGTTAGTGGCAGCACAAAAGTGGGCAATAATGTAATGATCGGCGGTCAGGCAGGTATTGTAGGCCATATCAGCATTGCTGATGGCAGCAAGATCAATGCTCAAAGCGGGGTTACAAAATCTATAAAATCAACTAATACCGTTGTTACCGGTTCTCCTGCATATGAGTATACAGCAGCACTCCGCAGTCAGGCAACCGGGCGTAAATTGCCTGAACTCGAGAAAAAAATACTGGAATTAGAAAAATTGGTACATCAATTATTGTCTGAAAAGGTAGCCAATGGCAGTTGATGTATCGAATAAACATTCTTTCATCTATTTTTGCCGGATTATTTTACAAAAGCAGACCTGTGTCCTAAGGGAATTCCCTAAAAGAGATGCAAAAATGACTAAAAGATTGATGCAATTCACATTATAAATAATTAAGAATGGATAGCAATTTTAACCCCGACAAACAACATACGCTTGGAACTGCCATCAATATCAGCGGTACGGGTTTACATACAGGTGTTTTAGTTGATATGAGTTTAAGGCCTTCTAATCCGGGTTTTGGAATTCAGTTCCAGAGAATTGACTTGCCAAATCAACCAATGATCAAAGCAGACTGCGATCTGGTAACTGATACATCCCGGGGAACTACTTTGCAGGTGGGTGATGCAAAAGTAAGTACGATCGAACATTTGCTGGCTGCTTTAGTAGGCATGGGTGTGGATAATGTTTTGATCGAATTGAATGGTCCGGAAGTGCCGATCATTGACGGTAGTTCTGAACCTTTTGTAGAATTGATCGAAGAAGCTGGTGTTATTGAACAGGAAGCCTCAAAAGCTTGGTATAGTCTGGATGAAAATATTTATCACTATGATGAAACCAAACGGGTAGAAATGGTTGCATTGCCGGCTGTAGATTATCAAATAACCACCTTGATAGATTTTAATAGCCCTGTGTTAGGAACACAACATGCAGGATTAAAGACCATTAAAGATTTTAAAACTGAGATAGCACCATGCCGTACTTTTTGTTTTTTGCATGAATTGGAAATGCTGTTAGATCATGATCTTGTTAAAGGCGGCGATATTAATAATGCGATCGTGGTAGTTGACAAGCCAGTTACGGATGAAGAAATGGCTCGTTTGGCAAAAGCATTCAAAAGAGATAAGATCGAAGTGAAAACAGAGGGTTATTTAAATAATCTGGAATTACGTTTTCCTAATGAACCGGCCAGGCATAAGTTGCTGGATGTAATTGGTGACCTCGCATTGATCGGTTATCCCATCAAAGCAAGAATTATTGCCAACCGCCCGGGACACAGTACTAATATTGAGTTTGCAAAGAAGATCAAACAGTATATCAAGAAGAACAAACACATGAAAGATGTACCGGTTTATGATCCAACCATCGCACCGGTCTTCAATCTTGAAAAAATTGAAAAAACATTACCTCACCGTTTCCCTTTTTTATTAGTTGATAAGATCACAGAATTAACAGACAACTACATTATTGGTATCAAAAATGTAACGTTTAATGAATGGTTCTTTCAGGGGCATTTTCCGAATAATCCGGTTATGCCGGGTGTATTACAAATAGAAGCTTTGGCTCAAACCGGAGGAATTCTTTGTATCAATGCCATGCATGAAGGTCAGTATGATACTTACTTTTTAAAGATCGATAATTGTAAATTCAAGCAAAAAGTGATACCCGGCGACACCATGATCTTAAAAATGGAACTTATTTCGCCTATCAGAAGAGGTATTTGTGAGATGAAGGGAACGGTATACGTAGGCGGTAAAGTTGCAACTGAAGCTAACCTGGTAGCACAGGTTGTAAGAAGAACTTAAAGCCTAAAATATCCTTAATAAGCATATTTTTGCAATGCCGGTTGAAAGTCTGGCATCTTTTTTATTGCTACTGATGCCACTATGCCAACAACAGTAGCGCCAAAACCCAAAAACAGGATGACCCATCCCTACACGTACATTGATCCAAATGCATGGATAGCTCCAAATGTAAAGATCGATCCCTTCACTGTAATTCATGGTGATGTACAGATCGGTGAAGGAACCTGGATAGGCAGTAATGTGACCATAATGGATGGCACAAGGATTGGCAAGAACTGCCGTGTATTTCCGGGTGCCGTATTAGGAGCCATTCCTCAGGACCTAAAATTCAATGGAGAAAAGACGACAGTTGTTATTGGCGATAATACTACCATTCGTGAATTTGTTACTATTAACCGTGGAACAGAAGATCGTGGTAAAACCAAGGTTGGCAATAATTGTTTGATCATGGCTTATAGCCATATTGCACATGATTGCATTATCGGCAATAATTGTGTTTTAAGCAATAATGCCACATTAGCGGGGCATGTAACGGTTGATGACTGGGCCTGGATAGCAGGTGTAAGTGCCGTGCATCAATTTGTGCATATTGGTCAGCACGCTTATATTGCCGGAGGAAGTCTGGTAAGTAAAGATGTTCCCCCATATATCAAAGCGGTTCGTAATCCATTAAGTTATGGAGGTGTAAACAGTGTTGGCTTAAAACGCCGGGGTTTTGAACTGGAAAGCATTAACTGCATCCATGATATTTACCGAATCATTTTCAATAAGGGTCTTAACACAACACAGGCATTGGAGTTTATTGATGAAGAATTACCAGCCAGTGATGAAAGAGATGAAATTGTAACTTTTATTCGCGAAAGTGTTCGGGGTATCATCAAACGTTCCACTAAAGGCAGCGGAGAAGAAGAATAATATTCGACTGACCTAAAAATTATTTTTTTCTATGACGATCCAACTTAATGATGCCGGCAAAAGATTTAACCGGGATTGGATATTTCGTCATGTTACCCATGTTTTTCAAGAAGGAAGATCTTATGCAATAACCGGACCCAACGGAAGTGGCAAAAGCACATTGCTTCAAGCCATTGCAGGAAGTATGAATATGAGTGAAGGAACTTGTGAATGGTCTACTGTAGATGGCAAGTTAGAAGATACAGAAACCTATCAATACATTTCCATCATTGCACCATATCTGGAAGTGATCGAAGAAATGAGTGTAAAAGAATTTTTATCATTTCATGCTTCATTTAAGCCTTTGCTTTCTGATATTACGATCGATGAGATCATACAAATCATCGGATTAGAAAAAGCAGCAGATAAACAAATACGTTATTATTCTTCAGGTATGAAGCAAAGGGTGAAATTAGCACAAGCTGTATTTTCTGATGCTCCTATAATTTTGTTGGATGAACCCTGCACTAATTTAGATAAAACGGGTTACGACTTATATCATCGCCTCATTAAAAATCATTGCAGCAGTAAATTGATTATTGTCAGCAGTAATGATGAAAATGAAATGGATTTTTGTGAAGAGAAGATCTCAATAATGGATTATAAATAAGTTGATTTCCACAGAGCAAACTCAAATATCTTCGACCAAAAATTGAAACATTTCTTTTCTGAATAAATGGCTGATCAATTTATTCTAGATCTTGCATATTGCTATCTATCTCCTGCTGGCAATCAATAAATTCAGATCGGTAAACTTGAGGTCGAATTTCTGGCTGATATAAAAATCGGTCAAAGCACCTTTAAATAAATAAATACCCTCGCGTAAATTGAAGTTATGCCAAACCATTTCTTCCATGCCACCTTCATCACTGATGGTCAACAATAATGGCATCAATACATTACTGATGGCCTGACTGGCGGTACGTGCAAAACCGCTTGGAATATTAGGAACGCAATAATGGATCACATCATGCTTTACAAAAGTGGGTCTTTCGTGTGTGGTCAATTCACTTGTTTCGAAGCAACCGCCCCGATCAATAGCAACATCAATAATGATGCTTCCGGGACGCATGGCTGCCACCATTTCTTCTGTTACTACAACAGGAGCACGACCAAATTCATTACTCAAAGCACCTACTGCCACTTCGCAGGTCTTTAATTGTTTTGCTAAGATGCGTGGCTCTAAAACACTTGTCCAGCAACGTTGCCCAAGATTATTCTGCAATTGTTTTAAACGATAAACATTATTGTCAAACACTTTAACGCTGGCTCCCAATGCCAATGCATTTCGTGTGGCAAATTCACCCACGATACCTGCGCCAATGATCACGACTTTTGTTGGGGGGATACCGCTGATACCACCAAGCAATACTCCTTTCCCTTTATTGAAACTACTGAGATATTGTCCGGCGATCAACATCAAAGCACCTCCTGCTATCTCACTCATGCTTCGTACAATAGGATAAGTACCGCTATCGTCCTTTAAATTTTCAAAGCTTAAGGCAGTGATCCTTTTCTCCATCATCGTTGCAACGATCTCTGTTTTTAATGCCGAATGATGAATGGGGGAAATAATGGTTTGATTGAGTTGCAGCAGGTTCATATCTTCTTCCACCACCGGAGCGCTTTTAATTAAAATAGGCGCTTTATACACTTCTGCTTTCTCATATAAGATCCTGGCCCCTGCTTCACTATAATCTTTATCAGTATAATTGCTTCCCTCACCGGCATTATGTTCTACAGCTACGCTATGGCCATTGCTCACCAATACACCAACGGCTTCAGGAGTGAGAGCAATTCGGTTTTCCTGGAATGCAAACTCTTTGGGGATACCAATATGGAGTTCTGCTCCTTTTACTTTTATATCGAGTGTTTCTTCTAAGGTTTCATAATTGAAAGAAGTAGATATAACAGGTTTAGATAAAGCCATTGTATAAAAGGTTTGAAATTGCTGATTTGAGATTTGTGGTAAGTGAAGTTACTTTATTTAAATAATACTTCTAAAGTATGCTCATCTATTTTGCAGATGTGTGCAATCTCCGGGTTGTGGCATTTAAGATCTCTATGTATACATTAAAAACATCCTCTGGCAATAGAGCAGCTGCATTTTCGGGCCATTCTACCAAACAAAGATTTTTACTCAGCAAAGTATCTTCGATTCCTGCCTGGATGGCTTCTTCCTCTCCTTTTAACCGATACCAGTCCATGTGAAAAATGGTTCCTGCAAGAGGGCTTTGATATTCATTGATGATGGCGAATGTTGGACTGCTGATACTGTCTTTTACTTCCAGTAATTCGCATAATGCATGGATGAATGTTGTTTTCCCCGCACCCATTGGTGCATGAAAAGCCCAAACCCTATTTTGCTTTCCTTCCTTCCATAAAAGTTTTGCAACCTGATGAATATGCTCCATTTCGAAAATTGCATCCATGCGGCAAAGATATTTTCTCTGCTCGTAAGATGAGCATTTTATTACTTGGTAACTTTGTGAGCAAAGTCATTGCTCATTTTCAGGAAATGATACATTTTTGAGCAACTTAGAAAAGTGGCATAAAGATCATTCGTACTATTTTACGGTTCTTTCACTGAAAGGATCGAAAGCAATGATGCAAATTTTTGATACGATTGCCCGCCTCATAAAATAAATTGAACCATGGAGAAAGTGAATTTAAAAGTAGAAGGGATGAGTTGCACCAATTGTGCACTGACCATTGACAAGTATTTAAAAAGCGAAGGCTTGCAAAATGTGAAAGTGAACTTTATTGGCGGCGATGTGAGTTTTGAAATGAATGGAAATATCACACAGCAAAAAATAGAAAAAGGGATTAATTCTTTGGGATATCATGTACATCACGATCACGAAGACCATGATCACCATGGGCATGACCACAGTGGCGGATCTTTACCTTTTAAAAGTCATTTACAACGTTTTTGGTTCTGCATCATTTTTACTGCACCGTTGATGTTGCATATGTTGCCCGGCGTTCATATTCATATACTGATGAATCCATATGTGCAGTTAGCTTTAACTATTCCGGTATATATTGTTGGTATGGATTTTTTTGGCAGAAGTGCCATCAAAAGTTTATTATCAGGCATCCCGAACATGAATGTGCTGATCGCGCTGGGGTCCAGTGCTGCATTCGGTTATAGTCTTTATGGTTTATTCGTTAACAATAGCAGTAATTATTTGTTCTTTGAAACAGCCTGTACAACTATCACGCTGGTCTATCTGGGAAACTGGATGGAAGATGCATCGATTGAAAAAACACAAGCAGCTTTAAAAAGCCTAGCCAAAAGCCAGAAAGTGATGGCCAATATGATCGCTTTTGATGATCAGCATCATGAACAGATCTTTCAGGTGGAAAGTACTGCATTGCATGTGGGTGATCTTGTTTTGATTCGCAATGGCGAACATGTACCAATGGATTCCAAAATTTTATGGGGCGAGGCCAATGTAAATGAAGCCATCATTACCGGAGAAAGCGTTCCTGTTGAAAAGAAAATAAAAGATCAGCTTATTGGCGGAAGTATTTTGGAAAGCGGCACCGTAAAAGCACAGGTGACCGCAGTTGGTGAAGACACTGTTCTTTCCAATATTTTAAAACTGGTGAAAGAAGCACAAACTGAAAAGCCACCGGTACAACAAATGGCAGATAAGATCAGTGCCATATTTGTTCCAACAGTGGTAAGTATAGCATTACTCACATTGGCGGTTAATTATTTTTTCGTTGACAAAAGTTTTGGTGACAGTTTATTAAGAAGTATTGCTGTATTGGTAATTTCTTGTCCCTGCGCTATGGGCCTGGCCACACCGGCAGCTGTGGCTGTAGGTTTGGGGAGAGCAGCAAAGAACGGGATACTATTTAAAAATGCAAGAAGCCTTGAGATCTTCAAAGATATCAAGCAGGTCGTTTTCGATAAAACCGGAACACTGACTACCGGTAAATTTGCGATCGAAAATTTTAAATCTGATATCATTGAAGATGATTTTAAACGTATCGCTTATTCACTTGAAAAATATTCCAACCATCCTGTTGCCAAAGCCATCGTTAATGAATGGAAAATAAAAGAGGAGATAAGATGGGCATCTGTTGAAGAAGTGAAAGGCTTAGGCATTAAATCAAAAGACAAAGAAGGCAATGAATATTTTGCAGGTTCTTATTCGATCGCTGCAGCTTTTACAAAAGATGATGCGCACAATATTTACATTCTTCGTAATAATGAATTGATCGGATGGATCGATGTTGCCGATGAGATCAGGCCCGAAGCAAAACAAGTGATCAGTTTATTGAAATCGAAAAATATCAAGACCATTTTATTGAGTGGTGACAGGAAAGATAAATCTCAAAAAGTGGGTGATTATTTGGGCATTGATGAAGTGGTTGCAGAACAAACCCCTGAACAAAAACTAGAAAAGATCGCCGCATACAATGCTATTGCCCCAACAGCCATGGTGGGTGATGGCATCAACGATGCACCGGCATTGGCAAAAGCAACCGTAGGCATTTCATTGAGTGATGCATCACAGGTAGCTATGCAAAGTGCGCAAGTTGTTTTAATGAATCACGGATTGAAACATATGCCAATGGCTTTGGGATTGGGTAAACATACTTATCTCACCATTAAAGGAAATCTTTTCTGGGCCTTCGCTTATAATATTGTAGCGATACCTGTAGCTGCCATGGGATTTTTAAGTCCCACATTCGGTGCGTTGATCATGGGATTGAGTGATGTGGTGTTGGCCATTAATTCTCTTTCGCTGAATTATAAGAAAGTGGTGTGATGAGTTGTATCTTCAATTCACAAAATGATTTCAGCAAAACAAACACTTCAACATTATTGGGGCCATGAATCTTTTCGCGGAGCACAGGAAAAAATCATTCAATCTGTTCTTGACGAAAAAGACGCTCTGGCCTTATTGCCTACAGGTGGTGGAAAATCCATTTGCTTTCAGGTTCCTGCATTAATGAAAGATGGATTGTGTTTGGTGATCTCTCCTTTGATCGCATTGATGAAAGACCAGGTTGAGCACCTTCAAAAGCTTGGAATAACAGCCATTTCACTCCACAGCGGATTAACTTATTATGAAGTAAAAAAAGTATTGGATAATGCAGTTCATGGTGATTATAAATTTTTATACTTATCACCCGAAAGGTTGGAGACAACTCTTTTCAAAGAGTTCTTACATTCTTTACAAATTAGTCTAATTGCTGTTGATGAAGCGCATTGTGTTTCTCAATGGGGCTATGATTTTCGCCCCCCTTATCTGCGTATTGCAAACCTTAGAGAAGAATTACCAAAAATTCCAATTATTGCATTAACTGCATCTGCTACTCCTTTTGTTCAGAAAGATATTATTGAAAAATTAAAACTCAAACAACCCAATGTTTTTGTTGAATCATTCGAAAGAAATAATCTTTCCTATTCGGTTTTTAAAGTCGATAGCAAGATCAATAAAATAACGGAGATACTCAATAATGTAGAAGGCAGCAGTATTATTTATTGCAGAAACAGAAGGCAAACAAAGAATGTTGCTGACCTGCTGAAATTGCAAAATATATCAGCAGACCATTACCATGCAGGTTTAACTCAGGAAGAAAGAAGTAAAAAACAAAATGCTTGGATCAATGATCAAACAAGAGTGATGATTTGTACCAATGCATTCGGAATGGGTATAGATAAATCTAGTGTAAGAACCGTGATCCATTATGATGCACCTGATTGTCTCGAGAATTATTATCAGGAAGCAGGGAGAGCAGGACGTGATGGCAAAAAAGCATATGCTGTTTTATTATATCAAACGGAAGATATAAAAGATCTGAAAAGCTTAACCGACCTACGTTTTCCTACCATTCAGGAAATAAAAAAAGTGTATCAATCCATTGCAGACTATTTGCAAATCCCTGTTGGTTTAGGAGAAGGGAATTATTATGATTTTGATCTGTCTGATTTCAGTAAAAATTTTAAGCTGGATAGTTTCCTGGTGATGAATGTGCTGAAAGTATTGGAGCAGGAAGGGCATTTGAGTTTTTCTGAAAATATTTTTCTTCCATCGCAAGTTGAATTTACTGCACACAAAGTTGTATTGAATGAAGCAGAAAAAAATTATCCTAAAACAGCAGACGTAATGAAATGTTTGTTGCGTACTTATGAGGGTATTTATGATAACCGAGTATCCATCAATGAAAAACAGATTGCCAAACTCTGCAAACTTCCTTTTGAAAAGGTTTATATCGACCTTCAGGAATTAAATACTGCCGGCATCATTGCATATTTACCGCAAAAAGAAACACCACAAATACATTTTAATTTAAACCGTGCCCCTGCAAAAACATTGCATATTAGCCAAGATGCCTATTTGCAGCGCAAAAAACAATATGCGGATCGTGTTGAAAAAATGCTCGATTATTTAAAATTAGAAACTGCTTGCCGTAGTAAATACATTGCTGATTATTTCACCGAAATCAAAAATGAGAATTGCGGTATATGCGATAATTGCTTGAATCAAAAGAAACTTAATCTTACTAGAGCTGATTTTAAGACTATCGAGCAATTGATCTATGCAGCCATTCCACCTCAGGGAATCAATATAAAAGAATTGTTGGCTGAATTAAAAGAGCTCAATGAAGAAGATTTTTGGAAAGTATTTCAAATGCTGCAGGAAGAGAAGTTGATTTTAGCAGATGAAAGAGGTTTTATAAAACAAAGTCAAGAATTGAAATAGTCTCAAATTATTCGATTCATTCAATGAATGAATCAAAGGCAACGAAGATGCCACCTGCATTTCAAGAGGTTTCAATCATCAGATTTTAACGCAAATAAGCCTTTTTAACAAAAGATTGCGCCCTATGGGCTGTTATTTGGCATAATTTTATATGAACAACATTAAAAAAATTGAATTATGGAAGGGAAAAAATATAAAATACTGCTTTGTGAAGACGATACCAACCTTGGTATGGTTTTGAAAAATTATTTAGAACTGAATGACTATGATGTTATTCTGGAGCGCGACGGGAGATTAGGATTGGCTGCTTTTCAGCGCGAAAAATTCGATATCTGTTTATTGGATGTCATGATGCCGAATGTAGATGGCTTTGCATTGGCCGAAGAAATCCGCGATGTAGATCCTGATATGCCTTTATTCTTTTTGAGTGCCAAAACAATGAAAGAGGATATCATACAGGGTTATAAATTAGGGGCAGATGATTATATTACAAAACCATTTGATAGTGAAGTATTGTTACTGAAAATAAAAGCGATCTTAAAACGCAATGAAGAAGATAATAGGATCAGCGATAATATTGAATTTGATCTGGGTTTCTATCATTTCAATCCTAAACTGCGTGAATTAACCCACGAAGGAAAAACACAAACATTATCACCCAAAGAAAATGAATTATTGAAAATGCTGGCGGAACATAAAAATGATCTGTTACCCAGAGAACGAGCATTGAAAAAGATCTGGGGCAGCGATACTTATTTCAACGGAAGAAGCATGGACGTGTATATTGCCAAGCTTCGTAAATATTTAAAGGATGATGTGAATATTGAGATCGTGAATATTCATGGCAACGGATTTAGATTGGTTGCACCTTAGTTGTCTGAACAAGGATTAAAAATATTTTACTAAAATATAAAAACCCTCATGAAAAAAATCATGAGGGTTTTTATTAGCTGAATAAATTTGATTGTCCGCCTTTTGGCACTGATTTCCCTAAATGATTGTAAGCTTTAGCAGTAACCTCCCTCCCCCTTGGCGTACGTTGCATAAACCCTTCCTGAATTAAAAAAGGTTCATAAACTTCTTCGATCGTTCCGGCTTCTTCACCAACGGCTGTTGCGATGGTAGTAAGACCAACAGGCCCTCCTTTGAATTTTTCGATGATAGTTGTTAAAATGCGGTTATCCATTTCATCCAGGCCATGTTCATCCACATTTAATGCTTTGAGTGCATGTTGTGTGATGCCTATATCAATGGTCCCGTCATTTAATACCTGTGCAAAATCTCTTACTCTGCGCAATAGGCTATTTGCGATACGTGGAGTGCCGCGACTGCGTCTTGAAATTTCTCCTGCTGCTTCTGTAGTGATAGAAGTATTCAATATTGCAGCACTTCTTTCAATAATTTTTTTCAGCGTTTCGGCATTATAATATTCCAGTCTTGATTTGATACCGAAACGCGATAGCAACGGAGCCGTTAATAATCCGCTCCTTGTTGTTGCGCCAACCAATGTAAATGGATTTAAATTGATCTGTACACTTCTTGCATTGGGACCACTGTCGATCATGATATCAATTCTGAAATCTTCCATGGCTGCATACAAATATTCCTCAACCACCGTGCTTAACCGATGTATCTCATCAATGAATAAAACGTCATTGGGCTCCAGATTGGTCAATAGACCTGCAAGATCACCGGGCTTTTCAATTACGGGACCAGAGGTTTCTTTTATGTTTACGCCGAGTTCATTCGCAACGATTCTGCTGAGGGTTGTTTTTCCCAAACCGGGAGGACCATGAAATAAAATATGATCCAATGCTTCCCCACGGATCTTTGCAGCTTTAATAAAAATAATAAGGTTTTCGATCAACTGAGGCTGACCGGAAAAATCATCCAATTCTCTGGGGCGTATCGTATTCTCAAATTCTTTATCTGCCAGATTCAGATTTTCTTTATCACTATTTAAATTCGGGTTCGGCATATTGGCTCAAATCTACAAAAACTATTGCTGTATTTTGTTTCAAAACACAGAATAAGAATTCAATAAATATTGAATTGCTACAGATATAGCAAGCTTGTACAGCATGACATTATGAGCCAAAGGTTTGGTTTAACAAATCAGGCAAAAATGAAACTGATGGATTTTTGTTATTTATCAGAAGGTTGTTCAGTTGCAGCTTTTTCACCACCTGGATTAAATGGTCCATTGCAAGTGGAGAAAAACAATATTAAAACCAATACAATTACGAAAGACAAAATAGCCGTTCCGCTGAAATTAACTTTTATTTCTTCGTTATGGTGTGACATGATTCTCTTGGTTTTATATAAGCAAATTACTGAAAAACTATTTGGCAAATTGCATCATTTGCAAAATAATATCAGGGTCAGGGCAATTCTGTAAATATTGTTCTCTTTCACTGTATTTACAAACACCGGGATAATCTCCTTTATAGTTTCCCATATCAAGTATGATCTGGAAATGCAGATGCGGAGGCCAATTTCCGTTCTCGTCAGCTGCACCAAAATGACCGATCAATTCTCCCATGCTAACAAACTTCCCTTCTTTCAAATGCTGAATATCTTTTAAAGAAAGATGACCATATAAGGTAAAAAATGTTTTGGCTTTTATCTGATGTTGCAGAATAATTGTGGCGCCATAATCGCCATAATGGTCATTGAATGCAAAGCTATGAATCACGCCACCCAAAGGCGCAAATACAGGCGTGTTGGACCTACCCCAAATATCAATACCCAAATGCAGGCGTCTTGGTTCATCTGCATTAAACACTTCGCTTCTCGCATATAGTGTTCGTAATTCATTATATCCTCCAATGCCGTAAGTTGCTTTTGATGATGACAATTGCTGATCTATATATTCTGAAAATTTTTCTGTATCGCTGAATATCGCTTTAGTAAGCGTTATATTTTTTTCTGTTAAATCAAGCAACAACAATTTATCTCTTGTTTTATTGAACGGAAAAACAGGATGAAAAATGTGTTGGTATTGTTGCAGCAACGGTATCATAGAACAAAATTAAAAATCCCGGCCTAAAGGCCGGGATTAAATATAACCTATTTCAGTTGCTTTAAAATTTCTTCAACCGCTTTGTCGATTTGAGGATCTCGGTTGTTCAATTTATCTTCAAATGTATTGATCACTCTTATATCCGGCTGCACGCCGTTATATTCAATGTCTTTGCCCTCTAGTGTATAACAACCCCAGGATGGCAAACGAACCAGTGAACCATCCACCAGACCAGCTCCACTTGTAAAAATGATCCAATGATAGGTTTCATTGCCAATGATCTTCCCTAGTTTCAAAGCTTTAAAACCAGCTGCAGTCATTTCTGCATCGCTTAAAGACTGTTCATTTGTCAATAAAACGATCGGCTTATCACTTGGTGCAAAATTGGATTGCTTTGTTAATTGCCCGCCTCGATATTTCCATTGCAAATAAGAACGTTGAGATAAAAAGCGGAGCACTTCGTCGTGCACATTACCACCGGTATTATAACGCAGGTCTAATATCAATGCGGCATGATTGGTCAATTGTTTTGTCATATCAAGTAAAAAATGTTCCAACTCACCCTGACCCATATTTTTCATACAGGAATAGGCGATCCGATTATTACTTTTCTCATCTACCCGCTTTTTGTTATCTGCAATCCATCGATCATAAAAATTATCGGCAATACTTTGTTGAGGGTGAACTTTAATGTCCACTACTTTATCACCGCGTTTAAAACTCAATTTCATTTCCTTATCCAAAGAAGGTTTAGAAAAATAATAATACCTGTCAAATGCTGTATTCACTGTTTCATCATCCACTTTAAATAAAATATCGCCTTCTTTCAATTCCACCTCTTTGTTATCAGCACTAGTTCTAATCAATACTGACTTGACCTTATAAGCATCTTTATCGTCAAAAATAATTCCAGTTTCCTGCGTTACATTTTTTAAAGGAACTGTTTCTTCATCACCATTTGAAGCAAATCCCTGATGCGATGAGTTCAATTCTCCCAGCATATCGTTCAAAACAATGCGCAGGTCATTTCTGCTATTGAGATAAGGAAGAAATTCTGCATAATGCTTTTTTGTTTTTACCCAATCGAGTCCATGAAAGTTTTCATCGTAATAATTTTCTTCCACGTGTGCCCAGGCTTCATAAAACATCTGGCTGAATTCGGCAGCAAGATTTCTTCTGAAAGTATAACTGATATTAACGGGATCGGCTTTATTGGCATCGAGGCTTAACTTAAGAATGGTTCCATTCATTAACGCGAAATATTTATCATTGCTGCCTGCAATGGATGCACCAAAACCATCTGCACCTGCGATCTTTTCTGTTTTAGGAATATCAAAAGGATCCAATATCGTTTTATACAAACTGTATTTCCCTTCAATGTGATTGCTCGTGTATAATACAGTTGTTTTATCACCGCTTTGTAAAACCGCGACCAGATTTTGTGCGCCGAAAGAAGGGCCTATATGTTCCAGACGCTCCATGATATCAGTTGCATCAATTTTTACAGTAACAGGTTCAGGCAGTTTTTTTGCAGATGTGTCTTTCTTTTCTTCCTTGAAGAGGTCTTTGAATTTATCTGACCGAAATGGCTCATCGAATTTCTGCAAAGGCATCCGATAGATCCGAGGGTTTACTAATCCTGTAGGATAAGAAGGTTGTAATCTTGATGAAACAAAATAAATATATTTCCCGTCAGCTGACCAAACTGGAGATGTTTCTGTAACTGCCGTATTACTAAGATCGGTCGTTTTATTTTCTTTGATATTATACACAAAAATATCCTGTTCAAAATTCCTGTGTGCTGTAAATACGACATAATTATCGTCAGGTGAAAAGCCCGGGTCAGATGACTGGAACGCCCATATTTCATCTTTTACGATCGTATTGCTTTCCATGGTCTTTAAATTCAACAGCCGAACTTCATCCCTACCACTTAAATATACAGCCATTGTTCTCTTTTTATTCAGTACTATGCTTCTGCTGCTTTTTTGGCTATTTGTTAATTGTTTAATAGCTGTAGATCCATCTGCAGACATTGTAAATAAGTTGGTGTAACCTTCTACTGTTTGTGTAAAGAGCAAAGTTTTATTATCGGCCATCCATTTTACTTCTTCTGCCCTTTCAGTAGAATTTCTTTGTACCTGCTGAATGAACTTGCCTTCCACATCACTTACAAATAATTCTCCGCGAGAAACAAATGCCATCTTTTTTCCATCAGGTGAAATATCAAATTCAGATATTTTTCCTTTTACTTCAAAATCTTTATCCTGCGGAAGTACATTATTTCTAACAATGGAAATATTCAGCTTCTCCTGTTTTTTCGAAGCCACATCGTATAACCAAAGCTGATAATCTTTTTCAAATACAACTTTCCCGCCATTGGCATTTACAGTTGCATTTTTAATGGATGTAGGAAATTTGGTGAGCGTTGTTTTTTTATTGTTTTCAAATGTGTAGAGATTATATTCTCCATTCACTTCATCAGAAAGAAAATAAATGTTGCCGTTCTTATCTACTGTTGCCCCAAAATCTTTTCCTGCCCAGTCTGTATAACGCTTGTATTGTTTGGTGGCAGGGTTATATGATTGAATATCAGGATTGAATGGGCCTTTGTATCTTTTGCGATGCGCCTGATTGCTGCTTTCCCATGTATCATTAAAAAAGAATTCACCTGTTACCGGATTTTCAAATACATTATGATCGTATAAAAAGTAATAATCACCAAACACATGCAGTGCAGTACCACCATTCACGCTCACTTTATAACTTGAAATATTTCCGTTTCGGTTACTTGTAAAATAAATGAACTTAGAATCCCAACTCCAGGAACTCACAATATCGGAGCCACTGAAATAAGTAACCTGTTTAACATCACCGCAATCGGTAGGCATTACAAAAACATCGGGATTACCAAATTGCCTTCCGGTAAATGCAATCCACTTCCCATCGGGTGAGAACTTTGCATCCGTTTCACTACCCTGCATCGCTGTTATTCGCGTTGCTTTGCCATCTTTAATATTCGCTTTCCAAAGATCAGACTCATAACTGAAAACAACAGTTTGTCCGTCAGGAGATAAACAAGGTTGTGACAAAAAATAGGCATCCTTATTTTGAGCTAATGAACTCAAGCATATCAGCAGCATACAGCTTACTAGAGAAATATATTTCATAAAATAGTTTTGGAAGATGAATATACTGAAGAGATGCAAAAAGATACATTTTTTTACACGAATGATCTGGTTGACAGCTTATTTTATCTCAACTATTTTTATCACTGCTATACTATGCGATCAACTCTTTGCTGTAAATTTTATAACTTGATTTGGAATAGTTTTTACAGTCTGCAAATATTTATAGATGGCATAAAGGTCAGACTCCTTCATTTTCGAATACATCATCCATGGCATGATCGAGTTGAAATTTTTTTCGCCAATTGTAGGTGAATGAAAAGAGGTATCCTGATATGTTTTAAAACGTTTAATGAACATCTCTGCGGTCCATGCCTTTAAACCGGTCACATCCTGTGTAAGATTTGCTGAACGAACAATTCCTGATGGCAATGCAAATTCTCTTCCGCCACCATATTCTAGTTCCGGAATAACTTGACCCTTTTTGTCTTTGGTATGACATTCCCTACAGGCAGCAGCCGTTATCATATATTTTCCATAAGCGATCGTATCTGATTCCGGAGGTCTCTTCTGTAAATTTGCTTTTTGCGGGATCAAATGCTGGATGATACTGAAAGGAAAATCGGCTTTTGATTTGGGCACATCATTTTTAACAGGTGCTAATGTTCTGATATAAGCGATGATGGAATAAATATCCTCTCTGTCCAATTGGCCATAATAATGATAGGGCATCACGGGAAACAAAGCATCTCCATTTTTATCAACCCCTGTTGAAATGGTCCTGAATATTTCTCCATCTGTCCAGTTGCTTAATTTATACGGTGTGATATTTCTGGAATAAAAAACGCCGGGAAAGCCGTAGCGTTGATCAAATCTTTCACCACCCTGTCCTTCTGTGCCGGCGACCATCGGGCCAGCAAATTTGGTCCAGTCTCTATGTGAATGACAATCCATACAAACCGTAACGCAATTGGCAAGGTATTTACCTCTTTCAATTCTGGCGGGTGTTCTTTCAACAGTGATATTTTCGGGTTTGCCCACATTGGGCAGGAAATAAGAAACATAAGAAATGATACCGGCAATAATGATGAAGATCGCCGCAATTAAATACAGCAATACCTTGAAGATCTTTTTCATGGTGTTAGTGTTAGGTTTGGTGCAAAATGCAAGGCAAAATAAATATTAGGTTTGAAATATGCAATAGCCATGAAATAATAAATCCGACTTAAAAGCCAGAGCCGGAAGAGTTGTTTTAGGGGAAGATCTTTAGCTGAGTTTTAAATGAATTGTCTTATGCTTCAGTATAAAATACTTTTATGTCACAATGGCGCATACTCCTTATATAAGCCTTATATACTTCTTAGATAATTCATGGTTAATTCGACTCAAAAACTGTCTTATACTGTCAATTTTGCAAGGTTTTTTCTAAAAATCTTTAAGATCAATCCTTATTGACTAAAACAGCACAATTTCGAAAGACAGCCCGCTATGGCTCCGTCGAACCTCGGCTGAACCTCAGCCGAACACTTGCTATTTACAGCAGCATATTTTCAATTTGAAGCTGAATTTCTATTGCCTCGATGAGGCTACTATTTTAAAGAATAATTAAATTCCGGCTACGGGCTAAAGAATGATCTATCTTATATCACCACATTGATCATCTTTCCTTTTACAAAAATGATCTTCTTTGGCGCTTTGCCTTCCAGCCATTTTTGAACCGTTTCATTTGCCAGAACGATCGGTTCCACTTCCTGTTGTGAAATATTAATATCCAAAGAAATGGTTGTACGCAATTTGCCGTTAATACTTACCGGATATTCTTTGGATGATTCTGCTACATATTTTGCATCGAATACCGGGAAAGCTGCATCCAAAATAGAATTACTGTTTCCCAACGCTTTCCATAATTCTTCTGCAATATGCGGTGCATAAGGAACCAGCATAATTAAAACAGGCTCCAACACTTCACGTTTATTACATTTAAGATCTGCCAGTTCATTCACACACACCATGAATGCAGATACTGCAGTATTGAAAGAGAAACGCTCTGTATCATCTTCAATTTTCTTGATGGTCTTATGCAATGTTTTTAATTCTTCGGCTGTGGCCTCTCCCCCCGCCCTCTCCGAAAGAGAGGGAGCTGATTCCGTCCAGATCGGGCCTTTCACTTCGTCGTAAAATAAACGCCATAATTTTTTCAGGAAACGGTGTACACCTTCAATACCCTTCGTATCCCAAGGTTTGCTTTGTTCAACCGGACCTAAGAACATTTCGTACATACGGAAAGTATCGGCGCCATATTTTGCAATTATTTCATCAGGATTTTCAACATTGTATTTCGACTTAGACATTTTTTCCACTTCACTCTCAACATAGAAAACTTGATTTGCTTCATTATAAATATCCTCAACCCAATCATTTTCTTTTTTGATGAACCAATTACCATTATAATTAAAGCCAGTTGTAGTTATGTAAATGGCATTTAGTCTATTTGAATATTTTTTTAAAGCTTCCTTTATATTTAACTCATTTCTTTTAGGATTAGCGCTATTGAGACTTACTAATTCTATTGGAATATTATAAGGTTTAAAATGATCTTTATTATATTCGTTTATTACTTCAGAAGAATATAGTTGCAATTTTGCTTCTGGAACCGATGCTACTTGTCCATTAACAAAAATTGTATTTGACTCACCTCTACTTGCTTCTTCTCCTTTTTCATTTTCTTTAAATTCGATTTTTTGAACATAGGCAATTTGAGATACCCCCTGTATCATCCCCTGATTCAGCAACTTTTTAAAAGGTTCATCATATCCTATAAAACCTAAGTCATATAGGGCTTTCGTCCACATGCGGCTGTACAATAAATGTCCCACTGCATGCTCTGTTCCGCCAATATATAAATCAACCTGATTCCAGTAATCACTTACTTTCCTGTTACAGAATGTTTCAGCATTATGCGGATCCATATAACGTAAAAAATACCAGCTGCTTCCTGCATAACCGGGCATTGTGTTGGTCTCTAATACCCCCTTGCCCCCTGAAGGGGGAATAAAATCAGCATCTTCATACTGATAAATCCAATCATGAATATTGGAAAGCGGTCCTTCTCCTTCTAGTCCCGGACTATAACTTTTAACTTCAGGTAATTGTAATGGTAATTCGCTTTCAGGAATTGGAATTGCAACACCATCTTTCCAGATAATTGGAAATGGTTCGCCCCAATAACGTTGTCTGCTGAATGCAGCATCACGCATCCTATAATTTATTTTCTTCTTGCCGATACCCAATGTTTCGATTTGATTTACGACCAATTCTATTGCATCTTTCATCACAACCCCATTCAGGAAATCGCTATTGCTGAGTTTTGCTTCTTTGGTATCATTGGCTTCTTCACCATTAAAATGATCTCCGATGATATTGGTGATAGGAATATTAAAATGTTTCGCGAATTTAAAATCACGTTCATCACCACAAGGAACGGCCATGATGGCACCTGTTCCATAACCTGCCAGCACATATTCACTGATCCAAACAGGAATTGGTTTTGCATTGAATGGATTGATGGCATAAGCACCCGTAAAACATCCGGTGATCTTTTTCTCAGCCATGCGTTCTCTTTCACTCCGGCTGTTTACATAGTCGATATATTTTTCAACTTCTGCTTTTTGTTCTGTTGTTGTAATAAGTTTCACCAGTTCGTGTTCGGGTGATACAACCATAAAATCAACACCGAAGATCGTATCAGGGCGGGTAGTATAAATCGTAAGTCGTGAAGCCGAAGTCGCAAGTGGACTCGCGATTGACGATTCACGATTACCGATATTAAAAATGATCTCTGCTCCCGTAGATTTACCGATCCAATTGGTTTGCATTTCTTTCATCGCATCGCTGAAATCCACTGTCTGTAAGCCTTGCAGCAATCGATCTGCATATTCTGTTATCCTTAAATACCATTGACGCAATTTCTTTTTTACTACCGGATGACCACCACGTTCACTCACACCATTCACAACTTCATCATTCGCTAAAACAGTTCCCAATGCTTCGCACCAGTTCACTTCACCATAACCGCAATAAGCCAACCGATAATGCATCAACACTTCCTGCTGATATTCATCCGTAAAACTTTTCCAGAGGTCTTTTTCGAATTCGATGCTTGCATCACCCGGACATGGAAAGTTGATATTCCCTTCTGTTTCAAAAGTGGAAATCAATTGCGATATGCTTTCGGCCTTCTGCGTAAAGCGATTGAAATAAGAATTGAACAATTGCAGAAATATCCACTGTGTCCATTTGTAATATTTGGGATCGCATGTTTTTACTTCTCTGTCCCAGTCGAAACTAAAGCCGATCTTATCTAACTGTGCTCTGAAATTATTGATATTATTTTCTGTTGAGATGGCAGGATGAATACCATGTTCGATCGCATATTGTTCGGCGGGTAATCCAAATGCATCATAGCCCATCGGATGCAGCACATTAAATCCTTTCAATCTTTTAAAGCGCGCAAAAATATCGCTGGCAATATAACCCAGTGGATGTCCCACATGTAAACCTGCACCGCTCGGATACGGAAACATATCCAGCACATAATATTTAGGTTTATCGCTATTATTCGAAACTTTGTATGCATTCGATTCTTTCCAATGCGTTTGCCATTTCTTCTCTATTTCCCTGAATTTGTATTCCATATTCTTAATTACAATGTATTTTTTGGTTCATGGTTCATAGGTGATAGTTCATTCACGTTTCACCTTTGACTTTTTTATTTTATTTCCTGCTTTTGTTTTTCCCCGATAAATCGGGGGCATCGTCTGTTGTGTCACTCTATTCAACATTCTGAACTTAACTGAGTTTTTTCTCGCAACGAAAAGTCGTAACGATTTTCGCTTTGCGGCGCTGCACCTCTGTATGAAACTTATTTTGCACAATAAAACTCGAAATGTACAAGAGTGCGACGCAACAACAGCCCAATAGCAGCAATTCAGCCAGCATCAAAATAATTCTAACAAAATTTTTGTATGTAATATTTTACCTTGCTATACTTTGACGGCTGAAGAAATCGTTAGAGTGGTTGCAAATGTACGTGATTAGCTACATTTGCATTGTTCACAACTGATACTATTTACTATGGCAAAAGAAGGCGCATCATCACTGAAAAGAAGCAAGCCCAATTATATATACAGCATTATTGGCGTATCGCTGGTATTATTGATCATGGGTATCATGGGCTGGATTTTCCTGAACTTTGAACGTGCGGGGCAGGTTTTTAAGGAAGACATTAAACTGCAGGCTTTTTTGCGCACGGCCAATAAGGATACGATCGGCCAGATTCAGCAATATATTGCCCATCAGCCCTATGCCAAAGATGTTCAATATGTAAATAAGGAAAGTGCCAGACAGATATGGAATAAAGATAATAATGAAGACTGGGCAAAGATCTTAGATGCAAATCCTTTACCTGAAAGCATCGACTTTTTTGCAAAAGCTGCTTACGTGAACAGAGACAGCCTGAATAAGATATCTGCAGATATTATGGCCGTATATGGCAATCAGATCACTGAATTGAAATATCCCAGCGACCTGGTCAATAACGTGAACGACAAAGCTTCCAAATTCGGGTTGGCATTTTTGGTAGTAGCCGTTATTCTTTGCCTGATCGTGATGTTCAGTATCGACAATACGATCCGTTTGGCCATGTTCAGCAACCGTTTCCTGATCAAGACCATGCAAATGGTGGGTGCAACCAGAGGCTTTATCACCAAACCAATGGACTTAAAAGCCGTGATCAATGGCCTGATCAGCGCCGGAATTTCTATTGTTTTGCTGTTTATCATGATCACCTGGCTCGAAAATCAGGTACCTCAATTGAAACTGATACATGATGTTACTTTGAATTTGATACTATTTGGCGGTATGATCCTTGTGGGAGTGGGCATTTCGGTGATCAGTACACACCGCAGTGTAAGGAAATACCTGAAGATGAAACTGGATGATCTGTATTAGTTAGGTCATGGATAATAGGTGATGGTTCATGGATAAGAATTAACAGGTTCTTCTATGACCTATCCTCCTTCAACTATGAACAATTTCAACCAAACTCCCTATATTGCAGTCCTCAAAATTTG